>NZ_SSOI01000053.1:0-143016 GCF_029873175.1 Pseudomonas sp. BN505
TACTCGGTGTCGTTGGCCAGTTGCAGCGCCTCGGCTTCGTCCTTGAACGGGATCAGGCACACCACCGGGCCAAAGATTTCTTCCTGGGCAATGCGCATCTTGTTGTTCACGTCGGCGAATACGGTGGGCTGGATGAACTGCCCCTTGGCCAGGTGCGCAGGCAGGTTGGCCGGGCGCTCCAGGCCCCCGGCGACCAGGCGTGCACCTTCTTCGATGCCAATGCGGATGTACCCGGTGACCTTGTCATAGTGCTGCTGGGTGATCATCGAACCGACCTGGGTTTTCGGGTCGGTCGGGTCACCTACGATCAGGCGCTTGGCGCGCGCCGCAAACTCTGCGACAAACTGCGGGTACACGCTTTCCTGGATGAAGATGCGGCTGCCGGCGGTGCAGCGCTCGCCGTTCAGCGAGAAGATGGTGAACAGCGCGGCGTCCAGCGCACGCTCAAGGTCTGCGTCTTCGAAGATCAGCACGGGCGACTTGCCGCCCAGTTCCATCGAGTACTTTTTAAGGCCTGCGGTCTGCATGATCTTCTTGCCGGTGGCGGTACCGCCGGTGAAGGAAATGGCGCGCACATCGGGGTGGCGGACCAGGGCATCGCCGGCGGTAGCGCCGTAACCCTGGATCACGTTCAGCACCCCGTTGGGGATGCCGGCTTCTACCGCCAGGCGGCCCAGTTCGTTGGCGGTCAGCGGCGACAGCTCGCTCATCTTCAGCACGGCGGTGTTGCCCAGCGCCAGGCACGGCGCAGTCTTCCAGGTAGCCGTCATGAACGGCACGTTCCATGGGCTTACCAGGCCGCACACACCCACCGGCTGGTACAGGGTGTAGTTGAGCATCTGGTCGTCGACCGGGTAGGTATGGCCGTCCATGCGCGTGCACACTTCGGCGAAGAAGTCGAAGTTGTGCGAGGCACGCGGGATCAGCACGTTCTTGGTCTGGTGGATCGGCAGGCCGGTGTCGAGGGTTTCCAGCTCGGCGAGTTTCGGCACGTTCTGCTCAATCAGCTCACCCAGCTTGCGCATCAGCCGGGCACGTTCCTTGGCCGGGGTGTTGGCCCACTTGGGGAAGGCTTCCTTGGCCGCAGCCACAGCCTGGGCCACTTCCTCGGCGCCGCCGCTGGCGACTTCGCAGATGGCGTCGCCGGTGGCCGGGTTGTAGTTGACGAAGGTGTCTTTGCTCTCGACCTCACGGCCGTTGATCCAGTGCTTGATCATGCTGCTCATGCCTTGTTGTTCTTGAAGAAGTCAGCTTCGCTGACGATACGGTTGACCAGGCGACCGACGCCTTCCACTTCCACCACCACTTCGTCACCCGGCACCACATCGGCCAGGCCTTCTGGCGTGCCGGTGGCGATCATGTCGCCCGGTTGCAGGGTCATGAAGCTGGAGAAGTATTCGATGAGGTGCGGGATGTCGAAGATCATGTCCGCGGTGGTGCCTTCCTGCTTCAGCTCACCGTTGATCCAGGTGCGCAGCTTCAGGTTGCTGACGTCTGGCACATCGGCCGCATCGACGATCCACGGGCCGACCGGGGTGGTGGCGTCGCGGTTTTTTACCCGCAGGTTGGGGCGGTAGTAGTTTTCCAGGTAGTCGCGGATGGCGTAGTCGTTGCACACGGTGTAGCCGGCTACATAGTCCAGGGCGTTTTCACGCTTGACGTTTTTTGCCGGCTTGCCGATGACCGCGACCAGCTCGCACTCGTAATGCATGTACTCGACGTTGTCTGGGCGCCAGGTGACCTGGTTGTGGCCGGTGTAGGTGCCCGGCGACTTGATGAAGGCCAAGGGTTCGGTGGGTGGCGCGAAGGCCAGCTCCTTGGCGTGGTCGGCGTAGTTCAGGCCCAGGGCGAACATGCTGCCGGTGGCCGGTGGCAGCCAGGTGACCTGGTCCTGATGCACTAGGCGGCCATCGGCCAGGCGCAGGTGATCGTCTTCGACAGTAACGTCATGAACCTGGCCGTCGAACTGGATACGGGCGTGTTTCACAGGTAATTCCTCACTCGGCGACGATGTAGTTGGTCAGCTTGCCCAGGCCGTCGATCTCGATATCGACGCGGTCACCTGGCTGGACATCGACGCGGCCCTCGGGGGTGCCGGTGATCACGATGTCGCCGGCGTGCAGGGTCATGAACTCACTCAGTTCGGCAATCAGTTGCGGGACGCTGCGTACCATGTTGGCGGTGCTGTTCTCCTGAGCGACTACACCGTTCACATACAGCTTCAGGGTCAGCTGATGTGGGTCGGTGATGGCTGATACCGGGACAAGGTCCGGACCTATGGCGCAGAAGCCGTCGCGGCATTTGGCCTTGACCGCAGGGCGGTAGTAACTGTCTTCCGGCAGGCTGTATTCATTGACGATGGTGTACCCGGCCACGTGCGTCAGCGCATCGGCCACGCTCACTCGGCTGGCGTCCTTGCCTATCACAACGCCTAGGGCAGGGCCCGGCTGGAGGCGTTCGCCGCCAGCGGGATGGATGACTTCTGCGCCGTGGGAGTTACGAGTGTTCGGGGTCTTGATGAACAGTACCGGCTTAACTGGCGCCTGTTTGTAGGGCGGCTGTTCGAACTCGGTAAGACGCTGCTGCAGCAGACCGTTGTAGTTCAGCGCTACGCCGAACAAGGTGCCGTTTGCAACGTCATGCAACGCATGGCTCATGCTTCTCTCCTGGCAGGTGGGGCAGCGCGCTGCCCCCAATATTCGTTAATGTGTTAACGTTATAGTTAATATGTTAACGAAGGTCAAGGGCTCTGCTGCCGATCTGACGCGAGGCAGCCGTCGTTGACCCTCACCTCAGGCTGAAAAACCCTGGAACCGATGTGCCGCGTCCGTCCTGCTCATTCAAAACTGTCTTCAGGCTCGGATGGAAAATGTGTGCTGCTTGTTGTTGGCGGTGACCGGGGGCATTCACAGTATTGTTGTTGATCGTTGATAATGACTCTATTCTTGCGAACTTCCATTACTAAGGTCCCACCATGTCCAGTACGCCACCTTCACTCACATTGAGCCTTCTCCAGGCCAGGGAGGCTGCGATGGCATTTTTCAGGCCATTGCTTAACGAACATGATCTGACCGAGCAGCAGTGGCGTGTTATCCGCATACTCAGCCAGCAAGGCGAGCTTGAGAGTCATCAGTTAGCCCAGTTGGCCTGTATACTAAAACCCAGTATGACAGGCGTTCTGAGTAGGCTAGAACGAGACGGGTTGGTGCTTCGGAATAAAAGTTCACAGGATCAACGGAGAGTCTTTGTCTCCCTTACTGAGGTGGGTGAAAGATGCTATACCTCTATGCGCGAGGGAATGGAGCGTAACTATCAGAAAATCCAATCTCAGTTTGGAGAGGCTAAGCTGCAGCAGTTAATGGATCTGTTGAATGAGCTCAAACGTATCGAGCCTTAAACCCGCACGCGATGTGCGACGCTGCCGCGTGGATCAAGCCGTCACGCGGCGCGTGCTGGTTAAAGGTTGCATTGGCGGCTAGGAGCTCGTAATCGCAGGCAGATAATTTCCTGCCCATGAACGGCACCAAACCTATGCGCCATCATTCATGTGACACTCTTGCGGCAAGTGGTGCTGAAATTCTTGATGCTACGGCGCTTAATAAGCGTATACGAATCTAAGCTGAAGAGAATTTTCCATTTTAGCCCCTTCACTGACTACCGTGTCGTGCATAAGCTGACCAAGTACTTGGACTTGGGGGGTAAGGGACGTGGCCAATGAAAAAACCAATGCTCCGTTATTTCGGTTGGTGGTTAAGGTGGTTCCCGAAAGTGAAGTTTTACTGCCCCAACTATGCCGATAGGTGACTGCAGCCCAAGTGTCTGGCGTTAAATGGTACCGCAGGTGGTTGTGAAGCTGGAATAATGGATCCTTGGAACTGCGTGTATGAACGCTTTTAGAATAAAATTCGGTTTCTGCAATGACATCCCAACTGATTTTCGAAGATAGTCTGCGTAGGTAGGCTATCTGGAAGTCTGCGGCATATCGATCATCGCTGAGAGAAAAACCTTCATTGCGGTGGCTACCGGTAGGGGCAGTGAAAAATGCCGACCAGCCCAGGTACCTATCGCGCTGACGATCAGCGATCGTCCAGACCGTTGCGCCAACTGATGCATCGCCAACCCCCGACATTTGATTGTTGTCGCCAATCCGCTGCCTGCCATAAGGGATAAAGAATTGCGGGGCCCATGTGTAGCCGGTGTTGAAAAACTGAGCGAAATGAACGTACTTGAAAACCCCTAGATCTAACTTCAGATCAAGTTTTTGCGGGCTCTTCTTGCCGTTGGTGTAATAGTCTTCAGCTCGGAGGTTTTGCTGGTAGAAAATCAGAAGGTCAGTGCCATTAGGTAATGCGGTGTAATCGCCGGGATCCGGTTTTACATCTGCCCAAAGCACATTTGAAAGGGCGAGTAGGCTGAAACTCGCAGCAAGGCGCTTAGTGTGTAACATTGTCGTCTCGGCTGTTATTTTTATTATTGATGAGTGCTATTCTCAGTCTCCAAGTGCGGAGCTGATCATGCTTTGATAAACGGATGAGCGGGCATTTAGACGCCAGCCTCTGTTGTGAGGCTGGCGCTTGTCATTTATTTAGTGCTCTTGAAAGTAACCAATTTGTCCGCCAGTAATGAACGCTGGGATGTGATCATTTTGGCTTCGGAGGGCTTTGGTCCAATCGTCATGCTGACTTTGAGCATCCAGCACACCAGTGATATTGCCGTGATCGTCGAGCAGTAGCATAGCGCCATATATGATGAATACGACATCAGTTTCTTCGGTGTTGTGGTCGGCGACCTTTAGCGTATGGACCGAACCTGGTGGCTCATAAAGGTACGAGCCTGCGGTGCTCGATGGCGACCCAACGTGCTCCAAATAGGTCCATTCACCCTTCAAGGTGTAGGCATGCACCGCGCCGGTATGTTTATGAGGGGGCAATTGCACGCCAGGAGCAAAGCTGATCCGTACGGCGAATACGCCACCCTCGACATCTGCCTGAAGTAACTTCAGGTTTAGACCTTCCGCGTAGTAGTCGCGGGCGAAGGGAAACGCGTCGGTGTCTACGTGCAACGACATAGGCAGTGGAGCATTCATAGAAGCGGTCATGGGTATCTCCTCGTTATTATATTTTGGCTTGAACTTACAGTGGCTACCCGTTGTAGGGAATTGTGGCCAGCGTGCCGCCATCAATCGGCAGTGCAACGCCATTAATGAAACTTGCATCGTCCGAGAGTAGGAAAACTACGCCAGCCGCGATTTCCTCAGGCTGTGCAACGCGATGCATTGGCGAAACGCTGCCCATGCCTTTCAGGCCTTTATTCAGGTCGCCGTCAAAGGTCTCATGAATGATTTTTCGCAGCATGGGGGTATCAACCATCCCAGGCATTACGCAGTTCAAACGAACATTTGTGCCAGCGAGGTCGGCGGCACCTGTGCGCACCATCCCCAGCACGGCGTGTTTAGCTGCGGTGTATGCGATCGAACCAGCTAGTCCACGTGCGCTCGCGATGGAGCCGGTGTTCACGATGGAGCCGAAACCTTGTTTCACCATGATCGGCAAGACATAGCGCATTCCAAGGAAGACACCTTTCAAGTTGACTGCTATGACCTTGTCAAAATCAGCCTCCTGAAACGTCAGAACTGAGCACATAGGCCCTTCGATGCCGGCGTTATTGAAGAAAAAGTCGATGCGGTCAAAGGTGTTGCTTGCCTGGGCAACGTAGGCCTGGACCGATGCGTCTTCAGAAACATCGGCTACCGCAAAGTCGCATTCGCCACCCAGTGCGCGGATCTCGTCTACCAACGTTTTGAGCGCGACTTCATTGCGGTCGACAAGCAGGAGCTGGGCTCCTTCGGCAGAAAGGCGTCTAGCGGTTGCACTGCCGATACCACCTGCCGCGCCGGTGATAATGCCCGCTTTGCCTTGAAAGTTACCATTCATCGTGTTGCTCGCTTTTGTTGTTGGTTTGAGCAGACTATAAGCATGATCGAGCGGTTGTTAACATGTGCATGAAAATTGCCCGGTAGGATTTGGTAAGCGTGGCAGGAATTGTCATCAGTAAAATGGGAGTGCAAATGCCTGGAGTACTTGAACGAAGCGAGGGAGCGTCAGCGTTTGAAGCCCTTCGATCAAACCCTAACGCGGAGTTGAAGTGGCGACTGGACGATGCACAGGGCAGACCAGCGGCGGCGATGTGGCATGCGAATGATCTGGAGCTCAGCGAGGCTGCCCTTGAGGAGGTCCGATTGACCTACCACATTGCGGGTAGTACCCGAGTCGACAGCATTCACCAAGGACGAAGAGCATGTGCGGGCGTCAAAGCGCGCTCCTTGGCCATCACCGGGCCCGGCTCTTACGAATGGCGATTGCACGGCACGCTTGATTTCGCGCAGCTTTATCTCTGGCCAGACAGTTCCGGCGAAGATGAGTCAACACTGGCAATCAAGCCCATGCCTGCCTATTTTCGTAATGCTTTAGGGGCTAAGGATCCTTGGATCGAAGGACTTTTCTTGATGCTCTTGTCCTATCCCCTCGAGGAAGGGCACCGTCGAGCGGAACTGCTGCGTGGTATGCACGAGAAGATCGTGGAGCATTTGCACCTGCGATACTCCACCTTGGATCGGCCCTCAGGCGTCAGCCGCCTGACGGTGCAAGGCGGCCTCTCCTCGGAGGTGCTTAGGCGAGTGCAGCAGGAAATGGCGGAGCATCTGTCGGATCCCCTACGGGTATCAGACCTCGCAAGACTCTGCGGATGTTCGGAGAGTCATTTTTATCGCGCTTTCAAAGAGTCTGCAGGCCGTTCACCCTATCAATACCTGCTGGATCTCCGTGTACAGGTCGCGCGCGACCAACTCGCGAAATCGGATGTGCCGATTTCTGAAATTGGCCGTAACGTGGGTTTCCCCAACGCAGCGAAATTCAGCGCGGCATTTGCGGACCGACAAGGTGTCACGCCAAGTGCTTACCGACGCCTCAATTCCATCAGCTCATGAAATTGTCAAAAAGCTCTTTCGTCATCTGGCGAAGCCAGATATTCGCGGGGTCGTGATGGTGTCGGGGATGCCAATACTGGCGCAGGGAAAATTTCGGTAGTGGCATCGGGGGCTCCAGCATTCTAACGGCATTGTAACGTTCAAAAACCCGGGCCAATTCCCTGGGCACGGTCGCGACCAAGGTAGGGTTGTTTTCAAGGATCATCGGCACCATCAGGAAGTGCGGAGTGGTGAGGTAGATGTCGCGTTTTACTCCCCCTTCGTCGATCGCCCGATCGTACAGGCCGCTTCGATCCGAGAGCGTCACAGATACATGCTGCATGCTAAGAAAACGTTCGATCGTAAAATCAGTTTGGGTCATCGTGCTCTTGTGGCTCACGATGCAGGCGAAGGTGTGGGGGAACAGTTCTTGTCGGAACAATTCGGGCGCTTCCAGATATGGCGAACCGAGTGCCAAATCGGCGTCTCCTGACTCCAGGCAGGCCGCAATTTTCTCGCTGGGGGCCTGGATCGTGCGGATGCGGCAGTGCGGAGCGATGCTTCGTAATCGCTCGATCAAGCGCGGCAAAAAAACCAACTCTCCCATATCGCTCATGCAGAAGCTGAAGACCCGCCGGGATGTAGCGGGATCGAAAGAAGCCTGAGTCATGAGCTTTACCCGCACAGTAGAGATGATCTCTAGCACCAGCGGGGCCAAGCCTTCTGCGTACGGGGTAGGGCGCATAACATCGCCAACTCTGACAAACAGGGGGTCGGCATAAAAATCTCTCAACCGACGCAGCGCGTGACTCATGGCGCTCTGGGTCAAGCCAAGCTGATCAGCGGCCTTGGTGACGCTGCCTTCACGTAATAACGCATCGAATGCAAGAAGAAGATTCAAGTCGAGTTTTCTTTCATGTATGTCATGCATGCTGTGTATGCGCCGTATGATCTGTGCGCATGCATGATCAGGTCATATCATCAATCTGGCAAGCCACCCCCGCGGTGGATATCTATAAAAAGAATTGGTGATGAGGTCTTTGTATGCTTCTGAAAAACGCCTGGTATGTGGCCGCTTGGTCGTCTGAGGTCCCCAGCGGGGGCTTTCTCGCCCGCACGCTTTTGAACGTTCCTGTGACCCTTTGGCGAGATACCAGCGGCAAGGCAATTGCGTTTGAGGACCGTTGCTGTCACCGCGGTGCTCCTCTGTCAAAGGGTCGCCTGGAGGGCGACAGTGTGCGCTGCATGTATCACGGCCTGGTATTCGACACCAGCGGTGCATGCATAGAAATCCCCGGTCAGGATCGTATTCCCCCCCAAGCCAAAGTGCGGACATTTCCGATCGTGGAACGGCACAAATGGATCTGGATCTGGATGGGCGATGTGGCACTCGCTGACGAGTCGCTAATCCCAGATACGCACTGGCTGGACGATCCCGAATGGAGAAGCTTGGAGGGGTATACCCACTATGCGACCAACTACTTGTTGATTGCCGATAATTTGCTCGACCTTGCCCACTTGCCCTATGTCCATCCGACTACTCTGGGCGGTGACGAAGCATATGCAGCCTGTATTCCTGAAGTTAAAAAGCTTCCCAATGGTGTACGAGTCACCCGTTGGGGGGAGGGCATCAAGCCTGCTCCTTTTGTGCAGAATGTGAAGAACTACCCTGGCATGGTGGACCGTTGGAACATCTACGACTTTATTCTTCCAGGTATTTTCCTGATGGATTCGGGCATGCAGCCAACGGGATTGGGCGCAAAGGAGGGCGCGCGCGTTGACGCGGCAGAATTCCGTAGTACCCAGGCACTGACACCGGAAACGGATACCTCGACCCACTATTTCTTCGCACAACCTCACAACTTCTCGCTGGACGAGCCTGCGGTAACAGAGGCGATCCATCAGCAGGTGATCACGGCCTTCAAGGAAGACAGTGAAATGATCCACGCCCAGGATCACAGTCTTAATTTGATGCCTGACTTCAAGATGATCCCTATTGGGGCCGATGCAGCGCTGTCCTACTTCCGCTGGCTGGTCGCCAAAACCTACGCCGCCGAGCAGGCAGCGTCGAATCCAGTACAAATTCAGGAGGTCGCTCGTGGCTGAGTGGCGGGAGGTCCGCATCGAGTCGGTCGCTCAGGTAGCAGAGGGCATTCTCGATATCCTGCTCTGTCCAATCACTGAGCAGCCGCTCGTACTCGCTGAGCCAGGCGCGCATATTGATGTGCGCCTGCCTAATGGTCTTATCAGGCAATACTCGATTCATCAGTGTCACGGCGCGGGTGGAGGCTACCAACTTGGCATCGGGTTGGCAGTTCCATCCAGAGGAGGCTCTTCGTTCATCCATGAGCACTTCAAAGCTGGACAAACTGTAGAGATCAGTGCGCCGCGCAATCATTTTGGTTTGGACACCAACGCTCCCGGCTATGTGTTTATCGCGGGTGGAATTGGCATAACCCCGGTCTTGAGCATGATCCGATGGTGCGAGGTGCACGATAAGCCCTGGCAGTTGTTGTACTGTGCACGTAATAGGGCTCGTGCCGCTTACTACCAGGAGATACCAGCAGATCGGGTGACATTGCACCTTGATGACGAGCATCAGGGGCGGCCGGATTTGAAAGCCTTCATTGGCCAGGCCAGGCCAGGAGAGCATCTGTATTGTTGCGGCCCTGCACCACTAATGGATGCAGTTGATGATGTAGCCCGGGCGGTGATGCCGGCTCAGAATATTCATTTTGAGCGATTCTCCGCGCCTGTTGCAGATGTTGATTCGCAGCGAAACGGCCAGGACTCGAGCTTCACGATCGCATTGGCTCAGAGTGGCGTGGAATATACTGTGCCTGCCCAATCCAGCGTATTGGATGTGCTTGAAGCAGTGGGCGTATCAATGCCTTATTCCTGTCGGGAGGGGCTCTGCCGTACCTGTGAATGCACCGTGCTGGAAGGGGAGGTCGACCATCGGGATTACGTACTGAGTGATCAGGAGCGCGACAGTAACCAGGTGATGTTGCTGTGCGTCTCGCGGGCGCGATCCTCCAAGCTTGTATTGGATCTATAGTCGTACTTTTCCCGATGCAGTAGATCATGGTTATCGGAGTTTCTTATGAAATCAGCTGAGCTTAATGAGATCCATGCGCTCCTGAATGCTCGCAAATCAACCCCTCCAGGGTCTCTTCAAGAGGCGCGGAAAGGGTATGATCAACTGTGTGCAATGTTTCAGCCGCATGCGAGTCTCAGGTTTGAGTCGCTTGAACTGGGAGGGGTGCCAGCACTTCGTGGTGCCACTGCCAACTGCCCGACGGTGGGTAACACGATACTGTACGTCCATGGCGGTGGTTTCATGGTTGGCAGTGCAGCAGGTTTCAAAGGCCTTGCTGGCTCACTTGCGCTTCACGCAGATGCCCAGGTTTTTGTTCTGGATTATCGTCTCGCACCCGAGTATCCATTCCCTGCCGGACGAGATGACGTCCTTCGGGCCTACAAGGCGTTACTGGCAGCGGGGATACCTCCCCAAAAAATTGCTCTGGCTGGTGACTCTGCGGGCGCGCAACTTATTCTAAGCAGCCTGCTTGAGGCTAAGGCCCAAAACGTGAGTCTCCCTGGCGCCATCTTGGCGCTCTCGCCTTGGGTTGATCTAACCCTTTCAGGGGGCTCGCTCTACAGTAAGGCCGATGATGACGTATTCCTGTCTGCGGCCAAACTCACCGGATGCGCCCAGGCTTACTTTGGAGCGGGCAATGCTTCCGACGAGGCCAGCGTCGTACTGACGGGGGACTTGCAGGAGTTTCCACCGTTGATGATTCAGGTCGGTTCTGCAGAGATTCTCCTGGACGATGCGCTCCGCTTGGCCAATCATGCCATTTCAAATAATGTGATGACCCGTCTGGAGGTTTGGCCAGACATGTTCCACGTCTGGCACGCTTTTGCTCCAAGGCTACGGGAGGGGCGAGAGGCTCTGGCTCAGGCTGGTGAATTCTTGAAACAGCATCTCCAGTCTCACTGAAGCCATCAATTAGGCCGGTCGCTGTTCATGACCTGAACAGCTGCTGGTGGTTTTATGCAGAAGGTCTATTTCAGGCCGAAACTTAGGCCTTCTTGCTAGCCGCATGCTCCCGCGCACTCTGCAAAGAGCCTTCGAGCAAACGTGAGTTGTCATAAGTGCGTCTGATCGTGCAAGCGACACGAGCTTTCCGAAGCAGATTGGGAGATGGTCGAAGACCTCTTCACCGCTTATCGAGTACATGTGGTTGAGACCACGGATCCTTACGCGATCAATTTCAACCCTGTCGCGAGCAAAATCGGATTTTCAGAAGCGTGCTGGTCGAGACTATTTAGTATACGCAATTGAGCAAGGCCACCCCTATCAGAATGGTTAGATCCGGGAGGACATTTGAGCTGAGGTGGAAAAGTTACGGAGGTCTGACCTGTTGGTCCTGAACTCCCCCATCTATTGGTTCTCAATGCCTGCGATGATTAAGGGGGGGCGAAAAGGTCTTCCTATCGAGGCTTTTCTATGGGCTTCGACGGATTTTTAATCACGGCGGCATGGAGGGAAAGCAAGCGCTGGTCTGTGCCAGACTGGTGGCCGGGAAGCGATGTTCGGATACCCTGGAAACTATTCTGACGCCTTTTCTCAAAGGCCCCTTAGGCTACGCTGGGGTTGACGTGCTTGAAAAATTTTTCAACTTCCATATTCCATACTTGGATAGCAGCGTACGCAGCGAGGTTTAGGCCGAGTGGCAGGCCTGCCTAGTGAACCTGTCCACTCGCCAAGCGCTACCTATGCCAGACCTTGCGCATTACAACGAGCGGCTGCAACTGCGCTAGCAAGTCCTTCGATCATGGATCACAACGCTTTTGGTTGAATTTAATAACCCAGAGTTTCGTGTGGTCACGGTATCAATACCGGTAGCTTATATCAACTCTGTCGATCAGGCGCGTCATGGCGGCGAAAACGTCTTCCCCTGCACCGTATTTCGGATGAATGCTCAGGTTTTCGCGAACGCAGCTCTCAAGTACAGGTTGCGGTATATTGATCGGGATGCCCATGCTCATAGTGGCTAGTTGAACTTCACAAGCTCGCTGTACCAGCCACATGAGCGAAAAAGCTTCGGCTAGCGTATGGCCGATGACGACCGGGCCATGATTTTTCAGGAGCAAGATCGGCTTGTGTCCTGCGCTTTGAACAATTCGCAAACCTTCATCCGCATGGACGGTTATGCCTTCAAACTCATGATAGGCCACGCGTCCGTGCAACATCGCGGCGTAGAAGTTGCTGTAGCTGAGCCCTCCCTCCAGGCTGCAAACCGCGAGGGTAGGGGTAGTATGCATATGCATTACACAATGCCCAGTAGGGACATGTTGGTGAATTGCCCCGTGGAAAGTGAAGCCTGCCGGATTGATCGGCCAGTCGGATGCTTCAACAAGGGCCCCATTGACGTCGACTTTTATCAGGTTTGAAGCGCGGACTTCACTGTAATGCAGGCCGAAGGGGTTGATTAAAAAGTGCGCGTCCGGCCCTGGGACACGTAAAGAAATGTGATTATAGATGGACTCCGACCAGCCCAAGTAATCAAAGATTCTGTAGCATGCTGCGAGTTTGACCCTGGCTTGCCATTCGAGCTCGCTGTATTTAAGAGGGCGGTTGAAATAGTGTGCGGTGGACAAGGCGAGTCTCCTTGCAAAAAGTGGATGGTAGAGATTGATGAGGCGACATTTGCAGGTTGCAGGTTAGCGAGCTCAAAAGGTTCAGCGGTAGCCGAATTAAGCGCTAAATATCCACATCCGGCTGGAAACTCCTGTCAGCGGCGTAAGGTTTCAGAGGGTAGCTCGGAGAATCGGTTTCTATAGGCTGCACTGAAGCGCCCTAGATGAGTGAACCCACAGCGCTCGGCAATATCGGCGATAAGCGTGCCGGGTGGTGATTCTCTCAAAAGTTCGCGAGCATCTTGCAGTCGGAGCTCTCGCAAATAACGCATTGGGGTGGTCTGGTGTGATTTTGCGAAGCTATCGCATAGGGCGCGTACACTCGTATTGGCAGCGCGCGCGATTTCTCCCAGTGTCAGAGCACGTTGGCGCTGCTCGTGAATGAAGGCCAATGCTATTTTTACCTGTTTGGGCAACACAGATTGGTGGCGAGTCGTTATGAATCGCGCGGACTTGTAGTACTCCTCCAGTGCAAACATAAGTACTAATTCGCTGATGCAATGGGCGGTACCGTGATTTGCAGCCTGAGACGGTGAAGTCGCGTTGCAGAGAAGGACGTTCAGCAAGCCTAGCCATCTGATCTGTGCTTCACCGCACGCCAGGGCAGGATTGAAATCGAGGGGCGAGGCATGGTCATGCCCATATACCTCCAGATGCTTGGACCTGAGCAAATCCTTGGGAATACGGACGTGGACTCTCCAGCTGTCCTCGCTGAACTGCTTACTTGCGCTGCAATGACTGCCGTCAAACATGACTAAGCCCGCACCGCCGGCGCTCGCACCTTTATGGTTACGGGTCTGTGCCCAGCCCTGCAACTGGGTGCTAATAAGTAGCGTTCCTGTTGGTGACTGTTGGAGATCCACCTCTGTGCCAAAACTAAGGCTTGCCAGTTCCAGACTATTGAATTTGCAGCTGTGCAGGTGCATGTCGAAGGTGGCACGGTCTTTCTCTACGGTGATGACGTTACCGCTGTACACGTTTTCAAGGCACTGTGACGCCTCTTTCAAATCTGCGCTGCTATGGGAGTTTGACCACGACGCAATTGCCGCACGGGCTTGCACTTTTAGCGTGTGGATGAGCGCGCCCTGCAGGTGATGATTCTCGCCCTGAGCAGGCTGGGTATTATGGCCAAGGATGGCCGGACGCAATCTAACCATTGTTCATACCTCAAGGGTCGCCAAAGGCTTGCAGGCTCCGTAACTGGCCCTTATGCCAATGATTCTCAAGCAGCCACCAAGCTAGACCTCTAGCGAGGTGGCACCTTGAGTGGTGCCGGACTGCCATGAAGGCAAAACGTCATTCTCATGGTTTGGCGAGCGAATTTGCCATGAGCGTCGTTCATGGGGCGTATGTGCAATACGGCATAGAGATTCGCGTGATGTCAGGGTTAATATGAAAACAATTTAAATCACAATAATAAAAAATGAGTGATTGCCTCTATGTTATTCCTGTCCCTATTCCTCATGCTCCCTCCCTTGAATGTGAAGTCGCCAATTACTTACTGCAAATCGAATCCAGCGCATTTGTCAGTGTGCGATTAATCCGCGCAGCGCATGCCCCGTGTGTGTTGGATGCCAGGCAAAATTATGAGGTTCGCGCCACCTGAGCGGCTGTGGCTAGAGATTATGGCCCGGCTCGAATACGCCTAATCGATGCCTGCGCATCGTTGTTCGTATGTTTCAATTAAAGCTGTTTGTAGAACAAAAATAATAATTTGAGGGTTTTAACGTGCGTGCTATGTCTATCCCTGTTGTCATCTGCATGAGTGCCGGCAGTGTTGTTTTTCCCTTTGAAGTGCGTGCGGACTGGCTTGATGACAGCTCAGGCTCGCTTGAGTTTCGAAATTTTTATATGAATCGAGACTTTAGACAATCCGGCGCACAGCAGAGCAAAGCCGATGAGTGGGCTCAAGGCTTTATCTTCAAGATAGAGTCTGGGTTTACACCCGGCGTGGTCGGACTAGGGCTGGATGCGATAGGCATGTTGGGAGTCAAGCTTGATTCGAGCCGCGCTCGGCGTGGAACGGGACTCTTGCCATTCGACCATGATGGAGAGCCGGTAGATGATTACAGTGAGCTTGGTTTGAGTGCAAAACTGAAATTGTCCAAAACGGTGCTCAAGGCCGGGACCTTGATGCCTCAATTGCCCGTAGCGTCCTATAATGATGTACGCCTACTTCCCTCAACATTTACAGGTACATCGGTTTCCTCCCAGGAAATTGATGGATTGACCTTCAATGCGGCACGCTTGGAAAAGCAGAATTATCGTGATTCCTCGAGCAATGACGAGATGAGCTATGGTGGCGTTAACAGCAGTCATTTGGATCTGGCGGGCGGCAGCTACGCGCTAACCGAGAGCTTGTCCGCATCCTACTATTACGCCGAGATGAAGGATATTTACCGGCAAAACTATTTTGGCTTTGTTCATAATTATCAACCCGCTTCGGCTTTGAGTATCAAAACGGATCTACGCTTATTTGAAACTACAGGGGCTGGGAGCAAGAAACTACGTGGACCGACAAGAGTGGATGGGGGGGCCATTGACAACAGATTCTTGAATGGCATGGTGGCTGTCGGGTTCAAAGCCCATCGCCTGTCACTAGGGTTTCAGACGCTGAGCGGGGAGGGAGACTTCGCCTATCCTGGGCTGGACCCATATTCGGTGAATCTCGGTACCATCGACGTATTCACCCGTGCCAACACTGATTTGTGGCAGGTGCGCTACGACTACAATTTCGTCGCTCAGGGAATACCCGGTTTGACATTCATGACACGTTATTTCGACGTAAAGCACATCGAGACCGCATCGGTGAAAGGGGGTACGCAGTGGGAACGTGACTCCGATCTCATCTACACAGTGCAAAGTGGAACGTTTAAAGGCCTAAACATCAGGCTGAGAAATGCATCGCTGCGATCGGGAAATGGTCTCTCCACAGCTATTGATGAGAATCGGATTATCATCGGTTACAGCGTGGCCTTGTGGTAACCCCTTAGCCATCGTGGGCAGTCAGCAGAAGCCCTGCATATGATGCAGGGCAGCAATATCAACGAGTATCAAACCCTACACGGCGGCATCGGATTGCCTGGGGGCGATGGCCCTCTTGTAAATCGAGTGTTTCGGCTTGGCAAATAGCCGCTTCAGCATGGGTTCAAAAAAATCAAGCGGGAGGTGATCGTAGTCTGGGTCAAAACTGGGGGCGTCATATTTTGCGCAAAAGTCGATCGTATATTGATACTGCGGGTGCTCTCTAAATTTCTCCCTAAGATGACGTTCCATACCCAGAAAATGGAAGAAATAATAACCTTGAAAAATTCCGTGATTCTGAATCATCCATAGATTCTCACTACAGATAAATGGCTGAAGAATAGCCGCAGCTATATCAGGGTGGTTAAATGTGCCCAGTGTATCGCCTATATCATGCAGCAAGGCACATATTACATACTCCTCATCGCGGCCATCTCGGTATGCGCGAGTGGCTGTCTGCAGCGAGTGGGTCATACGGTCAACCGGAAAGCCGCCGAAATCACCTTCCAGCAATCGCATATGGGCCATGATACGAGATGGCAGACCTTGGGCGAACGTAGCGAGATCAGCTGCAATAATAGCCCAGTCACTTTCATTGCCGTCTTTTAAATGGGTAAACGTTGCGAGTTGGCTCATGATTATCCTCAGTCAGCAGAAACGAGAGCGATCAAATTTAAACGTTCTCGCGTCCGTAGCTTTGGCATTTATGGACAAATTCGTAATCTTGCGAACACACTCAACCCGAAATGGAGGCTGTCATGTACGCACGGACAACATCTGCAAGCTGGGCTCTAGAAGTTGTCAGATTGCTCGAAAATTTTGGCTTGGACTGCATTTCGCTGCTTGCAGAGCTAGGTGTCGAGTACAGCGCACTCGATGACCCCCAAGCACGGTTGACGCAAGACACACTGACTCGACTTTGGAGGAAAGCGGTCGAGGTAAGCGGTGATCCATCAGTGGGCCTTGCCTTGGGCAGAGCTGTAGGGCCTAGGTCATTTCACGTCGTAGGGTTGGCGATGATGACGAGTGATACATTGCGTCAGGGCTTCGAGAGGTTGGTTCGGTATCAACGAGTCATGTCTGAAGGAGCGGAATTGAGCCTGGTGTCACTAACGGAAGGCGAGGCTTTGATCCTGGGGATGCAGGGAGACCGGCTACCGGTTACTCGTCATAGTATCGAGGCGCCCTTAGCGGGGGTTCTGTCTATAGCTCGGGCCCTGTCAGGACAGACACTGTGTCCGGTAAAAGTCCTGATGATGGGGCCTCGCCCGGCAGATATCGGTTCATACCGAGCGATGTTTCGATCGCCGCTGTATTTCAATGCGTCTGATTACGCGCTGATTTTCAAGCGTGAGGATGTCGAAAAGCCACTTCGTTCGGCGAACCCTGAGATCGCTAGGTGCAATGACGCATTAGCGGATGACTACTTACGGGGCCTATCCGGCTCACGGGTAACCTATCAGGTGCGACGAGTCCTGCGAAAACTCCTTTCTGAAGCTGATGCGACAAGACAGCGGGTCGCTAGTGAATTATGCGTTTCGGGACGAACGTTGCAGCGTCGGCTTTTGAATGAAGGGGTGAGCTTTCATGCCCTGCTCGATTGCACGCGTCGGGAGCTTGCACTTGAGTACATGGCCCAGTCAGATGTGCCGCTGGTAGAGATTGCAGAACGGCTAGGTTTTAGCGATGCCACCAGTTTTAATAGAGCATTTCGGCGATGGTTTGACATTTCACCTGGAAGATACAGGAATTTACTCAATCAGGACCATGAGAACGTTTGCGGTTGTTAATACTGGTAACTGCCTGCGAGTGGCTCTTGCACGGTTGCCTTCCGTGCCCAGTTCGCTTTACATCGACGCTCCCGCAGGCCATGCATACGATGCATTGTATCCATTAGTCTGGTGATTATGCAGTGATCCACGTATGCAATAGTATCCTTGGAGGGCCGCGCTGGTTACAACATGGCGGTAATTTTAACAAAAACAATAAAGTTGGGCGTGCAATGTTCAATGCTATCAGGCTGAAGCCACTTTGATTGGCTCCAGGACGGTGTTCACTGGTTTAGTAGGCCCCTAGTCGAGGCTGGTGCGAGCGTTAGATTTGTGCTGCTCAGACTTTGGGTGGGCATTTATAATAAGAAAGGAGAAATCGATTGAATACTACAGATCCACGCGTCTCTGTCAGGCTCAATAAAATGAGCCGGTTCCAACTGTCTCTGGTGCTGTTCTGTGTACTATTAGCTGCGCTAGACGGGTTCGACGTTCTGGTTATGGCCTTCGTCGCGCCGGCGCTTGCTAAGAGCTGGCAACTCAGTGCAACTGCGTTAGGAGGCTTGTTTAGTGCAGGGTTGATTGGTATGGCCTGCGGTGCTTTCTTTATCGCTCCGCTAGGTGACAGGTTTGGTCGGCGTCCAGTGGTTCTAGGTTGCCTTCTATTGCTCACTATCGCCATGTTTGCATCTGCCTTTACTGGCAGTTTTACCACGATGTTCATTGCCCGCCTACTGACGGGTATTGGTGTCGGCGCAATGTTGACGACAGTCAATATTGTGATCACTGAGTTTTCCAATGACAACCGTCGGAGCCTCTGCAACGCTGGGATGTCAGTGGGTGTGCCACTTGGCGCAACGCTGGGTGGGTTACTGTCGGTTGCGTTGATTCACGCTTATGGCTGGCAGGCGCCTTTTATCTTCGGTGGTGTTCTGGGGGCGCTTTTACTTCCTGCGGCGTGGAAAATATTTCCCGAGTCTTTGGATTTTCTAATTGAAAAACAGCCATCTGCCGCTTTGCAAAAACTCAATACGACATTGGCTCGGCTAGATGTGCAACCAATGGCCGAGTTGCCTGCGCGATCTGAGCTTGCATCAGGAAGTTTGCCGTTGGTTGGCTTGTTTAGTGAAGGTTTACGTACAAGGCTACTCTTAGTCTGCGCACTTAATTTTTGCATTCTGATGACGTTTTATTTTGTTTCAAGTTGGATTCCAAAAATCTTGTCGGACGCAGGGCTGAGCATTTCCGGTGGGATTTCTGGTTCGATGTTATTGAGCTTGGGTGGAATGGTCGGCTGTCTGGTGTATGGTTTGTACGCTACAAAGGTAGGCACTCATCGACTCGCCGCCCTCGCACTGATCGGATTGTTCGTCATGATGCAGGTATTTAGCAACATGGAATACAATCACTACTTGTTAATTCCTGTTGCGCTGGTGTTGGGGTTCTTTCTTTATTCGACCGTCACGACACTTTATGTCATCGTGCCGCTTGTGTTTCCCCCTGCACTGAGAAGTACTGGAACCGGTTTGGCAATGGGGGTCGGACGAATTGGTGCCTTCTCGGGACCGTTTGTAGCCGGTGTATTGATTGATGCCGGATGGTCACGAGGGGAGTATTTTCTTTTGCTAGGAATGCCAATTTTAGCGTCAGCGCTGATGATCTACGCCTTATATTCCTCCGCCCAGAAAGCAATCAAGCTACAACCCCTGGCTGAGTGAATTGTAGATAGGAGGACCATGCTGCCTGGACTCAATATCTCCAGTCATTGAGGACGTCATGTACGGTGGGCAGCATGGTGCGCTTGGTAATACTTCACAAAACCAAGCCTGTTCAAATTAATGTTTGCGCTTACTGGCAGCATACTCACGGGCCACCGTCAAAAAACCTTCCAGCAGCCTAGAGTCATCATGACTGCGTCTGATCATGCAAAGATCAAAAGTAGCGCGGTCCTGATCTTTGACCGGAAGGTAAACGACGCCAGGAAGGTGAAGATTACATGATGAGTCTACGACGAAGCTCAACCCAACCCCAGCTGACACGAGGGAGACCGCCGTCACAACATCATCTACTTCCTGGGCAATCTTAGGATGGACATTTTGGTCATGAAACATGCTCAGGAGATGATCAATGAATCCGGGCCTCGGACTACGGGGATACATTATCAACTGCTGACCATCAATCTCCGAGAAATTGACATCATCACGTGTAGCGAACGGATGAGATTCGTGCACAGCCAGATGGAGGTTCTCAGTCAAAAGAACCTCCCAGGAAAGGCCAGGCTCTTCCTTGAAGAAACGATTGAACCCTACCGTAAGACGCCGCTCCTCAAGCGCTTTGATTTGGCCCGCCCGATCTAGGTTGTGCAAAACGACTTCGACTTCCGGGTGCAATTGCCTGAAGCGTTGTATGATCCTAGGCACAATATCCAACATCACCGAACCAAAGACCCCCACATCAAGCTGTCCAAGTTTTCCCTGGCCTGCTAGCCGGCTTCGCTCCAACGCCTGCTCCGTGAGAGCCAGGATATTGCGAGCATCCTCCAGAAGTGATTTACCCGCGTCAGTCAGCTCCATGCCACGAGATTGACGGACGAAAAGCTTGGTTTCAAGAAGATCTTCAAGCTGCCGAATCTGCCGTGTGAGAGGGGGTTGAGTGATGTTTAAAGATTCCGCAGCCGAGGTCAGGCCGCCATTCTGGGCCACCGCTACGAAATACCGGAGATGGCGTAACTCCACAGCATTTACATTCATGCTCGCCTCGCTTGTCTTGTAAGCCCGTTATACCCCAAGTCCTCCGGACTCACAATTTGCCAAGCCGATAGGGACGCGTGATCAGCCAGCTTACCTCGGGTAAGGCACCTGGCTGATCATTGTGGACCCCTAGAACTTCCAGCCGTATCCGACCGTAACGGTGTAGAAGTCAGATTCGGTATCAAACCCTTCGCTAGGGCCTTTACCATTTACCTTGGGACCAAAGTCATATTCGAACGTCAGGTTCAACTCGGAGTTTTGTGTCAGCCTACGGGTTACGCCGGTTGTGACTGCTGTAGTATTGAGACCACCCAGGATCGCGTTTTCGGCGGCGTGATTTTCGGTCGTGTGAAGGCGTGCATGACTGACGCCCCCTCTGACGGTCCAATCGTCGTTAATTTCGTAGGCCGCTCCCGCTTTGACGACGGTCTGTGAACGCCATCCGAAGCCCTGCGCGAAAGCCTTAGCTTCGTCCCAATCTATGTATTGGAGGTCCAAAGCCATCGTCCATCGATCGGACAGCTTATACGACGCGCCGACAGCGTACTGCTCGGGACTGTCTGCAGAGCCGCCCCATTGAGATAGAAGGTCGTCTTTGTAGCCCGACAGCTTACTCATTTCGATCTTAGGGGCGTAGCTGGCACCTATCGCCCATTGGTCATTGATTTTCCATAGGGCACCGGCCCTCCAACTCGTGCCATGGGAATACTCTTTTCCGTGGTATGGGTTTTGCCCTCCAGGAAATCCGCCGGGCAGCCCTTGGGCCTCGAACTCTTGAACTGCATAAACGAGCGACAGGCCAAGCGAGAGTCCATTGTCGAACGTGTAAGTCGCGGTCGGCAGTACCTCGAATTGCTTCAGCGTGCCTCGAGTACGACGAAAACCGGGCACCGGAACGAGAGGGTCCTCGTATCTAAAACCCACGCCACTCGCATACGTGGAAACGCCAAATGTCACCTTGGGAGTGACTTGAAAATTCACTCCGAACTCGGGAATGGCCAGAAAAATGCTGCTGTCATGCTGGTTAGAACTTGATCCGAAGTCAGTATCGGAGGTCGCATAGAGCATTTGAACATCTGCATCGAAGCGATTGCCTACCCAAGCCATACCGGCAGGGTTGTTGGCAGCAGCGATTGCATCTTGCGGCAGGGCGACTGATGCGCCGCCCATGGACTGAGCTTTTGCGCCATAGCCCACGAGGTGAGTACCCACGTTCGCGTGCGAAGGTTGGGAGCAGAGGAATAAAACTGGAGTGAGAGAAGCAGCAAGGATAGTTTTCGTCTTCATCAGTAGTACCTGTTGTTATTTTTATATGGATAATGCAAAGCTTTTATCTATTTGCCAGAGGTGAAATTATGTAACCTCTAGTGATCTCCGCTGGCTTTTCCAGCTACCGCGTAATGGTTATTTTCCAGCTCGTGAATTATGATGCGAATATCCTGAGGTTCATAGGATGTTACTGACACAATCGCATTCGTAATTTCCAGCATCATTAGCTTTTTCTCTTCGATGCTGGTCTCTCCTTCGATGATGTTTATCGTAATTATTGGCATATCTCTCTCTGCATGTAAGGGCTGATTTAAGTTCTCTGACTAAGGAACAAGTATCGTCCCTTCTCTGATTTTATTACTCGCACAGAAGATCCTAGTCAGGCTCGAGCCATAGCGTCAAATGCCTTTGGCGTCGCACATTGATACCTAATCAGTATGGGCTAGAAAATATCTGCCAGTCCCAGGCGGTATGGGTGATCTGCCTTAAAGGTATTAGACGGTATGGGTTCAGGCGCCTAACCTCGGATTGATCGTACGGTTCTATTTGAGCGCGATTGCCGAACCTGAAGTGTCGGAAGGCGCCCGGTCCCGCTTCAAGAATGATCCGCTACGTGCGAACTCAAAAAATAAGAGGGGCGTCAGTTCAAATGGCCATCAATATCAGCAGCATCAAAGCGTATGGAGATGAGCTTTACTCAGCTCTTCTAGATCGGCGCACCATCTCACCGCTTCGGGATCGCGAACCTTTGACTTTGGAGGATGCGTACCAGATCCAATGTCACATGGTTGCACGCCGCATCGAAGCAGGTGAACGGATAGTAGGGAAGAAAATAGGCGTCACCAGCAAACCAATCATGGATTTGCTGGGTGTATATCAGCCTGACTTCGGCCAGCTTACTTCCGGGATGGAATATCAGGAGGGTGAAGATATTCCGCTTGGCACGCTCATTCAGCCACGTGCTGAAGCAGAGATCGCGTTTGTCCTGAAAAACGATCTGAACGGCCCCGGTATCACTGCGATCGATGTGCTTCGAGCAACGGATTATGTGGTCCCCTGCTTCGAGATTGTTGACTCGCGAATCTCTGACTGGAACATCAAGATTATCGACACGGTTGCAGACAACGCCTCGTGTGGCGTTTTCCTTCTGGGCAAAAATCGCATCTCTCCCAAGAAAATCGACCTCAACGTAGCTGGCATGGTTTTGAGGCGCGACGGGGAGTTGTTCAGTACCGCTGCAGGTGCCGCTGTACAAGGCGGCCCGGTGAACGCTGTTGTGTGGCTAGCCAATACCTTGGGCGCCCTTGGGATCCCGTTCCGCGCAGGAGAGGTCATCCTTTCGGGCTCACAGTCCTCATTAGTGCCTTGCGTGGCGGGCCAGACGCTGACCTGTGAGGTCGCGGGACTGGGTTCATGTTCGGTTCGTTTTGCAGGAGGTGAGGCATGAAAATGACATCCCAGGTCATTTCTGAGCTCGCAGACATCGTTATCCATGCTCAGGATCGCGCTCACACCATCACCAAGCTGACCGATCAGTATCCCGACATGACGATCCCCGACGCATACGCGGTCCAGGACGAACTTCGCCGTCGCTGGATTGAACGCGGTGATCGGGTGATGGGCTACAAAGCCGGACTGACGTCCAAGGCGAAGATGCAGCAAATGGGAGTTCATATTCCCAGTTTCGGGATACTGACCAACGCCATGTCGCGTCCGGAAAATGGAGTTGTCCAGATTTCTGAACTCGTACACCCCCGCGTCGAAGCCGAAATCGGATTTGTGCTGCGCAGTGAACTGCGCGGGCCTGACTGCACGATTGAAGAGGTAATCGAGGCGACTGATTTCATCATTCCTGCCGTTGAGATCATTGATTCCAGGTATGAAAAATTTAAGTTCGATCTCACCAGTGTCATTGCTGACAACGGGTCTTCAGCACGCTTCGTAGTGGGCGGTCGCCCCCGAGATGTCAAAGACCTGGATTTACGAACCATTGGGGTCGTGATCGAAAAGAACGGCGACATTCAAGCCGTCGGAGCCAGTGCTGCAGTGCTGGATCATCCAGCCCACGCGATCGTGATGCTTGTTCAACATCTGGCGGCGCGGGATGAAGTTCTGCCTGCCGGCAGCTTTGTCATGACTGGCGGGATTACTGAGGCGATCGCGGTTGAGAAAGGCGACAACGTCCTCGCTCGGTTCCAGGAGATGGGAAGTATCTCGTTCCGTTTCGCCTGAATGCCCAGCCTTTGAGGAGTTGATCATGACCGCTATTCAAAACAATACAGCTAAAAAGACGGCCGGCCCTACACGCCAGCAACCGCGGATGTACCACGACCTTATGACCCCTGCTGAAGCGCTGGGCATCCGAGAGGAGGTGCGCGCGTTTTGTGAGAAACACGTTGCCCCGGTGGCTTGGGATATCGGCCATCGAGAGGAGTCGGTTGAGGCCTTTCCGAGGGTGCTGTTCAAGCAGATGGCGGATGCTGGACTTTTCAGGATTCCATTCGCGGCTGAGGTAGGAGGCAGAGGCCTGAAGCATCGAGCGACGGCTACGGCGATTGTTATCGAAGAACTGAGTTATTTCAGCAACAGTGTTGCCGCAATTTATGACGTGCACTGCATTCTGGCTGGGCATGCCTTGGAGTGGGCAAGTGAGGAACTTCAGGCACGCTACTTGGCTCCGCTGCTCGCTGGAGAAAAAATCGGTAGCTTCGCTACCAGTGAGCCACTTGCGAGTACCGATCTGTCTGTCGACGCTTTGGTGACCGATGCGACCTTCCATGAGGATCATATCGAGATCAACGGCCATAAGCGCTGGATCACCAATTCGCCTGTCGCATCGTTTGTTGTTCTGCTTTGTCGCGATGGGGAGCGGATGACAGAGGTCGTCGTCGACCTGGATGCCGCTGGAGTGACAGTTGGTGCGCCCGACAAAAAGCTCGGGAACCACGGCCAACTTACTGCGGATATCGTCTTCAACCAAGTGCGCGTGCCTCTCTCCAACGTTGTAGGCGATCGGGGCGATGGGCTCAAGATCGCTCTGCAAGTACTCACCTACGGCCGCATCGGTATCGCCGCTAGCGGTGTTGGGATGGCGCAGAGCGTCTTCGATCATTCCGTAGATCGTCTGAAATCTCGACGTGTATTTGGTAAGCCGCTAGGGGCTCAGCAGCACTGGCAGTTCCGCTTGGCAGAGCGGGCCATGAGTATTGAAAACGCCCGCAACCTTTACCTCAAAGCGTCCTTGCGTATGGATGACGGGGTGCTGTTCCCTGAGCCAGAGGCGGCAATGGCTAAGTGGTATGCGACGAACCTTGCAAGTGAGTTCGCTCGTGAAGGCATCCAGATATTCGGCGGATACGGGTTCACCAAGGAGCTCGCCCACGACGGTTCGCGGTATCACGTCGAGGAGGTCTATCGCGACTGCAAGATCGCCGAAATCTATGAAGGGGCAAACGAGGTCCAGATGTGGGTCATCGCCCGCAGCATCTTTGGAAAAGAGATCACGGGGTAAGCCATGCCAATTATCGAATTTCACCTGATGGTAGGTCGCACTCCCGACCAAAAGCGTCAGCTGCTCAGCGCAGTAACCGACACGGTCGTAGATGTTTTGGGCGTTCGTCCAGACCAAGTCCGGATTTTGATTCACAACGTCACGCCGGAGCATTTCTCAATGGCCGGCATAACCGCAGCAGAAAGAATGGCTCGCACTGTGGGTTCAGGTGCTCCTGTAGCCGCAAGTCTGACAGCCGCAGAGAAAGGTGATCAGCAATGAGTAAAAAAATAAAATGCGCAATCATCGGTTCCGGAAACATCGGTACCGACCTGATCTACAAACTCAAACGCAGCGACTTGCTCGACCCGGTTTGGATGGTGGGCATTGATCCGGAGTCGGAAGGCTTGGCAAGGGCATACGATCTGGGCCTGAAAGTGACACATGAAGGTGTCGACGGTCTTCTCCCCCACGTACTTGCTGACGGGATTCAAATCGCCTTCGACGCCACCTCGGCCTACGTGCATGCAGAGAACTCCCGCAAGCTCAATGCACTCGGCGTATTGATGGTCGACCTGACACCGGCGGCCATCGGTCCGTTGTGCGTTCCACCCGTCAACCTTGAATCGTTGGCAAGCGAAGGGGTGATGAACGTCAACATGATCTCCTGCGCAGGCCAAGCGACGATCCCAATCATTCGATCAGTGTCCAGGGTTCAATCGGTTGAATACGCTGAAATTGTGGCAAGCCTTTCGTCTCGTTCCGTAGGTGCCGGCACCCGAGCGAACCTCGACGAGTTCACCTTCACTACGTCTGACGCCCTAGTTCGCGTTGGTGGGGCGAAGCGAGGCAAAGCGCTCGCGATCATCAATCCTGCCGATCCACCGGTGATCATGCGCAACACCATCAGTTGCCTCACCGAGGACAAGCCGGACGAGGAAGCAATCATCGCTTCGGTGCTGGAGATGATTAGCCAGGTCCAGAAGTATGTACCTGGTTACCGTCTCGTAAACGGCCCGGTGTTCGATGGCAAACGCGTGACCGTATTTATGGAAGTCGCGGGCTTGGGCGATTACTTGCCGAAATACGCTGGCAATCTGGACATCATGACCGCTGCTGCAGCTCGAACCGCTGAGATGTTTGCAGAGCAAATCCTGTCTGGGCAAATCAAGTTGAAAGCTGAAGAGGTGGCATGATGAGTAACGGTCAGAGCTTGAAAGGTCGCAAAGTCATTCTGCACGACATGTGTCTTCGTGACGGCATGCATGCCAAGCGTGAGCAGATCTCCGTGGAGCAGATGGTTCGCGTTGCCACGGCGCTGGATGGCGCCGGTGTTCCCTATATCCAAGTAACTCATGGTGGCGGCCTTGGAGGGAACTCACTCCAGCATGGGTTCGCGTTAGCCAGCAATGAGGAATACCTGCGGGCAGTGGTTCCCAAAATGACCCAAGCTAAGGTTTCCGTGCTGCTTATTCCTGGCTTGGGAACGATGAAAGAGCTGCAGTCCGCATATGACTGTGGTGCGCGTAGCGTGCACGTCGCAACGCATTCAACCGAAGCAGATACTTCGCCACAGCACATTGCCTATGCACGAAAGCTGGGCATGGATACCACCGGCTTTCTCATGATGGCACACCTGAACGACCCCGCTGGCCTGGCTCAACAAGGCAAGCTGATGGAGTCTTATGGCGCACAAACGGTTTACGTCACAGACTCGGCTGGCTACATGCTCCCAGAGGATGTGCGCACTCGGGTTGCAGCGCTTCGTGATGTCCTTCATCCGGAAACGGAAATTGGCTTCCACGGCCACCATAACCTGGGCATGGGAATCGCAAACTCCATCGCAGCGATTGAAGCAGGCGCCTCTCGGATCGACGGTTCTGTGGCAGGTTTGGGCGCCGGTGCCGGCAACACTCCGCTGGAAGTGTTCGCTGCAGTCTGCGACCGCATGGGCATTGAAACAGGAGTAGATCTGTTCAAGCTGATGGACGTCGCAGAGGACGTGATCGTGCCATTGATGGATCATCTGGTACGAGTGGATCGCGAGTCTCTGACGTTGGGCTATGCGGGCGTCTACTCCACCTTCCTTCTGCCAGCCAAGCGCGCCGCCAAGCGTTTCGGGGTTTCGGCCCGTGACATCTTGGTCGAGCTGGGCCGGAAGAAGATGATCGGTGGACAGGAAGACATGATTGAAGACACTGCTATGACCATGGCGAAGGATCTTGGCCTTTTGAATAGTCGTGGCGAATTGATCAGTGCTGGTTCGTTAGAGAACGTTCTACCGACGTAACCAACTCCCCGCTGAACCTTTACCAGGCTGCTCAATACGCAGCCTGGCACTGTCAGATCGCTTACGGCAATCACGTGGAGCGACCGCTCTGTTCTCCAATTTGCTCGGGATCTTCGATGCGATAATGCCAATCGAATCGGAATGTCCTCTAAACTACCTGCTATGCGGACTGGGTATGGCGGGGCGGAAATAAAGGTATTAGACGGTATTGTAAATATTGAGTACGGTTAAGCCATCACAAAAATAAATAAGGTCTCATCGAGCCACTCGACTGAGACGGAGGGCACTCCATGGTTTTCAAAGTTGATGTTGACGGCTCGAGCGGTTCCATCATCTGTAGAGAAGGTCAAAGCGTTCTGCTCGCCATGACATCCCAGGGTGGGCAATGCATCCAGGTTGGCTGCCGCAGCGGAGGCTGCGGTGTGTGTCGAGTCCAAGTCCTCTCGGGGCATTACAAGACCGGCAAGATGAGCGCTTTTCAGGTTAATGCCGAGGAACAGAGTCAAGGTATCGCACTGGCTTGTCAGCTGTACCCTGAGTCCGACCTGAAGATCCGTACAATCGGTCGTCTGATTGCGATCCTTCCCAAATCGTCCCCTTCCATCGTTTATTCCGGTCCCGTATCACCCATGAGGCGGCGCGCATGAGCACCTTCCAGGTTGTCCCGCGCCAACCGCTATTTATCAGGCAGGCTGTCATCACTCACGGGGCAGCAACATGCCTTATCCAGGCAGCGATTCGGCACGCTGAAACGATCGGGATAAAGATAAACGTTGCTGTCGTCGACAGCACCGGCACTTTGGCGGGCTTCTTGCGAATGCCGGGCTCCTTCTCTGTCTCGAGTGAAATGGCATGCCGTAAAGCACGCAGTGCTGCCGGCTTGGGGTTCGATGCTCAAACCGCTGAAAGCATTTTGGGATTGGAAAATATGAGGGTCCGAGAAGCGATGCTTCTTCACCCTGACTTTACCCTCGTTCGAGGTGGCCTTCCGATTTTTATCCAAGGCGAATTAGTAGGCGCTGTCGGTGTATCCGGTGGAACTGAAGTGCAGGATGACGCCTGCGCAAAGGTGGCAGTCTCGGCCGTTTTGAATCTACAAGGAACAGATAAAGATGAGTAATTCAGCATCAAATCAATCGTCGACTGTGCAGTTCCGACACTTCATCGATGGTAGCTTCTGCGACTCTTCGGACAACCGCACATTCCTGAAGCGTAACCCAGCCGACAATCGTATTGTCGGACATGTCGCAGAAGGTGGGCGTTCAGAGATCGACCGCGCCGTACAAGCCTCTCGTACCGCTCTGGAAGGCCCTTGGGGCAAGATGTCAGTGGAGGAACGTTCTGCGTTGCTCTACAAAGTGGCGGATGAAATCAATCGCCGATTCGATGATTTCGTTGCAGCAGAAATGGCAGACACCGGCCAGCCAAAATCAATGATGGAGCACGCCTTCATTCCCCGCGGTGCAGCGAATTTTAAAATCTTCGCGGACGTCGTAAAGAATGTGCCTAACGAAAGTTTTCAAACACCAACCCCTGATGGCGCAGGGGCTCTCAACTACGCGATTCGCGTTCCCAAAGGCGTGGTCGGCGTCATCTGTCCTTGGAACGCGCCGTTGTTGCTGATGACTTGGAAAGTGGCCCCTGCACTGGCGTGCGGCAACACTGTCATCGTCAAGCCGTCCGAGGAAACTCCTGGTACTGCCACTTTGTTGGGCGAGGTCATGAGCGCCGTTGGTATTCCAGACGGCGTGTACAACGTGGTTCACGGTTTCGGGAAAGACTCAGCCGGAGAACTGCTCACGCAGC
Source organism: Pseudomonas sp. BN505 (assembly GCF_029873175.1). Lineage (NCBI taxonomy): Bacteria > Pseudomonadati > Pseudomonadota > Gammaproteobacteria > Pseudomonadales > Pseudomonadaceae > Pseudomonas > Pseudomonas sp. BN505. The sequence goes on from NZ_SSOI01000053.1 coordinate 29,069, forward strand.
ATCCTGGCGTGGATGCAATCACCTTCACCGGTGAGACCCGCACCGGCGCAGCGATCATGAAAGCAGGTGCCGACCTGATCAGGGATGTTTCCTTCGAGTTGGGTGGCAAGAATGCGGGAGTAATCTTCGCCGATTGCGACTTTGATGCCGCTGTTGATAGCGCCGTCAGGTCGGTCTTCCTCAATTGTGGTCAGGTCTGTCTTGGGACTGAACGCTTGTATGTCGAGCGCCCTATTTTCGATCGCTTTGTTGCTGCGTTGAAAGATCGCGCTGAGACCTTGAAGCCAGGCCATCCCGAGGCGAAAACCACCACCTTGGGGCCACTCATTAGCCAGGAGCATCGCAACAAAGTGCTCTCCTATTACGAGAAAGCTCGCCAGGAAGGGGCCACTGTCGTGACAGGAGGTGGAGTGCCTAAACTCGAAGGTGAGCTGGCCGAAGGTGCCTGGGTGGAGCCAACCATTTGGACCGGCTTGCCAGAGACAGCTGCCGTCGTCACCGAGGAGATTTTCGGCCCTTGCTGTCACATCGCACCATTCGATTCCGAGGAGGAAGTGATCCGCCGCGCTAACGCCACGGAGTACGGGTTGTCTACCACCATATGGACCAAAGATCTGTCGCGAGCTCACCGCGTCGCCGCGAAAATTGATGTCGGTATCACGTGGGTTAACTCTTGGTTCTTGCGCGATCTGCGCACACCGTTCGGTGGCTCGAAACAATCAGGTATCGGTCGCGAAGGTGGCGTGCACTCGCTGGAGTTCTACACCGAATTGCGGAACATTTGCGTAAAGCTGTGACGCTACAACGGTTCACCGAAAGTGCTTGCCTGCGCTTTCGGTGAGCTCTGACCGCATAGCATCGAAAAGCGTAGTGTTTCCTACGAATTCAAATAAAAAGAGAGGAAGGTTGCAATGGCCATGAAGGGTTTACTACGGGTTGGCGAGGTCGCCTTGCGTGTCATGGACATGCAGGCGGCTCGTGACCACTATGGGCGCTGCATCGGGCTGCTGGAGGTCATGGAAGATGATCGTGGGCAGTTCTATTACAAAACCTGGGATGAACATGATCATCACAGCTTGGTTTTGCGCCAAGCGGATTCCCCAGGCATCGACTACTTCGCCTTCAAGGTCTCAGATGAGGCTGCGTTGATCGATCTTGAACAAAAAGTGCAGGCATTCGGTTTGCAAGTCGAGCGCATCGAGGCCGGTATTTACCCGAAGAGCGGTCGCCGCATTCAGTTCCAACTGCCAAGCGGTCACACCATGCAGCTCTATGCCGAAAAAGAGCAGTTGGGCAATTCTCTTGGCTATCACAATCCAGGCGTGATTCCTGATGAGGGAGTGATTCGAGGAATGCGTCCAGTCCGGCTGGATCACTGCCTCCTAGGCGGCGTGAACATTGAAAAGAACATCGAGCTTTTCCACAACGTGTTCGAGTTGGGTATCAGCGAAAAGCTTATTCATCATGAAACCAATGCGGTAATGGCGGTGTTTTTCTCCGGCTCCACCAAGCCGCACGATATTGCTTTCGTTCTCCAGCCCGAGCCAAACATGCTCCATCACGTGTCCTTCTTGCTTGAATCGGTGACGGACGTCTACCACGCTGCGGACTGGATGGGAAGAAACCGAATCCCAATCGACGTAGGCCCAACACGCCATGGCGTGACTCGAGGCGCTACGGTGTATTTCTTCGACCCTTCGGGGAACCGCAACGAAGTGTTCACAGGAGGTTACGTCTACTACCCAGATGTACCGACTCTGGTATGGGATACCTCAGATATAGGCCAAGCGACGTTCGCTCAGGACAATACGCCACGTGAGAGCTTCCTGACCGTGCTAACTTGATAGGGGATGGGGTTTATCTCGTGCTATGCGCCTGATTAGGGTGCCGGAGAGGTGTGCACCGGGTGGTTACCACAGACTACCCTGTGTAGACTGGTTGTATTCCTCAAGCCGACTATAAAACAGATAAAGGCGTATACATTGATGGCTGCCGTGCTTCCTGCTGAACTCAAACCAGACATCCCTAGCAGGCTCATAGCTCAAGTGCTGCTCTAGGCCTCATATATGAGTAGCCCTCTCGCGACAGGTCGCCTGGTTCGTAACAAAATCGCCCCTCCGTCTCAGCGGTCGGGTTTGATCACGCGTGAAGATTTGCAGCGCAGGCTTATGGATCAGAGTGACACTCTGGTCACCCTCATCTCAGCCCCTGCTGGGTACGGAAAAAGCAGCTTGATGACTTCGGCTTACCATCAGCTGATCAGTGATGGCAAGAACGCCTGCTGGCTGAGTCTTGATGCCTACGACAACGACATCATCCGTTTTGCCAGACACCTCACCGCCGCAATCAACCACTCCCAAATCACAGATGCAGAGCGCGATGTTGTATCTCATCTCGGTGAATACCAGGGGATGGCGATAGGGGCAGACGTGCAATTTCTCGCGGAAGAACTGCTAGAGCATCTCTCGTCCTTACGCACCGTTGTTCACCTATTTCTCGACGACTTGCACCTGCTTGAAGACGGGCCGGCACTCAGCCTGCTTGGCGTTATTATTTCGAGTGAGCACCCCAACCTCAGATTCGTGATCGCATCGCGAGAGGTTCCGTCATTACCACTCGCACGCCTGCGCGCGCGGGGTCAACTTCACGAACTGGAGGCAAGCGCGGTCGCTTTCTCCGCCGCCGAAGTCAGGACCTTTCTGAAGCAGTCTTTCGGTCCAGAGCTCCCTGAGCACCAAATCGAAATGCTACTCGAGAAAACCGAGGGGTGGCCGGCGAGCTTGCAGATGGTGTCGATTGCGATGAAGTCTGCGCCTGATGCTCACGAATTCATCTCCAGGCTGTCAGGAGCGGACAAGGACATTGCCGATTTCCTTGTCGAGGAGGTTCTCGCTAAGCAACCTCAACCGATGCAACGTTTCCTTCTCGGAACGTCGGTGCTGAGATCACTGAACGCAGATCTGGTTAACGCCACTCTTTTGGGAACCGATGCATCTGCGTTGATAGAAGAGGCCGAGACCAGGAATTTATTTTTGCTCAGGCTTGATAGGGAGCGCTCCTGGTATCGTTACCACCACCTGTTTGGGGAGTTACTCCGTCGTGTCTTGACGGAGCGCTTCCCGGAATCTGTAGAGGGTTACCGCAGGAGGGCTGGAGAATGGTTAGCAGGACATGGTCGAACAGTCGAGGCGATCGAGCAGGCCTTTGCAGTTAGAGACCAGGCTTGGGCGGGGGGACTACTTGAGTCCACGTGCGCTGAGTTGTTTGCAAGCGGCCAGACAGCGATGCTGCAGCATTTGGCGGATCAGTTAGACGAGCGCGAACTCCAGAAGCTACCCGGACTTCAGTTGGAATTGGTATGGGATAGCGTAATCCGCTGGCGCTTCAAGCATGCACGTGAGCTGCTCAACAAAGCCCAGAAACGCCTGACAAGCCCTCAAAACCCTTCAGCGCTCAATCCGGCTGAGAGCTTCGACATGCAGCAGCTTCAAATGAAGTCCTTGCACCGCGAAGGCATGCTTCAGGCGTTCACCGACCGACTTTTAAATGCTGCCCACTCATCCTCAGAATGGCTGGCTACATATGCGCATCACGACCCCTACATGGAAGCCTCTTGCAGGACGGCACTATGGATGTGTGATAGGCAGCGGTTCGTCTGTGATGCCTCGGCGGCTGAGGCTGAGGAGTTGCGTCAACTCTTCAATGATGCTGGTGCAAAGTTCGGTACCGTATTTCTGGACACGGTGGCGGGCGGAGTCTTTCACGAGCGTGGCCAGGTCGAGTCGGCCGAAATGTTCTTCAAATCTGCGCTGGATACGGCGATTCGGATTCAAGGCGAAGCGTCTTCTCTAGCAGCAATGGCAAGCGCGCAGCTGGCAATGAAGCGGTACTGGAACAACGATGTAGATGAGGCGTCAACGATCTTGGTAGGGCTCGTTGGCCAACCACTTGAGTTCGGCCTGCTTGACTCCATCATTGCTCGCCAACTGACACTGGCCAGGCTGGCCAGAATGAATCGCAATTTCGCCGATGCGCATGATGCATTGGACGTTGCAGATGAGTTGGCTAATCGCTTCGACCTGCCCAGATTGCATACAAATGTCTTGTCTCTTCGTGTTCAGCTTCACATCGAGCAAGGGCACATCCATTACGCACAACGATTGGTCGAAGCGCACGAAGAATTTCGTGAGCACAGGACGCTAGCTCCCGATGGGTGTGTGACCATGAGTAAGCTGCTGATCACGCTGGCTTACTCAAGAGTTGCGCTCGAATCTGGTCACTATCCGGATGCGATAAAGTTGCTTCGTCGGTGGGGCACTTGGATATTGGAGCGCCAATGTGTTCTGTCATTCGTTCAGATCGCACTCCTTCTCGCGAGACTCCTCTGGCGCTCGGGTGACGTTCTCGCTGCTAGACGAACGATGATAGACGCCTTGATGAACGCCCGGGGCAATTTCTCTCGAGTCTTCCTCGACGAGGGCCAAGAGGTTTGTTCGATATTGCAAGATCTTGCGCAGTCCAATCCCGAATTGGAAGCCCCTTGGCGAGGTTGGCTCAATTATCTGCTGCAGGAATTTGGTTCGGATGTTGACCTCCCACGGGTACTTCCCGCAGCTGTCACTGGCGTTCGCTTGGAAAGCCTGTCTGACCGCGAAATGGAAATAATCAGACTGACTGCACGCAACCTGGCAGCCCAAGAGGTAGCTCACGCTCTTGGGCTAACGGAAAGCACCGTCAAATGGTACTGGCAGCGAATTTTCGAAAAGCTGGGCGTTCGTCGTCGCAAGCTTGCCGTCCGAGCAGCGAAAGAACGTGGGCTGCTGGTGTAGTCACAACTCCAGCTCAAGCGTGTCCGACAATGCTCGCGATACGCAGATCATCATGCACGAATTCGACTCACGTTCGGCTTTGGATAATACGCTGTCTCGATGATCTGGAACCCCCTTGATCACGCCCGTTCTGCAGGTTGCACATAGGCCCTCACGGCATGAGTAAGGCACCCCCTCATCCCGTTCCTCCAAGACATCCAGAATGCTTTTTCCGGGTGGGACCTCGAACTCTGCGCCCGAGAGCATGATGACTTTGAATGGCTTATCCTTGGTCGTATCCACTGCAGTCGCAGTGAACCACTCAAAGTGAACGTGGGAAGGGGCTCGCCTACACTCGGCCGCCTCTACAGCCTTCATGAGGGGCTGCGGACCACAGCAGTAGATGTGCGCTTGAGGATCGATATCGATCAGCGCCTGCGTCGGCTGGAAGAAACCGGGCTCTTCATCGTCGAAATGGAAGGTGCAATTATTCGGTGCGAGCGCCTTGAGTTCTTCATAAAAGGCGGTACGTTGCCGGTTGCGTGCACAATAAAATAACCGCCACTTTTTCCCCTCTCTTATGCACGTCTTGATCATCGCCATTATGGGTGTGACACCGATGCCGCCGGCGACGAATACGTGCTCCGCAGCATCTGAAGCCATGGGGAAATTGTTACGCGGGGGGCTACATTGGATCGTCATCCCTACCCGGACGGTTTGGTGGATGCTTCTGGATCCACCCCTGCTTTCCTTGGCCAAACCAACGCCAATGCAATAGCGCCCGCGCTCTGCTGGGTCGTTGCACAGGGAATAGTGACGGATCAGGTTGCCCTGCAGGTAGATCTCAATGTGCGCGCCGGCGGTGAAGGCGGGAAGATCTTTTCCTTCAGGATGTTTGAGTTCCAGAACCATGACATCTTTGGCTTCGCAGCTGATGTCGGTGACTTTTAGGGTAAGTTTCTCATTCATGACGGCGATCTCTCGAATCTTAAAGAGTCACGAGCCCATGACCGGGCTCGTGACGTCGTACATCAAGCCATTGACGCTATCAGTGACTCTGATTGAGAGGTTTCTTCCTTGATCAATTTATCGAGCACCCAAAGCATCTTTCCGGGCCCGGCATCTGCAGCGATATCGAACGTCTTGAAGTCGGGCTTCTCTTCAATACGCTTCTGTTGACCCTCGAGCATGGCCTTGTCTTCATTGAAAGCTTGGTCGAGCCCTTCCTTGAGGAGGTCGCTCAGTCCAGGTCGGTCGGTCGCCTTACTCACACCCCAGGAGTAGTAGTAGTCCACCGATTTCTCGTCCCGCGGCGTGATCGCTTGGCAACTCCAGGAATCGAGAACCAGCATTCCATCTGACTCACCTTCAGTGGCAGTACCAGCCATGAAGACGCGGAAGTGCAGAATCCAGTTACACGGGACGGTTTGGGTGATGTCGAAGTGCGCATCACACATGAACCCAGGCGGGAAAAGGTGCTCCACGAACTTAGGAACAGGAACGTTACGCACCCAATAGTCAGTTTTGATGCCGCGAGGCAGGACTTTGTGATGAGGTTTGGCCAGGGCCTGCGCCCACCCCATGGCGATGGTTGCATCGTGAGTGAAGGAGCTGTGTGAGAGGTCTGCCAGGTTGGCATTTTCCAGACGATAGTCAGCATCGATCTGGATGTAGCAGGGACGCGTGTTGTAATCAGGGTGACCCGGCCCAACCGCATCTGTGATCAGGCTTGGGTCGGCCTTGAGGGGATCTCCCATCCATACCCAGATCCAGTTGTCTTTTTCGACAACCGGGAATACACGCACACAGGCTCGTTCCGGGATGTTGGATTGACCAGGGATTTCGGTGCATTTTCCATCAGCCCCAAACTTCAGGCCGTGATACATGCAGCGCAGCTCATCCCCTTCTTTGGCACCCATGGACAAAGCGGCTTGGCGATGAGGGCAGCGGTCTTCCATCGCGACCACGTCGCCGTTCAATTTGCGGTACAGGACTACTCGTTCACCAGCGATTTTGCGCGCGATAAGGGCAGTTTTACCTTGCGAGACTTGATAGTCCCAACCGGCACAATACCAAGCATTTTTTAGAAACATGCTTCCTCCAATCAGGTTTGCTGTCTTCCAGCTGTTATTTTTGTTGGTCGAACTCTTGGAGCAATGCCGCTGAGCGACATGTGTGTTTAACGTTATCCAGTCGACAGGGGGGGGCGCACCCACCTTTTGGGTGGGCGGAGAAGGAATAGGTCAGTTTCCGGCGAGCAGTTGCGAGTCACCGGAAAGGAAATCACGGTGATGGTGGTAGAAGCGCTCTCCGATCAGTTGATAACCCTCAGCGCTAGGGTGCAGGCCGTCAACCAGCAGCTCAGCATCCGCAGGACCGAAGAGCGCTAGGCCATCTTGATAACTGATATTGTTGTCACCCTTCGAGATGTGAGCGTCCACTGCGGCCTTGAGCCCCTCGCGGATCTGCTCCAGGGATAACCCGCCGTTTTCCCCTACCTGTTCACGGGCGGGCGAACAAATAGGCGAGACGATCACAATGGGCAGCGAGGGATAGGAGTCACGTAGAATGGAGATCACTCCGTGGGCGGAATCATTCAACGTTCGCTGGTTGAGGGCACCACCATCCCAAATGTTGATACCAAGCTCTAGGACGACCGCGTCTATGGACTGCTGGGCAATGATTTGAGCCGCCAATGCACTGAGGAGGCAGGACCCAGCCCACCCCATGTTGGTGATTCTGATGTCCGCCAGCTGCCCAGCCACTGCGGGCCATGCACCAGAGCCACCATTGGCCTCCATCCCATGGGTAATCGAACTGCCATGGAATAGTACATGGCGTCGATCGTCAGCCCATGGTTCCCAAGCCGCCTCTGAATCCACCTCCAGCGAATTTATGACCTGCAACGAGGATTGCGGAAACCAAATTTCAACGTCCTTTACCGCGTCTCCCAGGCCATCGATAGTGAGGATTGCGTGTGGATCACCCTCGGGAATTGCTCCTGGGGTGAGGAACGAGCCACCATGGGCAGCTACTTGGCGGACGATTGTACCATCGACATACACCTCGAAATTCCGTGCCCACTGCTCTGGCCCAGTGAGGAAAAGCTGAGTTTGCGACGTCACCAGCTTAAGGGTCGTGCTGTTTGTCTTCAGCCTCAATCTTACGCCGGATGTCATGGAGGCGGTGAGACTGTTGAGTGGATCCAGCATGAAGCCCATGGACGGGTCGAACCGGACGGGCTGGACACCTGTGGGCTGATCAACGACACCAAGGTGACCGTGCAGGAGCGTTGAGAGAGCTGACAAAGGAATGGTTTTCATAGGGGGCTCGTTGGCAGAGAAACGATGGAGAGACCCGAGTCTATGAATTGCCAAAGGAGCCCTGTAGTGTAAAAAAAGCCACTATCTATGCGAATAACGACAATATGCCAAACGCAGCGATTCTGCTCTACGACGGTTGCTATGCCTCCAGCGCGGGAGGTGTGGCGGATATTTTGCAAGTGGCCAACGCACATCTCGCGCAAAATGTTGCTGCTCACTTGCGGTACTCATGGGATTTCATTTCGATGGATGGAGGTGCGGTGGCGGCGAGCAATGGCCTTGCCTTCTCTACCCGAAAGCCTCTCGCTGATGAACAGTTTGACTTCGTCTACATCCCCGCCAGCCATTACCGTGGCTATAAGCATTTCGTCGATCTGCTGGCGTCGCTCGGAGCTACCTACGATTGGCTAACGAAGCAATGGAGTAACGGCGCACAGTTAGCGGCTACCTGCACCGGCACATTCTTGCTAGCAAAGACGGGCCTTCTAGACGGTCGTACCGCGACTACCACTTGGTGGTTGGAGGAGCAATTCCGCTCATGGTTTCCCAATGTCGATCTGCAGATGAAATCCATATTGACTGAAGTCGACGGATTGTTTTGCGCCGGCGCGCTTTCTTCGTACCATCTTCAGTCAATCAAGCTCATAGAACGCTACTCTGGCGCATCACTGGCGTCGCTATGTGCCAAAAGCATGCTGATTGATGTGAGTCAAACCCTTCAAACCCCTTACCTGCCGTTGCTTGCAAACAGGGCGCATACGGACACCGTCGTACTGCGTGCTCAAGCGTTCATGCAGGAGAATTTTGCGGGTCGAATCCGCTTGGCTGACCTTGCCGACCGCCTTGCAGTGAGCGAGCGTACGCTGATCAGACGGTTCAACAATGTGCTAGGGCAATCTCCAGTCTCATACCTCCAGAACCTCAGAATTGAGGCCGCCAGGTCATTGCTCGAGACGGGAGAAATGCAGATAGAAAGCGTTGCTGAAGCGGTAGGGTATCAAGACAACAGCTCGTTCGTTCGACTTTTTCGAGAAAGGTTGGGGCTCACCCCTGGCGCATACCGGAAGAAATTTCGCCTTGCCATGAGTAGTTAACCGCGATGTCGTTTTCTGCATAGATTGCGTCATTTTAGCCACTGGGTGGTCTCCAGTGAGCCGCCGTATTCTCAGGCTTTTCCTGATAGGCGAAAGACGATGAATGTACTGATAGTTCACGCGCACCCTGAGCCGCAATCATTCACTTCCAGTCTCTATGCGGATGCAGTTGAGTACTTCTCGCAATTAGGGCACAAAGTTGAGACTTCAGACCTGTATGCGATGAATTTCAACCCTGTTGCCAGTAGCGATGATTTCAAGCAGCGCACAAATCCCGACTATTTGGTTTATGCCCTAGAACAGAGAAACGCCGCCAAGTACCAGCAGTTTAGCTCAGACATTGCTAATGAAGTAGATAAGGTCCTTCGTTGCGATCTTCTTATCCTTACGTTTCCTATTTACTGGTTTTCCATGCCAGCGATTTTAAAAGGATGGATAGATAGAGTTTTCATCTCTGGGACGTTCTATGGAGGAAGGCGAGTTTTTGGGGACGGCGGTATGGTCGGGAAAAAAGCGTTGGTTTGCGCAACGCTTGGTGGCAGGGAAGGCATGTTCGGGCAGCGTGGAATTCATGGAGACCTTCAGACCCTGCTGCGGCCCCTACTGAAAGGTTCTCTCGGATATGTAGGGTTCGATGTACTGGCCCCTTTTGTTGGCTTCCATATCCCCTATCTCAGCACAGATGAAAGAAAGCTGATTCAACTCAAATGGCGTGAAGCTCTGGCAACCCTGTCTGAGCGAAAGCAATTATTGATGCCAAATCTTAGCGACTACGACGAAAATTTCAGCCTCCGGTAGTTATTCGTGTCATTGTTTGTCGATCCAAATCATAAAAACTATAGGAGCCACCCATGAAGTCTGCCTACAGTTTTTTTTCACATTTTAGTGTCAAGACCAAATTAGCCATTGGATTTGCTTCAGTCATTTCCGTAGGACTTACCTGTATGGCTTCTGGTTTTTTTGGCGCATACACGCTTTCCGGTCTGATCACACAAGCCGGGTTGGTATCTGAGTTCAAGTTCAAGCTTGAAGCGCTCCGCAGTGCGGAGCAGCAATATTTATTAGCCAGAGACGCGAACTCTCTTGGTGATCGAAATACAAAAGAGTCAGCCGCCGAAGCGCAGCTGTACCTCATCCAGGAAAAGCTGAGTACCGATTATGACCAGCAGGTTGCGGTACTTAATCAGGCTTGGGCCAAGCATGACGCAGCTTTCCAAGCTTTATTTTCATCGCCGAACAGCGGTGAGTCGGCATCTGAACAAAATAATCGAGATAATTTCGCTGGTCTAGACTCGGCCTTGGGCTCGCTTCAAAAACTGATGCAGGATAGCATCTCGAACAGGATTTTATTGGTATACGTCCTGCTTACCGCCACTGCAGGTTTAGCGATGCTCGTCAGCGTTGTTGCAGTATGGTTGCTATCTCAGCAACTGGTGTCTGGACTCAAGCATCTACTCGCCCAAGCTCGCCAGATCGAAGCAGGAGACTTGCGCGAGGTGCGTCTAAATTCAAGAGGAGATGAGATCGGTCAGCTTCAACGTGCCACTCAGGCGATGTCCGACGGCCTTCGAGAGTTGGTTGCCCAGATTAGCCAGGGAGCAGAACAGCTCGCTGTCGCTTCGCAACATCTGGCTCACGAAAGCGCCGAGGGGCGGGCAGAGCTCGAAGCTCAGACGTCAGAAGTGGAGCACGTCTCGGTTGCCATGAATCAACTGGTGGTAACGGTACAGCAGATCGGAAGAAGCACCGAGGAAGCAGCAAAGACTGCGTTCGCGGCTGATCAGAAGGCACGAGACGGCAATCAGGTAGTCGGGGTTGTGTTAAATCAAATTGAGCTGCTTTCCCAGGATATGGATGAATTGGGAGAGGCTATGAAACATCTGCAGGATGGTAGCGAGCGTATCGGCCAAGTCGTCAACGTAATCAAGGATGTTGCTGATCAGACTAATCTATTGGCGCTCAATGCTGCGATTGAAGCCGCTCGAGCAGGTGAGCAAGGTAGAGGCTTCGCAGTTGTCGCAGATGAGGTTCGCGCCTTGGCGCAACGTACACAGCATTCGACCAGCGAGATTGCGGAGCTTGTCTTGGCAATTCAAAAAGGTGGTGAGAGAACCGCCCGGGTCATGAATCGGAGCCATCAGCGAACCTTGGACGCGGTTCAACAAGCTGAAAGCGCACGTGCGGCACTCAATGAGATCAACGTTTCTGTTGCTACCATTCAGGCCATGAACCAGCAGATCGCCTCTGCTGTTGAAGAGCAAAGCGCAGTCGCTGATGTCGTGAGCGGAAATGTGTCCAAGGTTAGGAATATGGCAGACCGCTCAAGCACTAAAGCTTCACGAGTCCTGGACGCTGTACGGGAGCTGGCCAAGCTAGGGGAGGGGCTCAAAGGTGCCGTCCATCGCTTCCGTCTTTGACTGTCACCTTGATCGAGCCCCACTTCGTCGTTTTCGGTGCGCACGCCTTCGACGACTTCCTTGAACACCGCCGGCGAGCGGTCGCCTTCACCGGCTGCCGGGTTGCGGCCATGGATATGAACCACGGCTGCACCGGCCCTAGCCGCCTCCAGGCACAAGCGGGCGATCTGTTAAGGACTGACTGAATAGTCCGGACACTTAGGGTGCAGCGGGCCATCAGGGTTACTGCACAAGGTCCGTCCTACCCCAAATATGCCGTTCTAGAGCGGCCGGGCGTCGGGATTTGGATGCCGGTGGTCGGGGGTGGAATCACACTTCGAATCACTACGCTGCATTCGAACTCAATTTTCTATCTTGTTGATTGTTATAACTTTATTTTTATCGAGCTGGCTAAAACGCGTGAGTTCGAATCCCGAGTGCTCCGCCATACTCACAAAATTGAATTGGCTCTTCCTGGTAGGGCAGTTGTTGCGGTCGTGGCAGGAAGGAAGTGCAAGTAGGATCTGTACTTTCCCGACAACTATTCTGCTGTTGTATGTTTGGAATTTTTTCGAAGCCGATCGAGGTAGTCCGCCCAATGCTGCGCCGCTTCTCGTCGCTGCGGCAGCAACTGCGCGCGCGCATACACGGCACCCAGTGCGCCTGGCATGCGGTGCGATAACGACAACTCCAGTACAATCGGATCGATACCTAAATGCTCGTGAGCGATAGTGCGGTAGGTGGCGCGGAAACCGTGCGCAGTGATGCGGTATTCCGGCCAGATCCGCTGGTAGGCCTTGGCCAGGGATGTGGCGTCAACTGGATAGCCTGGGTAGACCGGCGATACAAAGACCCAGCCATTGCCCGCTTCATCCACCACCCGCCGTTCATGTAGTTCACGCAACAGCACAAGGGCTTGCTCCGGCAGTGGCACGATGTGTTTGCTCTTATCTAGATGGCGTGTTTTCCCTACTACATAGCGCCAGTCGGCGCTGACCAGATCGATGTCTTCCCAACGCATTTTCACCAGCTCGCCGGGGCGAACGGGCAGCATGACCAGCAAGCGCATCGCAATGCTCACGCTGCTCGGGCTGAGCTCATCTAGACGAAGCAGAAGGTGACCCAAATCGGCTGGTCGTTCGATCGCTGGATTACTGGTCACCACATGGCGCACCTTGAGCTCTTCGGTGTTGCTCAGGGCCACGTTACGCTCCACCCAGCCACGCCCCTCAGCGAAACCGAGCACGGCACGGATGATGGTACGCACGCGCTTGGCCATGGCCAGTGTGCGTGCTCGGCGCAGGGTAGCGATGATCTCGATGATGTGGTCCAGTTTGATCTCGCTGACGGGAATGTTGCCGATGGTGGGCAGGATGTGATTGTTCAAAGCGCCGCGAAAGCCCGCGAGGGATTTGCTCACGAGGTCGTGCGACTTGAAGGCCAGCCACTGTTCGGCGACGTAACTGAATGTGCGCTCCTCATTAAGTAGCTGATCGGCGATTTTCTTGCGTTTGGCCTTCAGCGGGGCGACGTGATGAGCTACGTTCTGGCGCGCGGCTCGGGCCAAGTCGCGCGCGTCTTTCAAGCCAATGTCGGGATAACGGCCGATCGCGTACACGTTTTCCTTGCCGTTCAGGCGATACCTCATCCGCCAGTATTTTGCGGCAGGCTTGTTCGACTTCTGCGAGGCCTGAACATGCAGGTAAAGACCGGGTACCTCGCCGTCGGCGTACTTGCCGGGTTCAGCAATGGCACGCAAGAAGGCATCGCTGAGTTTACGCCGCAATGCAGGCGTGGGGAGGGAAGTCGTCATGTGCGGGTACTTTTTTTCGAAACAGGAAAAGTACCCAAAAATATACCCGCAGGAGCGTTGGAAACGAGTGGAATACGACGGACGGCCTTGGACGTAAAATAAGATTAAGACACTGATTTTATTGGTATTTTTGGATCTTGATGGAATTCAGTCACAAGCTATCGGGATCCCCAAAAAACATCTGTATCCGCGACCGCAACCACCGCTCCGCCGGGTCGTTGTCCTGCGCCCCGCGCCAGGCCATGTGCAGTTCGAAACTGCGCACGGGTATCGGCAAGTCTTCGGCCCGCAGCCCGCCCGCAGCAGTCAGCACATCGGCGGTGTAGTCCGGCACAGTGGCCACGATATCCGTCCCCGCCAGCAAGCTCCCCAGCCCGTTGAACTGCGGCACCGCCAGCACCACGTGGCGCTTGCGGCCGAGTTCTTCCAGGGCTTCGTCGATGAAGCCGGACAGGTCGCCGGCAAACGACACCAGCGCATGCGGCCGCGCGCAGAAGTCGTCCAGGGTGATACCGCCGGGCACGCTGTCGGCGCGCAGTAGCTTCGGCATGCTGCGGCGCAGCACCTTGCGCTTGGCGTTGGCCGGCAGGTCGCTGGTGTAGCTGACCCCCACCGAAATTTCCCCCGAGGCCAGCAGGGTTGGCATCAGCAGGTAGTTGACCCGCCGCACCACCAGCACAATGCCCGGTGCTTCGGCGCGGATACGCTTGAGCAACTGGGGCAGCAGGGCGAACTCGGCGTCGTCCGACAGGCCGATGCGGAACACCGCATTGCTGGTGGCGGGGTCGAACTCGGCGGCGCGGCTGACCGCAGTGGAAATCGAATCCAGTGCTGGCGACAGCAGGGCGAAGATCTCGTGGGCCCGTGCGGACGGCTCCATGCTGCGGCCGGTGCGCACGAACAGCGGGTCGTCGAACAGGTTGCGCAGGCGCGACAGGGCCGCGCTGATGGCCGGCTGGCCGAGGAACAGTTTTTCCGCGGCGCGGGTCACACTGCGCTCATGCATCAGCGTTTCAAACACGATCAGCAGGTTGAGGTCTACACGACGCAGGTCGTTTCGATTCATCGGTGCGCTTCGCCTAAAGTGGGGCAGGGGTGAATCTTACGGCCAAAGGCTGTTACCCTGCACGGGTTTAGGGGGACCAATTGCAGGGAAAGTCAGGTGCCCAATCGATGACAAGCATGTCGACTATTAATGACCACTGATGGTCTAACCGTCAAAGCCCGGATAAAGTCAGTGGTAATTAGAGGTTCACAAAGGCGAGGTATGCGATGTCCCGCATGATCCGTTTCCACAAGTTCGGCGCTGCCGATGTGCTCCGTTGCGAGGAGCAGGCCGAACCGTCACCCGCTGCCGACGAGGTACAGATCCGCGTCGAGGCGATTGGCGTCAGTTGGTATGACGTGCTTTGGCGCCAGAACCTGGCGCCGTCCCAGGCACGCCTGCCGGCGGGCATCGGCCACGAAATGGCCGGGGTGGTGACTGCGGTCGGTGAAGGGGTCGAGGACATTGCGGTGGGCGACCGGGTCGCCAGCTTCCCGGCCACCAGTGCCAATGACCACCCGGTGTACGGTGATGTCATCGTGCTCCCGCGCACCGCCATTACCCGCTACCCGGATGTGCTCACCCCGATCGAGGCCAGCGTGCACTACACGCCCTTGCTGATCGCCTATTTTGCCTATGTTGACCTGGCACGTGCCAAGGCCGGGCAGACGGCGCTGGTGACCGATGCCAGCCATTGTGCCGGCCCCGCCTTCGTGCAATTGGGCAAGGCCCTGGGGCTGAAAGTGTTCGCAGCTACCAAAGAGGCTGAGCAGCGTGACTACCTGCTGGGCCTGGGTGCCGACAAGGTGATTGTCACCGAGGAGCAGGACCTGTTACTGCAGGTAGGCAAGTACACCGATGGCCGCGGCGTGGACATGGTCCTCGACGGCATGGGCGGGCCGCAGATGTCGCTGCTGGGCGATGTGCTGGCGCCGCGTGGCAGCCTGGTGCTGTATGGCCTGCAGGGCGGTAACCAGACGCCTTTCCCGGCCTGTGCAGCCTTCCAGAAGAATATCCAGTTCTACGTGCATTGCATCGGTAACTTCACCGGCAAACCGGAACTCGGCATCAGCCAGGACCAGGTGGCGTTGCAGCGTGCCTTGCGCGACATCAACCAGTTCACCGCTGACCAGCTGCTGACACCGCAGATCATCAAGGTGTACCCGTTCGAGCAGGTGGTGGAGGCACATCGTTACATGGACCAATGCCCGTGCGGTGGGCGAGTGGTGCTGGATATGGCGCAACACTGACCGCGGTTCGCAATGCTGATAAGCCCGGGCAGAGTCCCGGGTTTTTTGTGGGCGAGCAGAATTATTTCAGCCCTAATAAAAAGACCATTCCTACATTGAAGTCAGACGTGGACTACATATAAGGCAATGGCCTGTGATTGCGTGGAAATATTCCGCCAACTATTCAGCCTTGAACGCTTCCTGCTAGAGGTTCAGTGTGTCTCTGCAATCTTGCTGAATGGTTTTTTTACCTCGATCTGTATCTTCTATTCGCTCTGCATCCCCCGATAATAGCCCCATGATAGTTTGCGCAAGGAGCGTGGGATGAGCATGGCTATGCCTGAGGATCGGCTATGTGTGGTAGCGACGGGCCGTCGCGGCATTGATGTTTTTTCGATGGTCTGGCGACAGTGATGCGTTACGTCATTACTTCAATTTGGTTGTAGGGAATTTCTTCGGGGTAAGCACAGGACGTATTGAAACTTGAACACAAGATTCAGCACGCGTTGGCTGCATGAAGTTGATGAGGTGATTTCGTGACGGCTATTCACGATCAGGCAATGCACTATATCTACCAGCAAGTGCTCGAGCGCTTGTTGAGCCAGATGTCGCAGGCGCAGCGGGCATCCTTGCAATTGCTGATACAGCGATTGCTGGTGGCGGCAGGTGGGCTCGAGTGCATCGGTACGTTCCGCGTGCTGGTGCTGCAGGGCGGCGATTGCCGCAGTGTCCGGCTGCTGGCCATGCTGCGTGCGGCGCAACTGAGCATCGCCCTGCGTGCGCCGGTAACCTTTCAGTTGCGGGTGCTGGTGGTCAGCCTGCCGGTGGCCGCCAGCGATACGCTCGAAGGCCACGAGCGGAGTTTCAGTGCCCTGTTCATGCAGGATGACCCGCGGGTTCAGTTGCAGATGATCGAAGGGCGCGACGTGGTGCCCTTCAGCCGTAGGCCTTCGGCTGCGCCCGAACGTGGGCTGCTGGCGAGGAACGCCATGCTGATGTTTGGTCACATGGTCGATGCCAGGCCCGAAGCCCTGCTGGGTAGCCGCCTGCATCTGGAGCTGGCGGATGCCGTGTGTTGTGCACTGCAGGCACCGACACCGGCCGACGTCTTGATCACCGCCATTCCCGTGCGCCAGCGGCGCCGATACCTGGCCTGGGCCCGGCGTAGCCTGCGCCTGGCAGGGGAGCGCGGCCCGCATGTGTTGCATCAGTGCCTGGCGACGCTGGCCCACGGGTTGAGCCGGTTGCAGGCTGTTATCGAAGTCTCTCCGGGCAGCCTGGCGAAGCCGACACAGTGCGCTGTCACGGAGGAGGGTCCGTTGCGGGTGATTGCCATGGATGACCTGCTGCCGCAGCTGCTTGAAGGGCAGCAACTTGACGCGATGCTGGGTGGTGGGCTCGAAACGACCGAGGATGCCTGGCCTTTGTCGGCATTCGTCGACCCGTATGCGCCGGCACAATTGCGCGAGCTGCGTGCACGCAGCCTTGAGCTGCCGGCTGCTCGCCCGGCGTTGCGGCTGGCAGACCATTCGGCCGACAGTAAGCCTCGCGATGTACAAACGCTACCGCTGGGTAAAGCCTACGGTATCAACCAGACCCAACTGGTGTGCCTGCTGTTCAGCCCGTTCGCCCGGCAGGGGAAGAAGCTGGAGCGTTTTCTCCAGTGTCGGCATGCCGACATGCTGGTAGCGCTGCCGTACCTGCACCGAGCCTTGCAAGGCAAACCCTGCCCCGATGCGGTGAGGGACTGGCTGGTGAATACCAGTGGCCTGCCGCTGGGGCAGTTGCGGGCGATCTATGAAGGGCGCACGCCGCTGACTGCCTGGCGCTTGCAGAGCCACCTGGCCCGCCGCGACGTGCTCCTCAGGCTGCTGCCAAGGCCGTCGTCGGGGCGCCGCCGTGGCCCAGCGGCGTTGCCTTGATGGGGCAAGCGGTTCCTGGCGAGTTCGCCTATCGCAAGGTGTATCGCTACCTGGAAGCGTTGATCGAGCAGGCCTCAGGCGGTGGCCCCTGCAAGTTGCCGTCGCTGCGTGCAATGTCCCGGCGGCTGCGGGTTTCATTGGCTACTGTGCAGAGTGCCTACAACCTGCTGGAGGAAGAGGGCCGCGTCCAGTGTCTGCCAAGGTCCGGCTATTACACTCAGGTCGCTGCCAAGGCAGCGCCCATGCACCCGCAGTCACCTTTGCCAGTGCAACCATTGCTGGAGCGTATTCTGCTAGGCCACGAGCGGCGCTTGGCCCGTCAGCGCGCCAGCGGTGTTGCACCGAGGGCAACACTCGGCGACACCCGTCTGCGCAATGCCGTGGCTGAGTCTTATACCCGTTCCTCCAGCCTGTACTGGCGTGCCGAGGACGTTCAACTGGCCCCTGATGTGCAAGCGTTGCTGGATACAGTGCTCGTGGGGCTTGCCTTGCAGGGCGGAACGGTACTGGTGCAGTCGCCCTGTTGCTGGCAGGTGCTGCACGCTTTGGCACGTGCCGGCATGCGGGTGCTGGAAGTACCTGCAGATAGCCGCGGCAACCCGAACCTGCGGGCCTTGGCCCGGTTGCTGGGCGCCGAGCCGGTGTGCATGCTGGTCATGCCGTCTTGCCTGGGCATGCCGCAAGGGCGGCTGGTGTCGCCGCACTACCAGCAGCAGCTTGGTCAGTTACTGGGCCAGCACCCTGTATGGTTGCTGGAAAACGACCTGGACAGTGAACATTGTTACAGCGGGCCGCCACGCACGCGCTTGCGCGACTGGGTCGACCCTCGCTCGCTGTTGGTATTGGGGGCATTCGAGACCGCAGTGGGGGCCGAGGCACCTTACGCCTATGTGCTAAGCCATGACGCGGCATTGGCCAAGGCATTTGCCGAACGGGCCTTTCGGCTTGCGCCGCTGCGCCTGCAAGCGCTTGCCCTGATGTTGGGTAAAAGGCAAATCGAGATACACCTGGTAGAGCTGCGTACCGAGCTGGAAAGGCGCACGCAATATCTGGTACGCGCGCTGGCGTTGCAGTTCGGTCAGCAGGTGGCGATGCAGACGCCCCAGGGGGGGCGCATGCTGTGGGTGAGTTTTCGCCAACCGTTGCGGTGGGATTGCATCGTTGCGGCGCTGGCAGGTTCCGCCTTGCATGCACTGCCGGGCAGGCAGTTCAGCCTGCAGGGGCGTTACCAGCAGTGCATGGCACTGGTCTGGCTGGGCGACCAGCCAGATGACCTGCAACAGGCGGTGGAGCGCTTGGCGCAGGCACTGGAGCCGCGCTGCGGGCGACCTGCCAGCGTTTCACGCTGACTATGCCTGCTCTTGCCCCTGGCGCAAGCGGGTGCTGAGCACCGCTGCCAGCACCAGCAATGCGGCAATGATCCACAAGCCGTTGCGGGTGCTGCCGGTGGCCTGCTCGATCAGGCCCATCACCGACGGCCCGACGAAGCCACCCAGCAGGCCGCAGGTGGTGACAAACGCAAGGCCCGCCGCCAGGGCGTTGCCACTCAGCCGGCTGGACGGGAAGACAAACAGGATCGACTGCACCACGAACAGCATCAGGGCGGTCAGTGAAAACCCGATCAGGCCAATGAACGTGTTGGCCAGCGACGCCAGCAGCAACCCGGTCGCCATGGTCAGCAAGCCGCAGAACAGCAGGGTGCGGCAACGGCGTGGCGAGGTGGCCAGGCGCGGGAAGGTGGCAGCACCGATGGCAGCCGCAATCCACGGCACGGCAGTCAGCATGCCTATCTGGAAGGGTGATAGCGCAGCGTAAGTGCCGATGATACCCGGCAGGAAGAAAATCAACGTGTAGATGGTGATCTGGTGCACGAAGTACACCGCGATTGCCAGCCAGATCTGCCGGTCGCGGAACATCTGCCCCAGTTTGTTCTGCTGTGGCGCGGCAGCCCGTTCGGCGGCCAGGCGGCGTTCGATGTCCTGGGCGTCGGCGGCCGACAGCCAAGGCGCCGAAGCCGGGCCATCGGGCAGTTTCTTCCACACTACATAAGCCAAGGCCACGGCAGGCAAGCCTTCGAGCACGAACAGCCACTGCCAGCCATGCCAGCCCAGTACGCCGTCCATTTCCAGCAGCGCACCGCCCAGCGGGCCGCTGAGGATGTTGGCCAGGCACACGCCCAGCAGGAAGTAACCCGTGGCGCGGGCGCGCTGTTCGCGGTCGAACCAGTAGGTGAGGTACAGCATCACCCCGGGGAACAGGCCCGCTTCGGCCACCCCCAGCAGCAGGCGCATGATGTAGAACGACGTTTCTCCCTGGACGAAGGCCATGCCCGCCGAGAGCAGGCCCCAGGTGATCATGATGCGGGTGATCCAGAAGCGCGCGCCCACCCGGTGCATGATCAGGTTGCTGGGCACTTCGGCCAGCGCATAGGTCAGGAAGAACAGGCCGGCACCCAGGCCATAGGCCGCTGCCGACAGGCCCAGGTCAATGCCCATGCTGGCTTTCGCCAGGGCGATGTTGGTGCGGTCAAGAAAGCTCATCACGTAGACGACGATGAGCAGTGGCATCAATTTGCGCAGTAGCAGGCCGTTCAGGCGCTGCTCGGTGGTGGCGGCAGGGGCCGAAGCCGCTGCGCTGGTGAGGGTTGTCATTGTTTTTTTCCCCGTGAAAAGTGCTGGTGGTGTGCCCCTGGTTGGGGGCACACCCAGGCCTGTTGTTCAGGAACGGTTGATATCGAGCCACACCGCGCCGTTGGGGTACTGGTAGCGCTCCAGGGTCTCGGCATGCATTTCGATGCTGTAGCCTGGGCGTTGCGGCGGCATGTAACGCCCATGGCGGATCACCACCGGGTCGATGAAGTGCTCATGCAGGTGGTCGACGTACTCCAGTACCCGGTTGTGCAGCGAGGCAGACACGGCGATGTAGTCGAAAAGGGCGATGTTCTGCACATATTCGCACAGCCCGACGCCGCCGCCGTGCGGGCACACCGGCACGTCGTACTTGGCCGCCATTAGCAGCACGATCAGCACCTCGTTCAGGCCACCCAGGCGGGCGGCATCCAGCTGGCAGAAATCCAGCGCACCGGCCTGGAACATCTGCTTGAACATGACCCGGTTGTGGCAGTGTTCACCGGTGGCGACACCAATCGGCGCGATGCGTTGGCGAATGGTGGCGTGGCCGAGGATGTCGTCCGGGCTGGTCGGCTCTTCGATCCACAGCGGCTCGAAGGCGGCCAGGCGGCGCATGTTGGCAACCGACTCCTCCACGCCCCACACCTGGTTGGCATCCATCATCAGGGTGCGCTCCCAGCCAATTTCGTCGCGCAGGATGCTGGCGCGGCGGATGTCTTCTTCCAGGTCGGCGCCGATCTTCTGCTTGATGTGGGTCCAGCCATCTTCCACGGCCTCGCGGGCCAGTTTGCGCATCTTCTCTTCGCTGTAACCCAGCCAGCCTGGCGCGGTGGTATAGCCGGGGTAGCCTTCGCGCAGCATCTGCGCCTCACGCTGGGCCTTGCCTGGGGCCTGGCGGCGGAGCAGGGCAATGGCTTCCTCGGGGGTGAGCACGTCTGTGACGTAGCTGAAGTCCAGGCAGCGCACCAGTTGCTCGGGCGTCATGTCGGCCAGCAGTTTCCACACCGGCTTGCCTTCGCGCTTGGCCCACAGGTCCCACACCGCGTTGATGATGGCCGCGGTGGCCAGGTGGATCACGCCTTTCTCGGGGCCCAGCCAGCGCAGTTGGCTGTCGCTGACGGTAAAACGGTGCCAGAAACCGCCCATGTCGGCGGTAATCTCTTCGAGGCTGAGGCCGACGATCAGGGGGGCCAGTGACTGCACCGCTGCCGCGCAAATCTCGTTGCCGCGGCCAATGGTGAACGTCAGGCCGTGGCCTTCAAGGCCCTCGGCGTCGGTGTGCAGCACCACATAGGCTGCCGAATAGTCGGGGGCGCTGTTCATGGCGTCGGAGCCATCCAGCGACAGCGAAGTAGGAAAACGAATGTCGCGAACGCTCAGGTGGGTAATACGTATGCTCATGGTCGACTCTTGTTCTGCTCAAGCGCTGGGAGACCTGACTGTAGGTTGTGGAGCGATACAGGCATAATCGCCAATTCTTAATCAGCGATACCGGATTCGATATGTCTCGCTTGCCAATCGACCCAACCCTGGCGCCTGCCAGCCTTGGTGCATTGAGAATCTCCAGCCGCCAGATCACGCTGCTCAATGCGCTGGGCGAGTTCGGCAACCTGCGCCGCGCCGCTGCGGCGATGCACACCACGCAACCGGCGGCCAGCCTGTTGCTGCAGCAGCTTGAGGAACGCCTTGGCGTGCGTTTGTTCGAGCGCTTGCCGCGCGGCATGCAAGCAACGCTCTACGGTGAGGTGATGATCCGCTATGCACAAAGCGCGCTGCATGAGTTCGAGCATGCCCAGGCGCAAATCGCCGAACTGGCGCGCGGGGCCTCTGGCCTGGTGCGGGTGGGCAGCGTCATGGGCCCGGTGCCGGGCGTGCTGACCAAGGCGGTACTGGCCTACAAGCGCGACCACCCCAAGGTGCGTATTTCGCTGGAAGTGGGCACCAGCGATACCTTGCTGCCCGCGTTGCTGCGCGGCGATTTCGACATGGTCGTGGGCCGCCTGCCAGACCAGAGCGACAGCCAGGACCTGAACATCGAGCTGTTTGAAGGCGGTGAGCAGATGCGCGTGATTGCCCGCGCCGGGCACCCTCTGGCGGCTGCTGTCGGGTTGCAATTGAGTGACCTGGTGGCCCTGACCTGGATCCTGCACCCCATCGGCAGCCCGATGCGCCGCCGTGTCGAAAGTGCGTTGCAGGCCGGGGGCATGGTGCAGTCACTGGACATCGTTGAAACCGCCTCGATCCTGGCCACCACCGCCATGCTCGAAGCCTCCGAAATGATTGCGGTGGTACCCAATGACGTGGCCGAGCATTATGCCCGCTATGGCATGGTTGCCATCCTGCCGGTAGAGCTGCCGCTGACCATGGCCAACCTGGGCGTGCTGACCCTGCGCTCGCGGCCCAACTCGGTTGCCCTGGATACCTTGCTGCGCTACCTGCGGGCGCAATAACCCTGCCTTTTCACCTGCCTGAGGCCTGCTGCCGATGTCGCCGGACCTGACCCATTCCAGCTTTTGCAACTGGATCCGCTACAAGCACCTGGTGCTGATCGACACCCTGGCGCGCACCCGCAACATGCACGCAACCGCTACGCGCATGAACCTCAGCCAGCCGGCCCTGAGCAAGATGCTGCGCGATCTCGAAGAGCAGTTCGGCTTTGCCCTGTTCGAGCGCCTGCCACGCAGCATGCCGCCCACCGAGCTGGGTGAATACGTGGTGCGTTATGCCCAGGGTGCGTTGGCCGAGTCGCAGCAATTCGTCGACCAGGTCAACCGCCTGCGCAACGGCGGGCACGGTTTTATCCGCGTCGGCGGCATCTTTGCCGCCACTGCGCTGGTACTGCCGCAGGCCATTGCCGCGATCAAGGCGCGCAGCCCACTGCTGTCGATCGAAGTGGTGGAGCATTCCAGTGATCACCTGCTGACCATGCTGGAGCAGAACAAGCTCGACATCATGATTGGCCGCTTCACCGAAGAGCGCTTCAGCCAGCTGTTCGACTTCCAGCCCCTCGAACCCGAACCGTTCAGCCTGGTGGTCAACAGCGAGCACCCGCTCAACCAGCTGGAAAGCCCGCCACTGTCGGCGCTGGGCGACTGGCCGTGGGTGCTGTACCCGGTGGGCACGCCGATCCGCAACCGCCTGGAACAGGCGTTCCGTGTGGCCGGTATTGCCACGCCCGTCGACAGCGTCGAGACCATCTCCATGCCGATGTTCCTGCAGCTGCTGCAATCGGCGCCGATGATTGCCATGTTGCCGCGTTCGATGGTTGCCGCGCAGCTGGCCAGCGGGCAGTTCAAGGAGCTACGCAGCCCCTTGCATGTACCCGCGCTGGAGTATGGCGTGGTCACCCGCAAGGATGAACCGCTGAGCGCTTCGGCCCGGGCGTTTGTCGAGATTTTGCTGGAAGGCGCCAAACAGCGACAGAAGGAAGGTACGGCTGCAACTGCCTTGGACAAGACCTGATGGTTCACGGGGGTCACCTGTGGGAGCGGGTTTACCCGCGAAGCAGTCGACGCGGTGCATGGCACCGGCTGCGCCGGTGTTCGCGGGTGAACCCGCTCCCACAGGATATGTGCTGGCTTGAGCACTTGGGCAGTCTATTGGGCGATCAAGGATCACCGCCCGATCACAACTTCCGATAACCACTGGTTATCGCTTGATCGGATCATCTCATTGGGAATGCTGCGCAAGGCTTCTTACAGTGGCAACAGCCATAACAAGAAGCCCGCCGCACCGCCCTGAGAGGTCCCATGCAACTGATTGCCAAGTCCGGTGACCTTGCCGTCATCCGCCTCAACCCGCTGGACAACGTGCTTATCGCCCGCCAGGCCTTGCCGCAAGGCCTGCACCTGGATGCCGAGGCGATTACCGTCCGCCAGCCGATTCCTTCGGGCCACAAGCTTGCGACCGAACGCGTGGAGCAGGGCCAGCCGCTACGCCGTTACGGGCAAATCATCGGTTTTGCCTCGCAGGCCATCAATGCCGGCGATCACGTGCATGTGCACAACGTGCAAATGGGCGATTTCGCCCGTGACTATGCCTTTGGTGTCGACACTCGCAGCCAGCCTGGCAGCGAAGCGCAGTTCCAGGGCATCGTGCGCGCCGATGGGCGGGTTGCCACCCGTAATTACATCGGCATTCTCACCTCGGTGAACTGCTCGGCGACCGTCGCCAGGGCTGTGGCCGACCATTTCCGCCGTGACATTCACCCCGAGGCACTGGCCGACTACCCGAATATCGACGGCGTGGTCGCCCTGACCCACGGTGCCGGCTGCGCAGTAGACCCCAGCGGCGAAGCCCTTGGCTTGCTGCGCCGCACCCTGGCCGGGTACGCCGTGCACCCCAACTTTGCTGCCGTACTGATCATTGGCCTGGGCTGCGAAACCAACCAGATCGAAAGCCTGCTGGAAACCCAGGGCCTGCAAGCCAGTGCGCAGCTGCGGGCCTTCACCATCCAGGGCATCGGCGGTACGTCAAAAACCATTGCTGCCGGCATCGAGCAGGTCAAGAGCCTGCTGGCCGAGGCCAACCACGTGCAGCGCCAACCGGTCAGCGCACGGCATCTCGTGGTCGGCCTGCAATGTGGCGGCTCCGATGGCTACTCCGGCATCACCGCCAACCCGGCACTGGGCAACGCCGTGGACCGCCTGGTGGCGGCCGGTGGTACCGCCATCCTGTCCGAAACCCCGGAAATCTACGGCGCCGAGCACCTGCTGACCCGCCGCGCGGTCAGCCGTGAGGTGGGCGAAAAGCTGGTTGCGCGCATCCGCTGGTGGGAAGACTACTGCCAGCGCATGAACGCCGAGCTGAACAACAACCCTTCGGCCGGCAATAAAGCCGGGGGCCTGACCACCATCCTCGAGAAGTCCCTGGGCGCAGTGGCCAAGGCGGGCTCCAGCAACCTGGTCGATGTGTACCAGTACGCCGAGACCGTGCGTGCCCAGGGCCTGGTGTTCATGGACACCCCTGGTTACGACCCGGTCTCGGCCACTGGCCAGGTGGCTGGCGGGGCCAACCTGATCGCCTTCACCACCGGGCGTGGTTCGGCTTACGGCTGTGCCCCGGCACCGTCGATCAAGCTGGCGACCAACAACCGGGTGTTCGAACACCAGGAAGAGGACATGGACGTCAATTGCGGCGGTATTGCCGATGGCTCCACCAGCATCGAGGAGCGTGGCGCGTACATCTTCGAGCAGATGCTGCGCATTGCTTCCGGGGAACGCAGCAAAAGCGAACAGCACGGATACGGGCAGAACGAGTTCGTGCCTTGGCAGATCGGCGCCGTGACCTGATTGACCGCTCCCGCCCCGCTTACGAGATAACAACAATGACTCAAGCCACACATCACAACGTGCAAGCGCTCACCACCTTTGTCGAGCAACTGTTCGAAAAAGCCGGTGCCGATACCGAAGTCGCCCAGGTGGTGACCCGGGTTCTGCTCGAAGGTGAACTGCTCGGGCACCGTACCCACGGCCTGAACCTGGTCAGCCGCTACATCGGTGGCATGCAGCAAGGCAAGGTCAAGGCCCGTGCACAGGCACTGGAACAGGTGACGGACAGTGGCATCGCCAGCGTGTTCGATGGCCATTACCTGTTGGGGCCTTACTGCGTCAGCCGTGCCCTGGACTGCGCGGCAAAAGGTGCGACTGCGCAGGGCATCGGCATTGCGGTGGTACGCCGTGCTTCGCACATTGGCTGCCTGGCCGCCTATCTCAAGCCCTATACCGACCAGGGCCTGGTGGCCATGGTGTATTCATCGGACCCCTCGGTGGGGCTGGTCTGCGCCCACGGTGGCATCGACCCGATCTACACCCCCAACCCGATTGCTGCCGGTATCCCGACCCAAGGCGAGCCGATCCTGCTGGACGTGAGCATGTCGACCATTACCCTTGGGCTGGTTGGCCAGTGCCGCGATGCCGGCAGCCGCCTGCCGCACCCGGTACTGGTGAGCAATGACGGGCAGCTGAGCGACGACCCGGTCGATTTCTTTACCCCCCCGCAAGGCAGCATCCTGCCCCTCGGCGGCCAGGCCTTTGGCCACAAAGGCTTTGCCCTGGCGCTGCTGGTCGAAGCCCTGACGTCCGGCCTGGCCGGCCATGGGCGCAAGGATGCCCCTGAGCAGTGGGGCGCCTCGGCCACCGCCGTGGTCATCGACCCGCGCTTCTTCGGCGGCCTGGAAGCGTTCACCGATGAAACCAGCTTCCTTGGCCGACTGGTACTCGCCAGCCGCCCGCTCGACCCTGCGCGCCCGGTGCGCTTGCCTGGGCAGGCTGGCCTTGCCCTGCGCCGCCAGGCCCTGCAGCAGGGCGTGAGCCTCTCGCCACAGCTGCTGGCTGACCTTGATCGCCTGGCCGGCCAACTGCAACTGCCGGCACTTTCCCAATGATGCACAGTAAGGGTACACAGATGACTGATCGATCGAACGCCAATCAACCGCTGCCGCTGAGCCAGGATGCCAGTGTGTTCGACAGCGGCAGCTGGGTAGGGCGGGTGTGGCTGGCGGACCAGGGGCCGGCGGTGGTGCTGGTGAAAGCCGGCGCGGTCTACGACATCAGCACATACGTGGCGACTGTCTCAGCCCTGCTTGAAGTGGCCGACCCGGTCGCCTACCTGCGCGCCTTGCCGCTGGCCGAACCGCTGGTGGCGCTATCGGTGTTGCTGGACAACAGCGACCCCGCCCAGCGCGACCCGCGTCAGCCATGGCTGCTGGCGCCTATCGACTTGCAGGCGGTGAAGGCCGCTGGCGTAACCTTCGCCACCAGCCTGCTGGAACGTGTGGTGGAAGAGCAGGCCAAGGGCGACCCGGCCAAGGCCGATGCCATCCGTGACACCCTGGCCAGCCGCATCGGCGCCGACCTGTCGCAGATCGTGCCCGGCTCGGCGCAGGCCGAAGCGCTGCGCAAGGTGCTGGTGGAGCAGGGCCTGTGGTCGCAATACCTGGAAGTGGGCATTGGCCCGGATGCCGAGGTGTTCACCAAGGCCCAGCCGCTGTCGGCGGTTGGCCACGGTGCCGATATCGGCATCCACCCCAAGTCCAGCTGGAACAACCCTGAGCCGGAAGTGGTGCTGGCAGTGTCCAGCGATGGCAGCATCAAGGGGGCGATGCTCGGCAACGACGTTAACCTGCGCGACTTCGAAGGGCGTAGCGCCTTGCTGCTGTCCAAGGCCAAGGACAACAATGCCTCCACCGCACTGGGCCCGCTGTTGCGCCTGTTTGACGAAAGCTTCGGCCTTGACGATGTGCGCAACGCCGAAGTGGACCTGCGGGTTGAGGGCGAGGACGGTTTCATCCTGGCTGGCCGCAGTTCCATGCGCCAGATCAGCCGCGACCCGCAAGACCTGGTGCAGCAAACCCTCAACGAAAACCATCAGTACCCCGACGGCATGGTGCTCTTCCTCGGCACCCTGTTCGCCCCCAAGCAGGACCGTGACCAGCCGGGCAATGGCTTTACCCACAAGCCGGGTGATGTGGTGACCATCAGCAACCCGCAACTGGGTACCCTGTGCAACCGCGTGACCACCAGCGACCAGGCACCGCAGTGGGCGTTTGGCCTGCGCGCGTTGATCGACAACCTCGGCCGGCGTGGCCTGCTGGAGGTTGCAGCTACCGCCCGCCAGCCTTGAGCGACACGCTGCGCAAGGGAGGGGCGCAGGAACATCGATGGATCGCCAAAGCGCTGACAGCGCGGCAACAATAATAATAAAGGTCGACACATGAACCCTATGAAGAAGTACCAGCGCATCACCGTTGTGTTCCTGCTGTTGATCGGCATCGTCAACTACCTGGACCGTAGTGCGCTGTCGATCGCCAACACCTCCATCCAGAAAGACATGATGATCAGCCCGTCGCAGATGGGCATCCTGTTGTCGGCGTTTTCCATTGCCTACGCCTTTGCCCAGTTGCCAATGGGCATGATCATCGACCGCCTGGGCAGCAAGGTCGCGCTCGGCGCCTCGCTGCTGGGCTGGTCGGTGGCCCAGGCGGCGTTTGGCATGGTCAACAGCTTTGCCGGTTTCATGGGCTTGCGGGTGCTGCTGGGGATTGGCGAGGCACCCATGTTCCCGTCGGCGGCCAAGGCCCTGTCGGAGTGGTTCGATGCCAATGAGCGCGGCACGCCGACCGGCGTGGTCTGGTCGTCGACCTGCCTCGGCCCGTGCCTGGCGCCGCCCTTGCTGACATTGTTCATGGTCAATTTCGGCTGGCGTGGCATGTTCATCATTACCGGCGTGATCGGTATGGTGCTGGCGGTGTGCTGGCTGACGTTCTACAAGAGCAAGGCGCGTTACCTGGCGGAACTGGAGGCCGAAGGCAAGCCGCTGCCAGCGGAACACAAGGCGCCTGTGGCCTCGGTGCAAACGCCGAAGGCTTCGTACTTCGCTGGCTGGCTGGACCTGTTCAAGCACCGCAGCACATGGGGTGCCGTGCTGGGTTTCATGGGTGTGATCTACATGCTGTGGCTGCACCTGACCTGGTTGCCGGGCTACTTCGAGCGTGAACACGGCCTGGACCTGTACAAGACCGCCTGGGTCGTGTCGCTGGCCTACGGCTTTGGTGCGGCGGGTACAATCGTTGCCGGGCGCTTCTGCGACCGGCTGGTGAAGCGTGGCATGACTGTGCTGGGTAGCCGCAAGTTCAGCGTCATTACCGGCCTGGTGCTGGCGGCGCTGTTCACCTTGCCGCTGTCGTTCGTCACCGGCCTGACAGGCTGCGTCATCCTGCTGTGCCTGGCACTGTTCAGCATCAACATGGCCAGTGCCACTGCCTGGATGATCGTCAATACCATCGTGGACAGCCCGCGCGTGGCCTCGTTTGGCTCGATCCAGAACTTCGGTGGCTACATTGCCGGCTCCGTGGCGCCGATCGCTACTGGCTTCAGCATCCAGTACTCGGGCTCGTTCACCACAGCGTTCATGATCAGTGCGGTGGTGGCATTGTGCTCGGCGGTGGCGTACTTCCTGTTGCTGCAGGCGCCGATTGGCAGTGCCAAGGACGAAGCAGGGGAGATGACTGGAGCGACTGAGCAGGCATAAATCCTGGGGGCTGCGAAGCAGCCCCAAGCGGATCGTTGATCGTGACGCGATCCACGGCTCTTGTCAGGCATGGTTATCTGTATGTATAAACAGTGCCTGTTACCGCAACCTGACCTCCGCCAGTGATCGCCCATTCCGTCGACGACCCGTTCTACTACCTGCATAACTTCCGCCAGGTAGTGCTGTGGGTCGAACAGCGCTACCAGGACCTGCTCGATGACCAGGAACTGGCCTTCATCCGTGCCTTCAATCAACTGCAAGCGCCAACCCAGGCCTTGATGGTGCGCATGGTCATGCGCAAAGGCGAGCTGTTTCGCAGCGACCGGCTCGACTACGCCGAAATCGGCGATACGGCGCTGGCGCTGCACCCTTTGCAGAAGCTCGGCTGGGTGCGGGAACCCGAGCAACTGAGCCTGGAACAGCTGTTCGCCTTGCTGCGCAAAGACGAACTGGCCCGCTGCTTCGCCCTGCAACTGAGCCGCCCGCGTGCCGCCAAGCATGAGCTGTTGGCACAGCTGCAACCGCTGGGGCTGGTGGCCCGGTCACTGGCCGAATGGTTTCCCGACAGCGAGGTGCGCATCCTCCAGTGGTGCCTGCAACCTTTGTGCGACCGCATGCGCCTGTTGTTCTTCGGCAACCTGTACCAGGACTGGTCAGAGTTCGTCCTCGCCGACCTCGGTGTGTTGCGTTACGAGCAGGTGCCATTCAGCACGGGCTCGCGAGCCCTGCAGCAACGTGCCGAAGTCGACCTGGCCATGGCCTTGCACCAGTGCGCCGAGCGGCTGGAGCAGGGCGACGAACCCGTGTCGATTCTGGGTACCCTGCAGGGCCTGCACAGTGACAACCCGTGGCTGGCCCGCCGCCATGCGCGCCTGCAGTTCGCCCTGGGCCAGCAATGCGAGCGCCTGGGGGAGTGGGGCCAGGCCATGGCAGTGTACGGCCAGTGCAGCCATGCCCAGGCACGCATTCGCCAGGTGCGGGTGCTTGAGCGCACTGAGCAGTGGCCCCAGGCCCATGCGCTGGCACTACAGCTCGCGGCGGCACCGGCTAACGCGCTGGAAGTGCAGGCACTGGAACGGATGCTGCCACGCCTGGCGCGCAAGCTCGGCGGCCCGCCACAGCGGCGCCAGCGTGCCACACCGCTGGAGCTGATCGAGCTCGAGCTGCCCCGCGAGTACGCTGCGTTGGGTGTGGAGGAAGCTGTGCGTCAACACCTGGCGCAAGAGGGCGGCCAGGCGCATTACGTGGAGAACACGCTGTTCAACAGCCTGTTTGGCCTGTTGTGCTGGGAGGCCATCTTCGCCCCTGTGCCTGGCGCATTCTTCAACCCGTTCCAGGCCGCGCCACAGGACCTGCACGACAGTGACTTCCAGCAGCGGCGCAGTGCGCTATTCGATCTTTGCCTGGGGCGGCTGGACGATGGCAGCCATCGTCAGGCGATTCTCGAGTGCTACAAGGGCAAACAGGGCCTGCAGTCGCCGTTCGTGTTCTGGTCCATGCTCAGCGAGGAACTGCTGGAACAGGCCTTGGCTTGCTTGCCGGCTGCCCAGCTGAAACAGTGCTTCCTGCGCTTGTTGCAGGACATTCGCAGCAACCGCGCTGGCATGCCCGACCTGATCCAGTTCTGGCCCGAGCAGGGCCGTTACCGCATGGTCGAGGTCAAGGGGCCCGGTGACCGCTTGCAGGACAACCAGCTGCGCTGGCTTGAGTTCTGCAGGCAACACGGCCTGCCCGTTGCGGTGTGCCATGTGCGCTGGAGCGAAACGCCTTGAGCTACAGCGTGGCGGTGCGTGCCTTGTGCGAGTTCAGCGCCAAGGTCGGCGACCTGGACCTGCGCTTTACGCCGTCGCCCACCGCCCAGGAGGGCATCGAAGGGCATCAGCGGGTAGTGGCACGGCGTGCTGCGGGCTACGAGTCGGAAATCACCCTTGAAGGCCAGTTCGAAACCCTCAGGGTGCGAGGCCGCGCCGATGGTTATGACCCTGGCAGCAATCGCCTGGAAGAGATCAAGACGCACCGTGGCGATCTGGCGCGTCAGCCGGCCAATCACCGCCAGTTGCACTGGGCCCAGGCCAAGGTCTATGGCTGGTTGATGTGCCAGGCACGGCAAGTGCCAGCCATCGAGGTGGCGCTGGTGTACCTGGACGTGGACAGCGATGACCAGACGCTGTTCAGTGAGCACTACACGGCTGCTGAATTGCGGGCTTTCTTCGAAACCCAGTGCCAGCGCTTTCTGGGTTGGGCCCAATTCCAGCAACGGCGTCTGGCCGAGCGTGACCAAGGCCTTCAGGGGCTGAGCTTCCCCTATCCACAGTTCCGCCAGGGCCAACGGCAGCTGGCCGAAACCTTGTACAAGGCGGTAAGTACCGGGCGTTGCCTGATGGCCCAGGCCAGCACCGGCATTGGCAAGACCCTTGGTACCTTGTTCCCGCTGCTCAAAGCCATGGTGCCGCAGCAGCTGGACAAGCTGTTCTTTCTCACTGCCAAGACCCCGGGCCGGGCGCTGGCCCTCGATGCCATGAGCCAGATCACCGATGCCACGCCACAACCTGCCTTGCGCACCCTGGAGTTGATCGCCCGCGACAAGGCCTGTGAGTACCCCGACAAGGCCTGTCATGGTGAATCCTGCCCACTGGCCGCAGGCTTCTACGACCGTTTGCCGGCAGCGCGTGAGGCTGCGGCAGCACTGCCTTTGCTTGACCGTGCCAACCTGCGCGAAGTGGCCTTGGCGCATCAGGTTTGTCCGTATTACCTGGGGCAGGAGATGGCGCGCTGGGTCGACGTGCTGGTCGCTGACTACAACTACTACTTCGATGCGCATGCCTTGCTGTTCGGCCTCACTCAGCTCAACCAGTGGCGCGTGGCAGTACTGGTGGACGAAGCGCATAATCTTGTCGAGCGTGGGCGCAGCATGTACAGCGCCACCCTTGACCAAGGGCAGCTGCTGGCCCTGCGTCAGAGCAAACCGCCTGGGCTGGTCAGTGCGCTGGACCGCCTTAACCGGCAGTGGAACGCCCTCTATAAAGAACAGCGCGCGCCTTATCAAGCCAGCGAGTCGCTGCCAGACGGCCTGCTGCGCGCCCTTCAGCAATGCATCGGGCTGATTCAGGAGCAGATCAACCAGACGCCTGCGCAAATGGACCCGCAGGTGTTGCAGTTCTTCTTCCAGGCCTTGCAGTTCAGCCGGGTTGCCGAGCTGTTCGATGAGCACTTTCTGTTCGACATCAGCCAGCGTCAGGGCCCGCGCAAGCGTCGGCTGGCTACTCTGTGCCTGCGCAATGTCACCCCGGCACGCCTGTTGGCCCCGCGCATGCAGGCGGCCCGCAGCGTGACACTGTTTTCCGCCACGTTGAGCCCGCGGCATTTCTACAGCGACTTGCTGGGCATGCCGGCCGATACCGCGTGGCTGGAAGTGGCTACGCCGTTTCGCGCAGAGCAGCTGGAGGTACGGATTGCCAGCCAGGTGTCCACCCGTTACCAGCAGCGCCACGCCTCCCTGGCGCCGATCGTCGAGCTGATTGCCCAACAGTACGAGCGCATGCCGGGCAACTACCTGGCGTTCTTCAGCAGCTTCGAATACCTGCAGCAAGTGGCCGGTCTGCTGGCCGAGCGGCATGGGCAGATTCCGCTGTGGGCCCAGGAACCGGGAATGGACGAGGCGGCCCGCCAAGGGTTTCTTGAGCGCTTTGTCGCCGATGGCAAAGGCGTGGGCTTCGCCGTACTGGGCGGTGCGTTCGGCGAAGGCGTGGATTTACCAGGTACCCGGTTGATCGGCGCGTTTGTCGCCACCTTGGGTTTGCCGCAGGTCAACCCGGTCAACGAACAGTTCAAACAGCGGCTGGGGCAGCAGTTTGGGGCGGGCTTCGATTACGCCTACCTGTACCCTGGAGTGCGCAAGGTGATCCAGGCGGCGGGCCGGGTTATCCGTGGTGACCAGGATCGAGGCGTGCTGGTATTGATAGACGAACGCTTTGCCGAACCCCGCGTGCAGCAGATGTTTCCGACATGGTGGCCGGCAGCCATCCTCTAGCAATCCCTGTCTCGCGCTGCCACAAATGAACGCGTCAGCCGGGCATGCCGTCTGTCTGGGCTACAGCAGGAACGATGGGTTGCACTTGCCATGGGCGATCCTCGGTTCGTTCGGTAGGCTTCAATTGGGGTAAGATTACGAACCGTGCCAGTTGCAAAGCTCTTGAATATCAAGGTGATGGCACCGTTCAGGGTCCTGATGGCATGCGCGCTTGCCGGTCATTGGGACTTGTTCGCAGCTCGTTTTGACTCGCTTGAGCGTTTGCCGGTTCGCTGCCGGCGACCGCTTCGCTACAGGATTCACCTTTTGTCCGATCTCTCGAAAAATGCGCTGCTGCAGTACATGGCCCGTCTGGCCCCATCCAGCCAGCAAACCATGCGCTACATCCTTCAGGACGCCGCCGACCGGCTGGGCTTTGTCGACTGCAATGTCGTCGACGTGCCCTGGCATCGGCTAGAGCCCGGCCACGTGATCGCCTTGGTGTCGGCCCTGCGTGCCGACGGTTACGCGCCCAACAGCTCGTCGCTGTACGTCAACGCCATTCGCGGGGTGATGAACGAGGCCTGGCGCCAGGGCCTGATCGACCATGAGCAGCTGTTGCGCATTCGCGAGGTCAAACCGGCCACTGGCAGCCGCCTGCCGCCAGGGCGCAACCTGCGCCGCAGCCTGATTCGCGAACTGATGGATGTGTGCGCATCCGACCCGCGGCCGCAGGGGGTACGCGACGCGGCGATCATCGCCTTGCTGTACGGCACCGGCATGCGCAAGTCGGAGTCGGTGGACATCGATCTGGCCCAAGTCGATTTCGAGGCGCGCAGCCTCCAGGTGGTGGGCAAGGGCAACCACCAACTGATCAAGTACGCCCCGCCATGGGCGTTCGAAAAGCTGCAGGCGTGGCTGGATTTGCGCCGCCAGGACCTGCCAGCCGGGGCAGAAGACGACTTGTTCCTGTTCAACCGTATCCGCCGCGGTAGCCACATTACCCGGGCGCGTATCACCAAGCATGCGATTTACTACATTGCCCGCCAGCGCGGTGCGCAAGTGGGGGTGAAAATCATGCCGCACGACTTCCGCCGGGCGTTCATCACCCGGGTGATCGAAGAGCATGACCTGTCGATTGCCCAGAAGCTGGCGCACCATGTCAACATCCAGACCACAGCCATCTATGACCGGCGTGACGACAACGAACGTAGGCGTGCGGTCGACCGTTTCGATTACTGAGGTTTGATGTTTTGGGGCCGCAACGCGGCCCTTCGCGGGCACGCCCGCTCCCACAGGTATAACACGGGCCTCCAGGCGCAGATCAACCTGTGGGGGGCGTGCCCGCGAAGGGCTGCAAAGCGGCCCCTTTTGCACTTATGCCGGCACCGAAACAGGGCCAACCTCCGCCCCCGCTTTGTGCGCCATCCCCTCGTATGCCCGATGCCAGAGCGGCCCTGGCGAAAGTTTCATTTGCCTTCACCTGCGGAGTTGGCCCGCAACCTGCTATATCCAGCCTGCGAATTTGATCGAGTGGTCAGGCCGCGCGTGCTAGCTGCTGCCCGCGCCGGACCCTCTAAACGGCCAGCAGGCCACGGATTTCAGGGGCCGCAGGATGTCGCTCGCGGAGCAGATCGAACAACAACAAGACGATGCAGGCTGGAGCGCCCACCTGCAGTTGCGCTTTGTCAGGCGCGAGGATGTGACCCGCCTTGGTGCGCGTAGGCATTTCGGACCTCTTTTGGTGCAGCGGCCTTTCTACCCGGAAGGTGCACCGTGCCATGTCTATGTACTGCACCCGCCGGGTGGCATCGTCGCCGGCGACCGCCTTGACCTGGATATCCATCTGGAACCCGGCAGCCATGCGCTGCTGACCATGCCCGGTGCCAGCAAGTTCTACCGCAGCATCGGCCCCACCGCGCGGCTGACCCAACGTTTTCAGCTGGCCGCCGGCAGCACCCTGGAATGGCTGCCGCAAGACAGCATCTTCTTTTCCGGCGCCCGCGCCAGCCTGCACAGCCGTTTCACCCTCGAACCCGGGGCGCGCTTGCTGGCCTGGGAAACCCTGTGCCTGGGGCGCCCTGTGATGAACGAGCGTTTCGAGCAGGGCGCTCTGGACAGTCGTTTGCACATCCAATTACCCGACGAAGTCGGCCTGCATGAACGCCTGCGTATCGAAGGCGGGCGCCTGGACAAGCTTGGCGGCCACCCGCTGCTTGCGACGTTTTGTGCGGCACCGGCCGACCAGGCGGTGCTGGAGCAGGTACGTCCACTGCTCGACGAACTGGCCAACCCGGCCGGCGCGACCCTGCTGGGGTCGTTGCTGGTTATCCGTGTGCTTGACCATGACAACCAACACCTGCAACGCACCCTGCAACGCCTGTGGCATGTGCTGCGCCCGGCCGTCCTCGGCCTGCCAGCCTGCCCACCGCGTATCTGGGCTACCTGAGAGAGCGCCATGGAGCTGACCCCAAGAGAGAAAGACAAACTGCTGCTGTTCACTGCCGCATTGCTGGCGGAACGGCGCCTGGCCCGTGGCCTTAAGCTCAATTACCCGGAGGCCGTGGCGCTGATCAGTGCTGCCGTACTGGAAGGCGCCCGCGATGGCCGCACCGTTGCCGAACTGATGAGCCAGGGGCGCGAAGTGCTGACCCGCGAGCAGGTGATGCCCGGCATCGCCGAGATGCTCCACGACGTGCAGGTCGAAGCGACCTTCCCGGATGGCACCAAGCTTGTGACCGTGCATGACCCCATCGTCTGAAACAGCCCAGGAGCCCCGCATGATCCCAGGTGAAATCCAGGTCGCCGCTGGCGATATCGAGCTGAACAGTGGCCGCGAGACGGTCAGTGTCAGTGTGGCCAACCACGGCGACAGGCCGGTGCAGGTCGGCTCGCACTACCACTTCTACGAAGTCAACGACGCGCTGGTGTTCGACCGTGCGCCAACTCTGGGTTTTCGCCTGGATATCCCGGCCGGCACCGCCGTGCGTTTCGAGCCGGGCCAGGCACGCACCGTGCACCTGGTTGCCTACGCCGGCAAGCGTGAAGTCTATGGCTTCCAGGGCAAGGTGATGGGCCCGCTGGAGGGCAGGGTATGAGCCGCATTTCCCGCCAGGCCTATGCCGACATGTTCGGGCCCACCGTGGGCGACCGTGTGCGGCTGGCCGACACAGCGTTGTGGGTAGAGGTGGAGAAGGACTACACCATCTACGGCGAAGAGGTGAAGTTTGGCGGTGGCAAGGTCATCCGCGACGGCATGGGGCAGGGCCAGATGCTGGCCGCCCAGGCCATGGACCTGGTGCTGACCAACGCCCTGATCATCGACCACTGGGGTATCGTCAAGGCCGATATCGGCATCAAGCACGGGCGAATCGCAGTCATCGGCAAGGCCGGCAATCCGGATGTGCAGCCTGGCGTCAACGTACCGGTGGGCCCCGGCACCGAAGTGATCGCGGCCGAGGGCAAGATCGTCACCGCCGGCGGTGTCGACTCGCATATCCACTTCATCTGCCCGCAGCAGGTGGATGAGGCCCTGAACAGCGGAGTCACTACCTTTATCGGCGGCGGCACCGGGCCTGCCACCGGCACCAATGCCACCACCTGCACGTCCGGCCCCTGGTACCTGGCGCGCATGCTGCAGGCCGCCGACAGCCTGCCGATCAACATCGGTCTGCTGGGCAAGGGCAATGCCTCGCGGCCAGACGCGCTGCGTGAGCAGATAGCGGCCGGTGCGGTGGGCCTGAAGCTGCACGAGGACTGGGGCTCGACCCCGGCGGCTATCGACTGCTGCCTGGGCGTGGCCGAGGAAATGGACATTCAGGTAGCGATCCATACCGACACCCTCAACGAGTCCGGTTGTATCGAAGACACCCTGGCGGCCATCGGCGACCGCACCATCCATACCTTCCACACCGAAGGTGCCGGTGGTGGTCACGCGCCGGACATCATCCGCGCTGCGGGGCAGGCCAACGTGCTGCCATCCTCGACCAACCCGACCCTGCCGTACACGGTAAACACCGTGGACGAGCACCTGGACATGCTCATGGTCTGCCACCACCTGGACCCGAGCATCGCCGAGGACGTGGCCTTTGCCGAATCGCGCATCCGCCGCGAAACCATTGCTGCCGAGGACATACTTCACGACATGGGCGCCTTTGCCATGACCTCGTCTGATTCCCAGGCGATGGGCCGGGTTGGCGAAGTGGTGCTGCGCACCTGGCAGGTTGCCCACCAGATGAAGCTGCGCCGTGGGCCTTTGGCGCCAGACACGGCCTACAGCGATAACTTCCGGGTCAAGCGCTACATCGCCAAGTACACCATCAACCCGGCGCTAACCCACGGCATCGGCCACGAAGTGGGCTCGTTAGAGGCAGGCAAGCTGGCCGACCTGGTGCTGTGGTCGCCGGCGTTCTTCGCGGTCAAGCCGGCCCTTGTGATCAAAGGCGGCATGATCGTCACCGCACCCATGGGCGACATCAACGGCTCCATCCCCACGCCGCAGCCGGTGCACTACCGGCCGATGTTCGGCGCCCTCGGTGCCGCGCGACATGCCACGCGCATGACCTTCCTGCCCCAGGCGGCAATGGACCGTGGCCTGGCCGAAGAGCTGAACCTGCGCAGCTTGATTGGCGTAGTCAACGGCTGCCGCCGGGTGCGCAAGCCGGACATGGTCCACAACACCCTGCAACCGCTGATCGAGGTTGATGCGCAGACCTACCAGGTGCGCGCCGATGGCGAATTGCTGGTATGCGAGCCTGCCAGCGAACTGCCGCTGGCCCAGCGTTACTTCCTGTTTTGAAGGAGCACCCATGATTGTCTTGAACCGCCGTATCACCGAAACCGGCACGCTTGCTGTAAGCGGCACCGTCACCCTGGACGTGGACAGCCGCATCAAGAGCCGCCTGCGGGTAACCCTGGACGATGGGCGCGAAGCCGGGCTTATGCTCGAGCGCGGCCACCTGTTGCGTGGCGGTGAACTGCTTGCCGATGCCGAAGGCAGCCAGCTGATTCGCGTACTGGCGGCGCCCGAGGCTGTGTCGACGGTGCGCTGCGCCGACCCGCACCTGCTGGCCCGCGCGGCCTATCACCTGGGTAACCGCCACGTGCCGCTGCAGATCGAGCCTGGCCTGTTGCGCTTCCAGCATGACCATGTGCTGGACGACATGCTGCGTGGCCTGGGCCTGACGGTAGAAGCGGAACAGGCACCATTCGAGCCTGAAGCGGGGGCGTACCAGAGCGCACCGCACGGCCACAGCCACGCCCACGGCCACGATCACCCGTTCGTGCGACTGCCTGCCCATTCCTGAACTGCCTCGGAGCAACCTATGAAAAAGACGTTCGCCGTGTTTCTGCTGATGCTGGCCCTGCCAGCCTTCGCCCACCCTGGCCATGACAGCAACCCGCTGCAGGACGGCCTGCTGCACCCGCTGACCGGCCTTGACCACCTGCTGATGCTGCTGGGCACCGGGGTACTCGCGGCATTGACCGGGCGCAGCCTGACACTGCCCCTGGCAACCCTGGCAGCGATGTTTGGCGGGGCAGTGTGTGGCCACCTGTTTGGCGACGTGCTGGGCATGGAAACCTTGATCGCCCTGTCGCTGCTGGTGGCTGGCGGGGCGGTATTGCTGCCGAGCCGTCAGTTGCTGCTGGCCATGGCCATGCCGGTGTTCGCCCTGTTCCATGGCTGGGCCCATGGCGTAGAAGCCACGCCAAGTGCGTTTTGGCAATTCAGCGCCGGCTTTGTCGCGGTCAGCGGCCTGCTGTTGGCGGCGGGCTTTGCGGTCGGTTGCCTGTTGCGCCGTCACAGTGGCCTGCAGAAGGCCTTTGGCGGTGGCTTGCTGGCCGGCGCCGCGCTGGTGCTGGCCGGTTGATGGACAGCGACATGGCATTGCTGCGCCTGCTGCAGCTGGCCAGCCCCGGCCTGCCGGTGGGGGGCTTCACCTACTCGCAGGGCCTGGAGTGGGCGGTGGAGGCGGGCTGGGTAAAAGGCGTGGACGGTTTCGCTGCCTGGCAGCGCGAGCAGGTCGACGACACCCTGGCCTGCCTCGACTGGCCGCTGCTGGCGCGCCTGTACCACGCTTGTCAGGTCGAAAATGCCGAGACGTTCGCCCACTGGAGCCGCTTCCTGTTGACCAACCGAGAGACCACCGAGCTGCGCCTTGAAGAGCAACAACGTGGCGCGGCGTTTGCGCGGCTGCTTGATGGCTGGCAACTGGGCCAGGCCCCGGCCTGGCGCGCCAGCCTTGAACTGACTCAGCTGGGCGGTATGGCCTGGTTGGCAGTGCACTGGGCAATTCCGCTGCGCCAGCTGGCCCTTGGCTATGCCTTTGCCTGGTTGGAGGGCGCGGTCATGGCCGGGGTCAAGCTGGTGCCTTTCGGCCAGCAGGCTGCCCAGACCTTGCTGCGCGACCTGAGCACCGGCTTGCCCGCGGCCCTCGACCAGGCATTGGCCCTGGGCGACGACCAGATCGGTGGCGGCCTGCCATTGCTGGCCATTGCGTCATCACGTCACGAAACCCAATACACCCGTTTGTTCCGTTCCTGAGGACTGCCTTCATGCAAAGCTATCAACAACCCCTGCGCGTCGGTGTCGGCGGCCCGGTCGGCTCTGGCAAGACTGCACTGCTGGAAGCGCTGTGCAAGGCCATGCGCGACCACTATCAGATCGCCGTGGTGACCAACGACATCTACACCAAGGAAGACCAGCGCATCCTCACCGAGGCCGGCGCCCTGGAGCCCGAGCGCATTGTGGGCGTGGAAACCGGCGGCTGCCCGCATACGGCGATCCGCGAAGACGCCTCGATGAACCTGGCGGCCGTCGAGGCGCTGGCGCGCAAGTTTGGCAACCTGGAGGTGATCTTCGTCGAAAGCGGCGGTGACAACCTCAGCGCCACGTTCAGCCCGGAGCTTGCCGACCTGACCATCTACGTGATCGACGTGGCCGAAGGCGAGAAGATCCCGCGCAAGGGCGGCCCAGGCATTACCAAGTCGGACTTCCTGGTCATCAACAAGACCGACCTGGCCCCTTATGTAGGGGCTTCGTTGGAAGTGATGGAGCGCGACACCCAGCGCATGCGCCCGCAGCGGCCGTGGACCTTCAGCAACCTGAAGAAGGGTGAGGGGTTGCAGGCGGTGATTGATTTCATCGTCGAGCGCGGGATGCTGGGTGTGCGCTGCTAAAGAGCTGACAGCCATGCGCGGTCTGTGTAGGAGCGGCCTTGCGCCGCGAAAGGGCTGCAGAGCAGCCCCAAGATCGCAAATTCAACACAGATTGCCGGGGCCGCTTTGCGGCCCTTTCGCGGCACAAGGCCGCTCCTACAACGACCGTGCCTTGCCTCGATCATCTGTGGCAGCAGGGTGGCTTGTCTGGCTGCCCTTCATAGCGATCATGGTGCCGCACCCAGTCCATGGTTCCGCTTTCGTTGCGCCCCAGTGGCGCAATGTCGAGGAAGTTGTAGGTATTGACCAGAATGTCCAGCCCGCGGGCATAGGTCGAGTAGGTGTGGTACACGCTGCCATCCGCTTCGCGGTAGAACGCGCTCAAACCGGGCAATTCGCTTTCACTGCCCTCATACGGCTCATAGTTGTAATGCCGCTCACCCGCGCTGCCGACACTGACGCCAAAGTCTTCGTTGAACCCGCTGCCGTGTGACGAGTACCAAGGGAACTGCCAGCCCATGCGCCGGCGGAACGCCTGGAACTCGGCGTAAGGTGCCCGCGATACCGCCACCAGCGACACGTCGTGGTGAGCCAGGTGCAGGTTGGCACCGTCAAAATGGTCGGCCAGGAACGAGCAGCCGGGGCAGCCTTCGCTCCAGCCCTCGACGAACATGAAGTGGTAAAGCAACAACTGGCTGCGCCCCGCAAACAGGTCGGCCAGGCTCAGCCCGCCCTCCGGCCCCTGAAACTGATAGTCGTGCTCGACCTTGACCCAGGGCAGGGCGCGGCGGGCTGCGGCCAGTGCGTCGCGGTGGTGGGTAAAGGCTTTTTCGTGCAGCCACAGTTGCTGGCGGGCCGCCAGCCACTGGCTCCGTGAAACCACCGGGTGCCTGCTTTCGCTTGTGCTCATGGTGCTGTCTCCACGCTGGGGGATTCACACACTAGTCGAGCACGCTCAGGTCGAATCGACAGGCACCGGTGGCCGGCTGATGAGCGGTCAGGCGCTCAGCCCGAATGGGCGATATGCCCCTCGGTCAGTTCATCCGCTGGGTCTTCCTCGCCGGGCAGCGCGGTGATCACGCTGAAGTCACTGACCTCCACCTTGCCGCCGCCGTAGCCCAGCAAGTGGAAGGAAAACGCTTTGCGCTCGGTCGGGTTGTCAAAGCTGAACTCCATTTCCAGCGGCTCGTCGGCGGTGACCTTCACTTCAGCAGGCAGGCCCAACGGTACATCCTGCTCCAGTTGCTTGGCCTTGAGCTGGATGTAGGCGACACGCTTGGGGTCCAGCGAGCGAACCTTGACCCGCACCCGGGTATGCGAGCCTTGCGGCATTTCCAGGTACTGGGCGCCGATCAGGTTGTCAGCCCAGT
Organism: Pseudomonas sp. BN505; assembly: GCF_029873175.1. Lineage (NCBI taxonomy): Bacteria > Pseudomonadati > Pseudomonadota > Gammaproteobacteria > Pseudomonadales > Pseudomonadaceae > Pseudomonas > Pseudomonas sp. BN505. The sequence continues at coordinate 70,896 of NZ_SSOI01000053.1, forward strand.
CATCGTTAATACGCTTGCGCAACTTGATCGGCGAAGGGCCGCCGAACTGGTAGCGCAGGTTGAGCGGGGTTTGCAGCAGTGACTGGTCGAGCACCCCGGCCAGGGCCCCGATCTGCTGGCCGAGCAGGCTGTCGCCCGGGCCCAGGTAGCGGGCCTGATCGGCAATGAAGCCTTCGCTGGCGTACCGTCGGCAGCGTTGCTGGAAGTCACACTCTGTGAACACGCCCTGGCCGTTGTGGTAACGCAGCATGCCGTTGGTGTAGGAAATCATCTCGCGGCCGGTGTCGTAGTCGCGGTACAGCGAGCGGCCGCCAAGCGCCATGGGAATGGGTAGCGCAAAGTAGTCGAGCACGGAGGTGGCCAGGTCGATATGGCCATAGGTGCCGCGTTTGATACCCGGCAGCTGCGCCTGCTCCGGCGCCAGGGTGAGGTTGAAGCCCCAGGACGAGGCCAGACGCACGCCGTCGATACCATGGGACTCGTCTGAGGTCACCACCACCAGAGTGTCCTTGAGTACGCCCTGGCGTTCGAGGTTGTCGAGGAAGGCCCCGAGCGCGTCATCCAGGTAGGCGACCGCTGCCTGTTTTGGCGTGTCATAGCGCTCCAGATATTCGGCTGGCGCGGAGTACGGCTGGTGGGTACCCACGGTGAGCAGGGTCAGCATCCACGGTTTGTCTTGTTTCTGTAGCTGGCCGACGTAGTCCAGGGCACCTTCGAAGAAGGCGCGGTCATCCTTGCCCCAGGGGAAGTCCAGGTAGTTCTTGTTGCGGAACCACTCCAGGCCATGCACCGAGTCGAAGCCGATATGCGGCATGATGCGGTCCTTGGCCATGAAGCGCAGGCCGGCACCTTGCAGGTAGTGGGTGGTGAAGCCGGCCTGGCGCAGTTGCGCTGGCAGGCAGGCCTGGTTGCGTTCGTTCTGCGTCAGCAGCTCCACGCCCTTTGGCGTGCCATTGGCCAGCTTGTCGTAATCACCGCACAGCATCGCGTACAGGCCGCGGATGGTCTGGTGGGTATGCAGCACATAATCCGGGGTATTCATGCCCCGCTCGGCCCATTGACTGACCTTGGGCATCAGATCTTCGTCAAAGCGGCTGTGCAGGGCCTGGCGGTTGGGCCGCAGGTAGGCACCAGGGATGCCCTCCACGGTGATGACCAGCAGGTTGCGAGCGCTGCCTGGCCCGGCCAGCAGCCGCTGCCCGTGCAGGTCGGATTGGGTCAGGCCGCTGCTGGCCAGCGGTGTGAACGTTTGCGTACGGCCCATCCAGCCTTCGAGCGTGCGCTCCAGGCTGCCGACCCCGGCTGACATCAGTTGGTGGGTGAGGTTGTATTGGCGCCACTGGTCGGCGTCGGTAGGTGCCAGCTGCTGGCTACCCCAATGGGCACCAAACAGCGCTACCGGAATGGCCCAGGCCGTACGTGGCAGCGGTATGCTGCGCTGGCTGCGGCTGCGCCAGGCGGTGCCTAGCCACGCCAGCAGGCCGGCACCCATGGTCAAGGGCAGCCAGGCGTGGGCCAGCCCGCCACCGGTTGAATTCTCCATGAACTGCGGGTCGACCAGGTAGGTCAGGTCGGCGCTGGTGGGTAACCGGCCCACGGCGCTTACCAACTCGGCTGAAGCCACCCACAGGGCTGCCCAGGCCAGCAGCACGGGCAGGGCCAGCCACCATGGCCGACGGTTCAGCAGCACTATCAGCAGGCTGCCAAGAGCGAGGTCGGACAGGTATCCGAGCGGGTTGGACCAGCCCAGCATGGCGCGCGTACCCAGCGGGATCACCAGTACCAGGGTTGCCAACGCGGCAAGCCGGGTACGTGGGTGGTCTGACAGGTTCTTCACAAAAACTTCCCTTTTGCCATTAAATCGTCATGCATCTGTGCTTGATGATAACAGGCCGGGGAAGGGAAAGCGGTTTGCTACAAGGCTGGTAACCAAAAGCCGGGCCCGCGCTAGCGGGCTCGGCCGAGGGCAAGTGTCAGAAGTAGTAGGGGAATTTCAGGCTGAAGGAAAAGTCTGGCGCATCATCGGTCAGACCAATGGACAGGTTGGGCACGATGGTCAGGTTGTTGGTGGCGGCGAAGGTCAAGCCCACGTTGAAGTTGGCCGCGTTGTAATCACTGTTGGAGATCGATTGCCAGTCGCCGCCATCGGGTTTGATCTTGCTCTTGCGGGCGAACTGGTCAGACACCGAGAACGACATGCTCATCTTTTCGTTCAGGGCAAAGGCAATACCGCCGCCAATCTGCCAGGAGTCGCCAAGCTTCACGTCACCCGGCACCTTGCTGTTGACCTGTGGGCTGATATCGCTGAACGAGTCCTGCATGTTGTAGGTGTACGACAGGCTGCCGAACAGCACGGCCGGGTCGAAGGTCTTGACCAGCGAGATGCCCGGCGTGATCGACCACACGCCGTTGCCGGTCGGCAGGCTGTCCGGCACTGCCAGGTTGTTGTTGCCGTCTACTTCGCGCAGCTTGATGCCATATGGGTCCTTGCCGGTCGGCGCCTTGACCCGCAGGGTGGCAACCGCGTCAGGCCAGGTCTCGTCCTCGTCGAGGAACTTGTAGGCCACGCCCACGTTGATATCGCCGATTTCCGGGTCGCGGGTGACGGTTGCATCGGAGGTGGTCGCCCCGGCGCCTCCCGCACCGCCGGAAGAGTAGGTCGATTCGCGATACACCACGGGCACGTTGATGTCGAACTGCCAGCGCTGCGCCAGGTTGTAGCGCGCGGTCATGTCCAGGGTCCAGTTGTCGGCCTTGATCCGGTCAAGGTTGATACTGCCGAGGAAGATCGAATCCAGTGCCAGGAAGCCATTGAGCGTCAGCGCACGGGTATCGTAATGGGTGTAGGTGACACCCGTTTCGAAGCTGAACTTGCCACCGCCAAAGAATCCGCTGGCCTCGTCATACAGGTTGGAAACGCTTTGCGCCGGCTGGGAATCGGCCGTCAGCGCCTGGCCGTACGAGCTGCCTGTGGTGCCTGGCGCGCCTGAGGCGACGGTCTGCGCACCTTTGACGCCCTCGGCGGGGGACTTGACCAGGCGTTTGGGCGGCGCTGCTGCGGGGGCCTCCTCGACCTGGCGCACGCGCTGTTCAAGTACCATCAGCGCCTGTTGCTGGGCCTCGTAACGGCGTTTGAGTTCGATCAGTTCCTGTTTTAGCGCTTCGACCTGTGGGTCGGCGGCTGCGTAGAGTGCTGTGGGTGCCAAGGTAGTCAAACACACAAAAGCTCTGAGCGTAAAAGATCGGTACATGGAGTTGCCGTCCCTTCCAACTACTTTTGATGAGACTGAGCGTAGATCAGTATCCGAAGGTGCGAAGACCTTTGAGCTGGTCGAGGCTGCCGTTGAGCGAAGCCGCTGTCGGCACGTTCTCGCGCATGACGACATTCAAGGATGTCATGTTGCTGACCCGGTTGCCGTTGCCGAGCAATGTCGAGTTCTGCATCAGGCCCCCCTGGGCCAGGCGTTGCACGCTGCTGCCCTGGTTGTTGCTGGCATTGATGTTGAGCTGTACACCTACACCGCTGGAAGACACACTGAGCGCGCCTGCGCCGTTTTCCCCGACCAGGGTCTGGCCGGCGGCCAGCACCTGGCCCTGCTGTTGCACGGCGGGGGCCTGGTTGGCCTTGGTGACGTTGATATCGACGTTGTTGTAGGCCGCGTTGTTGTCACCGGCCGCACGTACCACCTGGGTCACACCCTCGGTAGTGGCAAGGCCATTGCCGCCCGTGACCACGCCAGTCCCGGCAGAAGGCGCACTGCCCGGCGCCGTACCTGTACCTTTTTCATCAATCATCGATACATAGAACTGGGGCTTGATGGTCGACTGCTGAACCTGCAGCGTGGACGTTGCCCCGATCACGTCGCCCTTGGCGTTTTGCCAGGTGCTGCTCATGACGATGCCGAAGCTGACGATGCGTCCCGGCATCACGTAGCGGCCACGCAGGTTCGCCAGCTCCTGGTCCTTCAGTTCAATGGGTTTCAACGCCTCGGCGTGGCTTGGCAGGCTGGCAGCCAGGCAGGCCATGGCCAGCCACAAAGAAGTCTTCATGAAATGCTCCCTGGAGCATCATGCTCCTTGTCATTAGAACAGTCGTTAGAAGAAGTCGCTTTTGATAAAGCCGAAGTCCAGCAGCTCGTTGTCCTTCACGGGGGTGAAGGTGTCCACCCGGCCCTTGGCGGTCAGCGGAAGGGGCGGGTCGAGCAGGATGTTGTTCTTGTCGTAACCCTGGCCGATCACGGCGAAGATGATGCCGTTCCAGCCTTTGAGGAAGTCTTCGACTTTGTAGCGTCTATGGCCCAGTACTGGGTCACCGACGTACACCCAGCCTTTGTCGACTTTCTGCATGACTACAAAGTGCTTGTAGCCACGCACATCCATCAGCACCACGACCGGGATACGCACGCTGTGAAGGGTGTCGGGCGCTACCCGGTAACCGCGGGCACGCATGCCTAAGCTTTCGACGTAGCGTTTCATGTCGAGCATCGAGAAGCCCTGCGTGCGCACCAGGTCCTGGTCGGCGTGGGCCAGCATGCCTTCGATGATTTGATGTTCGTCCACATCCAGCCAGTAAGCCTGGCGCAGGATGGTGGCCAGTGCGGCGGCGCCGCAGCTGAAGTCGGTTTTTTGTTGCACCAGGTCGGCAAACTTGCGTTCGCGCACGCTCTGGATGGGTTTGAACACCACGGCGCCGCCCGGCAGGACGGACAGCGGCATTTGTGCAGCTTCGCTCACGCTGGCCAGGCACAGCAAAAACGCCAAGGCGAAAATACGCATGATCGGACGCCTTACGGTGTGTTGAAGAAAGGCCCCCCGAAGGGGGCCTCAAGCGCAGCGTTTAGAACGAGGTGTTGGAGATGGCCAGCGAGTTGCTCTGCTGGTTGCCCACACCGGCTGCCACGTTCACGCCCAGGTTGCCGCTGCCACCGTTTACCGAACCGCTAAGGGTTGCAGTATTGGTAACAGGGTTGGCCCAGCCGGTCGGGGTCAGCACTTGGAAGGACACGGTATTGCTCAAGTCGTAAGCGCTGCTTTCGCTGTAGCTCTTCGAAACGTCGTTCGAGGATTGTTTTGATTTCTCGCCAGACTTCGAGAACTCAGACGCCGAAGCATTCTCGTACGAAGAGTCGTGAGACTTGGTGTACGAAGACTCTTTGGACTTGTCGTACGACGATTCACGCGACTTGTCGTAGTTGGAGTCGAATGCTTTTTCGAACGACGAGTCGTATGCACTTTCGTGCGACTTGTCGACCGATACATCCAGCGATGCACTCAGCGAACCGTCGAAGGTGCTGGAGCGGGTGCGCTCGCGACGGCCATCATCGGTGGTGAGCGTACGCGTAGCGTTGGCGGCTGCATCCAGCGAAGCGTTCAGGTTGGCACTGCTCGACGAGCTGTTGCTGCCGCTGGCTGAGCCGCTCAGGCCCCAGCTGTTGGAGCCACTTGCACTGGAACTGTTGGAGCCGCTGGCGTTCGAGCTGCTCGAACCGCTGGAGTTCCAGCCGCTCGAACCACTGTTGCTGGCGCTTTGCGAGCCGGCCACGCTGAAGCTCGACGACGAGCTGCGGTCGTCAGTCGAGTTGAACGTGCCATCACGCGAGGCCGAACCACTTGCCGAGGTGGTAATGGTGATCGTGTCGACGCGATAGGTGCGGTCAGCACCATTGTTCACGGTCAGGCCAGGACCATCCTGGTTGGCAGAGGCGGTGGCAGTGGCATTACCCAATGGTGCATTGGAGTTGGCGATTGCCATGGTGTTTTTCTGTTGGTTTAGGTCGCCACCGGCCACGTTGATGCCGATATTGCCTTCAGCCCCACTGGCCGAGCCGCTCATCACTGCCGACGACTGGGTCGACCAGTTGTCGACTCGGTTGTTCCTGCTGGTTTGCTGAACGTCTGCAGTCGCGTCGGCCATACCGAACACGAAGCTGTTATCCAGGCTCGAATCGGCGCCAGCGTTGGCAATGGCAGCGGCGTTGTCCTGCTGGTTGCCGTTACCGGCCGCCACGTTGACACCAACGTTACCGCTGGAACCTTGGCCCGAGTCGCTCATTTCGGCTTCGTTGATGGTGCCTTGGTTGGTGATGGTGTTACGGGTGCTGCTTTGGGTGTCTATAGCATTGGCCGTTGCATACACAGGGATTTTGGTGGGTGGAGGCGTATGCTGACCATTGTTATGGTGGCCGTTATGGTGGTCATTACGCCGATCGTTTTGCCCAGCTTGTACAGCAACAGCCATGACCGCAGCAATTGCGAAAACCAGAGGCTTGATTGCCATCGAGGGTTTCATGGTGATTCTCCGTACTTTATTAGGTTAAGTGTTGTTCTTAACTGATTGGGTCAATCCGCGACCCGGATGCTCAAGGTGTTGGCCATGCGGTTTCCCACCCCGGCACTCTGGTTCAACTGGATCACCCCACGGCTACCGGTGAAGGCCTGGTCACTGGTGGTGACCTGGCGATAGCCGGCTGGAATGTCAGTTGCTCCGGAGTTGTTGATCAGCGCCACGTTCTGTTGCATGAGGACGCTGTCGTCGATACTTTGCGGTTGAGCACTGAGGGTGATGCTCAGGGCGTTGGCTTGCTGGGTGTTGGCCCCGGCGCTCTGGTTGACGCCCAGTGCGCCACTGCCGTTGCTGAAGGCGTTGCCCTGAATGGTCGAGCGGGCATCCATCGCGGGGTCGGTCGGCGTGTTCAGCCGTTGCCGGATCTGCGTGCTGGCGTTCGCTTCAGGCCCCACGGCGATGGCGCGCGCATTGACCTGTTGCTGTTTGTCGCCAGCCGCCTGGTTGACAGAGAGGTTGCCCTGGTAGCGGCTGCCGGAGCTGTCGATGTTGGCGTTATTGATGACGGGAACAAGCGAGTCGGCGAGGGCTGGCGCACTGCAAAGGGTGGCCAGAATCAGCAGCATGTGCTTCATCTCACTTGCCCCCGCCAGTCAGGATCTGCAACGGCGCGAGCCCGCGCTGGACACTCGAGTTGACCATGTTCGAGATCCCGTTGCCCGATCCCCCTGTGCCCCGACCACCCGACAGGTTGGGTAGTTGGTTCTGATTGCCGAGGTTGCCGCCCAGGTTGTTGGTCTGCTGGGTGATCATGTTGCTGATGCCGGCGCCACTGCTGATGCTTGCGAAGTCGCCATCGCTCAATTCGTTGGTCTGTTTGAGCACGTAGGCAGAAGGGTTGGCGTTGACTGTGGTCGGGCTCGGGTCAGGGATGAGGGGGGGGATGGTCGCGTTGCGCACCTGAACGTCGCGCTTGATGATGATGATCCCGTTGTCCGCCTGGGCCGTCAGGCTCAGTGACCCCAATACACAACCCACCAGTACGAGGTGATAGAGGTGTTTGTCACTTTTCCTCACGACGGCAACTCCTTCTTTGAGCGCTGGCCCTGTTCAGCGATGCGAACAACAGAGCAGAAGGTGTGCCGCTTTTGACAATCGTTTGCAGATCAATGGGTTAAGGCAGAGGAATGACAATCTGCGGCGTATTCTGTCTCGCTGCTGATACAGGTCGCCGCGAGTGGTGCTGGCTAACCCAGCAGTGGCTTTGACTGGAAGGGTTTTTGCAGGGGTGTATCACTGGCTTGACACTGACCCCGATGCCGGGCCAAACCCCGCATTTTCGGGGGCTCTGCCCCACCGGTATGTCTCAGTGGCTTAACACTCGGTGGGGCATGCTGGCGCATCGATATCAAGCAGCATAGCAACCGCCTGCAGAGCCAGCCATTGGCGCTGTGGCCAATTGCCCTCAAGTATCTGGTACGCCTGATGGTGCCGCCTCAGCCAAGCCAGGCTGTCGTCGAAAAAGCGCTGGCGGTCGTTGAGGTCGGGCTGGCTGCGCTGGCCATCGGCAACCCAGTCCACACCTTGTGGGCTGAGTAGCAGGTGCAGGTCGTAACGCCGTGCAAGCAATGCCTGTTCCAGCCAAGGCGGGCAGGCATCGAACAAGGCGTGGCTCCAGAGCATATTGCTGAGCAGGTGAGTGTCGAGGATCAGCAGCGGTGGAGCCTGCTCGCGGGCCCGGTCCTCCCAGGCCAGCTGGCCGCGGGCGATGGTGGGGATATCGGCGTAGCAGGTATCGCGGCACTCCTGGTCGATGAAGTGGCGCACATACTCGGCCACCACCACGCCGCCGAAATGCGCCTGGATGACGCCACTGAGCCAGCTCTTGCCGCTGGATTCCGGGCCGCACAGCACCAGTATCTTCATGGCCTGGTCTGCGCTCATGGCTGCACCAAAGCCGGGTCACGGCGCCATTCCAGCCAGCCGCGCACGGCAATCAGGGTAAGCACGGCGAAGAAGCCTGCGGTGAAATACAGCTGCTGGTGCAGGTACTGGCCTACATAGACGATGTCTACCACTACCCACAGCGGCCAGCATTGCAGGCGCTTCTGGGCCATCCACAGTTGCGCTACCAGGCTGAAGCCGGTGAGGGTGGCGTCCAGCCAGGGCAGGGCGGCATCGGTCCAGTTGGCCATGGCCGCGCCCAGCGCCGCGCTCAGCAGCAGCCCGGCGACCAGGCCGCTGAGCAGTGCCGGGCGTTGCAGGCGGGAAACCTGGCGGGCGTCTTCCTCATGACCGGGGCGCTTCCATTGCCACCAGCCGTACAGTTGCAGGATGGCGTAGGCCAGTTGCAGCAACATGCCCGAATACAGCTTTACCTCGTAGAACAGCCAGCCATAGATCAGCACCATGACCAGGCCGATCGGCCAGCACCAGGCGTTCTGCTTGACCGTTAGCCAGACAGCGGTAACGCCGAGGACGGCGGCGATGAGTTCAAGGCCGGTCATCGGCGATCCTTGGCGGCTTAGGGGAGGGGGCGAGATTGTAGCGGGTCATTGGGCCAAGTTGTAGCGCACAGTGTGGAAGCGGCCTTGCCGGGGCGCCGGACCGGTCGGAAAGGGCCGCAAAGCGGCCCCGGGATTTCGGCATCAAAACATAGATTGCTGGGGCCGCGCTGCGGCCCTTTCGCGGCGCAAGGCCGCTCCTACAAAGGCCGCGTCGATGTCCAAAGGCTAGACCCGGAACTGCCGCAGCAACTGTTCCAGCTCCTCGCTCAACTGCTCCAGCCGCCCCGGCATCACTGGATTGGCGTGCCGCGTCGGCCGTTTGCTGGGACAACCCGGCGGTATCCAGTACGTTGCGGTTGATCTCTTCGACCACATGCGCCTGCTGCAAGGTGGCACTGGCGATGGATGCATTCAAGGCCGTGAGGTTGTTCAGCACCTGGTTGATGGCATCCAGGCTGGCGCCGGCCTCGCGGGCTTGCTCGACGGTCTGGCGCGAGGCTTCGCTGCTGGTGTCGATGGCCTTGACCGCCGCGTCCGACTGGCTTTGCAGGTGCTCGATCATGGTATGGATCTCGGCCGTCGACTGCGCTGTGCGCTGGGCCAGCAGGCGCACCTCGTCGGCGACCACGGCAAAGCCGCGACCTTGCTCGCCGGCCCGTGCCGCCTCGATGGCTGCGTTCAGCGCCAGCAGGTTGGTCTGCTCGGCGATGGAGCGGATTACCTCCAGCACGCCACCGATGCGCGTGCTGTGCCCGGCCAGGTCGCGAATCACTTGCACGGCCTGGTCGATGGTCAGCGACAGCCGATCGATCTGTGCCAGGCTGCCATGGATGGCTTGCTGGCCATGCGCTACCTGCTGCTGCGCGGTGCGCATTTCGCCGGCGGCCTGTTCGGCGGTCTTGGCCACGTCCTGCACGGCGTACGTCACCTCGTTCACGGCAGTGGCCACTTGGTCCATCTGTAGCGATTGCTGGGCACTGTGCTGTTGTGCGGCACCCGCATTGTCACCCACATGCCCGGCGGATTGGGCCAATGCGTGGGCGGCGCCCTGCAGCTGGCCTACCAGACCTTGCAGCTTGCCGTTGAAGCGGTTGAAGTGCTCGCCCAGGTGGGTGATTTCGTCACGACCGTGGGTGTCCAGGCGCCGGGTCAGGTCGCTTTCGCCGCTGGCAATGTTGCCCATGGCCTGTACAGCCTCCTGCAAGGGGCGGGCGATGCTACGGGCAATCAGCAAGACCACCAGCGCCATCAGCAGGGCGATGCCCACGCCTACCAGCGAGGCGTCGCGCAGCTGGCGGGCGAATTCGGCCTGCACATCATCAATGTACACGCCAGACCCGATGATCCAGCCCCAGGGCTTGAACAGCTGTATATAGGAAGTCTTGGCCACTGGCTCGCTGGCGCCGGGCTTGGGCCAGCGGTAGTTGACCGGCCCGGCGTCCTGCAGGCGGGCCAGTGCGACCATCTCGTTGAACACGGCAAAGCCGTCAGGGTCGCGAATGGCCGAGAGGTCCTGGCCGTCGAGCTTGGGGTTGGCCGGATGCATGATCATCCTGGGCCCCAGGTCGTTGATCCAGAAGTAGTCGTCGTGGTCGTAGCGCAGCGCCCGCACCACTTGCAGCGCCTGCTGCTGGGCAGCTTCGCGGCTGAGTGTGCCGGCCGCCTCCAGACCTTGGTAATAGGCCAGTACACCGGCCGCCGTCTGCACCACGTGGCGGGTTTTCTCCGCCTTGGCCTGGTACAGGTCACCGTGGATCTGGCGCAGCATCAGCAGGCCCAGCACCACCAGCATGGCCACTGCCACCACCAGCATCAGCCACAGCCGACGGCTGATCGACATCGATCTTAGAGTCTTCATCCACGAGCTCCCGCATTGTTCTTTTTATTGAGGTGCATCCAAGCATGCTTTGCGCCAGGGCCCCACTCGACTAATGGCTAAGTGATATCTTAGTAATAGTCTGCAGGAGGTCTCGTAAAGCGAATGCAAAGGCGCTCTGCTAGGATTTCGGCCGCGCAAGATGAAACCGTTAGCCGCCGTGAACGTTTCCACTGGCGTTGCGCCCAACAGTCGCTGTAAAACAGCCGGGCCGCGTGCGGCAATTTCAAGCAAATCAAGAACAAGGGGCCTGCAGCAAGCAGCGCTCCATCCGGGGGAATGATGGATTTTTGGACTGCCTTCCAGGCAATCATCTTGGGCGTGGTTGAAGGGCTGACGGAGTTTCTGCCGATTTCCAGTACCGGGCACCAGATTATCGTCGCCGACCTGATAGGTTTTGGCGGCGAACGGGCCATGGCTTTCAACATCATTATCCAGCTGGCGGCGATCCTGGCGGTGGTGTGGGAGTTTCGCGGCAAGATTCTCGAAGTGGTGTTCGGCCTGACCAGCCAGCCCAAGGCACGGCGTTTTACCGGCAACCTGCTGTTGGCGTTCATGCCGGCGGTGGTGTTGGGGGTGCTGTTCGCGGACCTGATTCACGAGTACCTGTTCAACCCGATCACCGTGGCGACGGCGCTCGTCGTGGGTGGGGTCATCATGCTCTGGGCCGAGCGTCGCGACCACAGCGTGCAGGTGGACCATGTGGATGACATGCGTTGGAGTCATGCGCTGAAGATCGGGTTTGTCCAGTGCCTGGCGATGATCCCTGGCACTTCGCGCTCCGGCTCGACCATTATCGGCGGCCTGCTCTTCGGCCTGTCGCGCAAGGCGGCGACCGAGTTCTCGTTCTTCCTGGCGATGCCGACCATGGTCGGTGCGGCGGTGTACTCGGGCTACAAGTACCGGGACCTGTTCCAGCCCAGTGACTTGCCGGTGTTTGCCATTGGCTTCGTGACTTCGTTCATTTTCGCCATGATCGCTGTGCGTGCGCTGCTCAAGTTCATTGCCAACCACAGCTACGCGGCATTTGCCTGGTATCGCATTGTCTTCGGCCTGTTGATTCTGGCGACCTGGCAGTTCGGCTGGGTTGACTGGTCCACCGCACATGGCTGAGGCATTGCGCGGGCAACGGGCTGAAGGTGTACGCAATGTGCGCCTGAAGCTGATGCTGTTGGGCCTGCTTTGCCTGTTGCCTGGCCTGGGGGCTGCGCGCATGGCCTGGAACGATGAAGCCTGGTGGCCGTTGGCGCTGTACCCGGCGATGAGCCTGATCAGCCTGTTGCTGTATTGGCAGGATAAGCAGCAGGCGCGTACACAGGCCTGGCGTACACCCGAGAAAGTGCTGCACGGCAGTGAATTACTGGGTGGCTGGCCTGGGGCCTTGCTGGCACAACAGCTGTTTCGGCACAAGACCCGCAAGGTTTCGTTCCAGTTGGTGTTCTGGGGGATTGTGCTGGTGCATCAGGTGTTCTGGGCAGACTGGCTGTTTTTTGAAGGGCGTTATCTGCCCTTCAATTGATGTTTACCTGTACTGGCTTCTTCGCGGGCAAGCCCGCGAAGAGGCCGGTACAGGCTGACTAGATCAACAAACCCACCTGCAACCGCTTGGGCAACCGCCGCACCACCAGTTGGTGCGAGCGCTGCAGCAAATCACACAGCTCATCACGCCCCATGGGATAGGGCAGCGCCATGCTGATCCACCGCGCCCGCGCCAGATACGGCGCAGGCCGCACCCCTGGGCGGTCGCAGTAGCCGAGAAACAGCTCATCGGCCACTTTGAACGACAGCCCGGCACCTGCCAGGTCGAGCACCGCGAACATCTTGTTGCCCGCCACCGAAAACACCCGAATGCCGCCCCATTTGTAATCTTCACGTGCACCCGGCAGGCTCAGGCAAAACGCTGCCACCTGGGCTTCGCTCATCTTCCTTTCAGACATACCGCTCTCCACAGGCCTCGAATGAGGCCGCCAGGTGATCGATCCACACCCGCACTGCAGGCAGTACACCGCGCCGATGCGGGTACACCGCCTGCAGATAGCCGCCTGGCAGTGACCAGTCTGGCAGCAGGCGCACCAGTTCGCCGCGTTCCAGTTCTTCTTCACAAAACATGCTGGGCAAGGCGGTGAATCCGAGTCCAGCCCGTACAGCAGCATTACGTACTACGAAATCGTCGATGGCCAAGCGAGGTTCCAGGGCGATTTCCTGCTGCTTACCATGCGGGCCGAACAGGCGGAAGTGCACTAACCGGTCTGCTTCGGCGGCGCCTAGCACCGGCAGTGACGCCAGCTCACCCGGTTCGCGGATGTGGTCGGCGAAACCGGGTGCGGCCACCAGTTGCATCTGCGCCTGGCGCAGGCGGCGGGTGACCAGGGCCGGGTCTTCATCACCCAGATCTCGCACGCGCAGCGCGACGTCGATGCCTTCGGAAATCAGGTCGACGCGGCGGTTGAGCAGCACCATGTCCAGCTGCACCAGCGGGTACTGGGCAAGAAAGCGGCTGATCACATCCGGCAGAAAGGCATGCGCCAGCGCCACCGGGCAAGACACCCGCAAGCGCCCGCGCGGCTCGCTGCTCATGCTGGCCACGGCTTCATCGGCGGCTTCGGCCTCCAGTAGCATGGCCTGGCAGTGGTGCAGGTAGCGTTCGCCGACCGCCGTGAGTTTCAGCTGCCGTGTGGTGCGTTGCAGCAGGCGGGTGCCCAAGCGTTCTTCCAGTTCGGCAATGCGCCGTGACAGGCGCGACTTGGGGATGCCCAGCTGGCGCCCGGCTGCAGCGAAACCGCCGGCTTCGACCACTCGGGCAAAGTAGAAAAGGTCGTTGAGGTCTTGCATGGGAATGTCTCACTGTTCCATATGTGGGACAAACTAGCGCATTTTTGCCGGCTTATCAGCCATTACTCATCCCGGTAGGATTCTCTCCATCGTGATCGCCCAACGCTGCGGTCTTCAATCACAGGAGAGTCCCATGAAACTGTTGCACATCGATTCGAGCATCCTGGGCGACAATTCCGCCTCCCGCCAACTGAGCCGTGAAGTGGTCGAAGCCTGGAAAGCCGCTGATCCGAGCGTGGAAGTGGTGTATCGCGACCTGGCCGCCGACGCCATCGCCCACTTCTCTGCCGCCACCCTGGTGGCCGCAGGTACTCCTGAAGATATGCGCGATGCAGCCCAGGCGTTCGAAGCCAAGCTGAGCGCGGAAACCCTGGAAGAGTTCCTGGCCGCTGATGCCGTGGTGATTGGTGCGCCGATGTACAACTTCACCGTGCCGACCCAGCTCAAGGCCTGGATCGACCGCGTTGCTGTTGCCGGCAAGACCTTCCGCTACACCGAAGCGGGCCCGGAAGGCCTGTGCGGCAACAAGAAAGTGGTGCTGGTGTCCACCGCCGGTGGCCTGCACGCTGGCCAGCCGACTGGCGCCGGGCATGAAGACTTCCTGAAAGTGTTCCTGGGCTTTATTGGTGTGACCGACCTGGAAATCGTCCGCGCTCATGGCCTGGCTTATGGCCCGGAACACCGCAGCCAGGCAATTGATGCTGCCCAGGCGCAGATTGCCAATGAGCTGTTTGCTGCTGCCTGATCCTCGGTAGCTGGCCTGTCATGGCCTCATCGCCGGCAAGCCATCTCTCACCCAGTACGTGCGGGAGCTGGCTTGCCGGCGATGAGGCCGTTTCAGGCGACCGGGATGATTGGGTCGGCAGCCGCCAAAGCCGCAGCGCGATCCGCCGCTGGCGGGTAGATCCATACCGTGTTGATCTGCGCCTTTAGCGCCTTGGCCTCGGCCTTGTCCTCCGGTGGCGACACCGCACGCTCCCACCCCTCGGTATACACCGCGCCCCAGGCGCCCAGGTCCAGGCACGTCACGTACTTGGGCTGGCTGTAGGTCATGGGTGCCACGTCAATCAGCTCGGCAGCGGCATTGTTGCCTGCATGGCGCCCCAGCGGAATCGCATGCTGGCAGGACATCACTGCGTAATTGCCTAGCTCGTCACAGGCGGCATAGGCCACATCACCGGCTGCGTATACCGCATCATTGCCCTTGACCTTCAGGTTGCCATCCACGTGCAGGCGCCCCAGGCGGTCACGCTCGCCGCTGATCTGTTCGGTGAGCGGGTTGGCCTTGAAGCCCACCGTCCACACCACGGTATTGGCGTCGATGCGCTGGCCGTTGTCCAGCAACACACCGGCCGGGTCAACCGAAGCGACTGTGGCACCGCACACCCACTCCACCCCCAGCGCCTCGCAAGCCTGTTCGATGGCCGGGCGGATGCCGTCTCCCAACGCAGCACCCATCCTGGCGCCGCGGTCGATGACTAGCACACGCAAGGCTGCGCCCTCACCGAGGATTTCCCGAAGCCGTGCCGGCAGCTCGGTGGCCGTCTCGATACCTGTAAAACCGCCACCGGCCACCACCACGGTATTGCGCGCCGGCGTGTCGGGCAGGCTGGCCAGCGACTTGAGATGGGTTTCCAGCCGCGCAGCGCTGTCGATCTTGTCGACGTCGAAAACGTGCTCGATACCGACCATGTCTGGCCGGTTGAGCACACTGCCGCAGGCCATGATAAGGCGGTCGTAGGGCAGGGCGCACTGGGTGCCGCTGCGGGTACGGTAGCTGACCCGGCGGGCCGCTTCATCAATGTGGAATGCTGTGCCTTGCACGAAGCGAACGTTGACGGCATCGAGCAGGTCCTGCAGCGGCGCGGCCATGGTGTGAACGTTGGGCTCGTAGAAGCGCGGGCGCACATGCAGTTCGGCCTGGGGGGCGAGCAAGGTGACCTCGACGTCCTTGCTACCGTTGAGGTCAAGCTGGCGGATGGCGCTGAGTGCGCTCCACAAGCCGGCAAAGCCCGCGCCAATGATCAGGATCTGCTTCATGGTTGTGCTCCTTTTCAAGTTCGGTGAACAAGGTAGACCGTATTGCAGGTCAACGGTGTTACGAACGCCTGCAGGAGTGCTTCAGAATGTTGGCGGCGTGATCACCCAGATCACCACGGCATCCACCTCGCCGGGGTTGCCGTAGCGGTGGGGCTCCTGGCTGGAGAAGCTGAAACTGTCGCCTTCACCTAGCTGGAAGTGCCGTTCGCCCACCCAAAGCTCAAAGCTGCCACTCAGGATGTAGCCGGCTTCTTCGCCTTCATGGCTGTAGCTTTGCTGGCTGTAGGTGCCTGGGGGGAAGCGCGAGTGCAGTATCTCCAGCTGGCGGTTGGGCTGGGGGGTGAGCAGCTGATCGACGATGCCATCTTCATAGTGCACGCTCAGGCGGCTGTTGCGGCGCACCACATAGCCCTGGTCCTCTGGTGCAGTGGTGGCTTCGCTGGCGAAGAACCACTGGATGGTGACACCCAGGCTGCGGGCGATGTTGAACAGCGCCGGGATCGACGGGTAGGAAAGGTTGCGCTCCAGTTGGCTGATGTAGCCGGCGGTCAGTTCACTGTGCGCGGCCAGCTCCGCCAGGGTCATGCCGCGGCGCTTGCGCAGGCCGCGGATGCGTGTGCCCAGGAACTGCGGCGCGGCGCCCCCGGCTTCGCTGGCGGGGGGCTGGGGGAGTTGGCTCATGCACGTCGGTCCATCGCAAAAGCCGCAGTATGTACAGCCTCAGAGCGACCAGGCAACCGTCAAGCCGTCGTGAATCGCTTCTTCCGCGGTACGTGGTGCCAGGCAGTCGCCAACGCGCCGCACTTCTACCAGGCCGGCCAGCTCGCTGGCCAGGCTGTCTTCCGGCTGATGGCCCATGCACAGCACCAGGGTGTCGATGCCCTCGAAGATCATCGGTTCGCCGCTGGCGGTGTGCTGCAGGTACACCGTGTTGTCGTCGCTGCCATACAAGCGCGCATAAGGGGTGATGGGGATGCCCAGGCGATGCAGCTCGCCGGCCAGTTGGTCGCGCACGTACAGCGGCAGGTTCTCGCCGCAATGGGTACCGTTGACTGCCAACTGCACCTGGTGCCCCTCGCGCACCAGGCGTTCGGCGATGCCAGGGCCGATCCAGTCGCAGCGCCAGTCGATCACCAGCACCGAACGCCCCAGCTTCACTTCATTGCGCAGCACCTGCCAGGCATCCACCACCTGCAGTTCACCCGTGCGCTCGAACGCCGGCCAGTAGGGGGTAGCGCCAGTGGCGGCAATGACCAGGTCGGGGCGCTCGCGCTCGACCAGGGCACGGTCCACCCGGGTGTTGCGAACGACTTCCACGCCGGCCAGGGCCATTTCCCGTTGCAGGTTGGTGCTGGCCCCGCCGAACTCGCTGCGCCGCGGTAGCAATTGGGCCAGCAGCACCTGGCCACCGAGCTGCGGGCCGGCTTCGTACAGCGTTACCTGGTGCCCACGGGCGGCGGCCACGGCGGCGGCCTTCATGCCGGCCGGGCCGCCACCGGCGACGAGGATACGTTTGGGCGTGGTGGTGGGCGTCAGCTGCCCGTACTGCAATTCGCGGCCGGTTTCTGGCCGCTGGATGCAGGAGATGGCCAAGCCACGATGAAAGTGGCCGATGCAGGCCTGGTTGCAGGCAATGCAGGCGCGTACATCTTCGACCTGGCCGCGTTCGGTCTTGCTCGGCATCAGCGGGTCGCAGATCAGTGCACGGGTCATGCCGCAGACATCCGCCTGGCCGCGGGCCAGGATCAGTTCGGCTTCCTGGGGCTGGTTGATGCGCCCGGTAACGAACAACGGAATGTCCAGTTGCTGCTTGAAGGTTCCCGCTTCTCGGGCCAGGTAAGCCGCCTCGATGGCCATAGGCGGGACGATGTGCACGGCGCCGCCCAGGGACGCCGAAGTGCCAGCGACGATGTGCAGGTAGTCGAGCTGGGCCTGCAGGGCAACCGCAGCGGCCAGCGACTCATCCTCGCTCAGCCCTTGGCTGTCGCGCTCGTCGGCGCTTATGCGCAGGCCAATGATGAATTGCTCGTCGGTGGCGGCGCGCACGGCGGCCAGCACTTCACGCAGGAACCTCAGGCGCTGTTCCAGGCTGCCGTTGTACCCGTCGCTGCGCAGGTTTACCCGCGGATTGAGGAACTGCGCGGGCAGGTAGCCATGGCTGGCCACCACCTCGACGCCATCCAGCCCGGCCTGGTGCAGGCGCCGGGCCGCACTGGCATAGCCCTGGACAATTTCGTCGATCATCGGCTGGTCCAGTGCACGTGGCATCACCCGGAAGCGTTCGTTGGGCACCGAAGACGCGGAGTAGGCAACCGCCAGCAGGCCGTCCGCCGACTCCATGATTTCCCGCCCGGGGTGAAACAGTTGCGACAGCACCACGGTGCCGTGTGCATGGCAGGCCTCGGCAAGCTGCCGGTAGCCGTCGATGCAGGCATCGTCGGTGGCCATCAGCACATGCGAGGTGTAGCGGGCGCTGTCATGCACCCCTGCAACCTGCAGCACGATCAGGCCGACGCCACCGGCTGCGCGGTCGCGCTGGTAGGCGATCAGCTTGTCGTTGACCAGGTTGTCGGTGGGCAGGCAGGTGTCATGGCCGGTGGACATGATGCGGTTCTTCAAGCGTTTGCCGCGCAGCTGCAAGGCTTCGAACAGGTGAGGGAAGGCGGTCTGCATACAGGCGGCTCCGGTGCGGTGTTGTTCTTGTTTTGTTTATGAAAGTGTAGCGTCAGTAAAAAATCAACTTGTTTTTTTACTGATGCGCGACTAGGTTTTGATCACCCTCACCGCGAGGGTGTGACCTCACAACAACAAGAAAACGGGCCCTAGGGCACCGGCAGGAGGAAGCTAAGATGCAGTTAATACCCCGTGTTCCTGGCCTATGCGCAACGTTCCTTGCCCTTGCCCTTGGCCTGGGCAGCGCGCATGCCGCGCCGCAGATGGTCGTGGTGGGCTATGGCGGCGCCGGCCAGAAGGCCCAGGATGAGGCCATCTTCAAGCCCTTCAGTGCCCAGGATGGCAGCAAGCTGATCCAGAGCGAATACAACGGCGAGATGGCGCGGATCCAGGTGATGGCCGACACCGGCAACGTCGATTGGGACGTGGTGCAGATCGAGGGGCCGGACTTGATGCGCGGCTGTGAAGAGGGGGTCTACGAACACCTTGACTGGCAGCGCCTGGGCCATGGCGCCGAGCTGATCCCCGACGCAGCTCAAGACTGCGGTTCGGCTGCGCTGGTGTGGAGCGTGGCCATCGCCTACGACCGCAACAAGCTGGCTGAGGCACCGACCTCGTGGGCCGACTTCTGGGATGTGAAGAAGTACCCGGGCAAGCGGGGCCTGCGCAAGCGTGCGGTGTACAACCTGGAGTTCGCGCTGCTGGCCGACGGGGTGCAGGTGGAGGACGTCTACAAGGTGCTGTCGACGTCGGCCGGGGTTGAGCGTGCGTTCGCCAAGCTCAGCGAACTCAAGCCCTATATCCAGTGGTGGGACGCCGGCGCCCAGCCTGCGCAGTGGCTGGCTGCAGGTGATGTGGTAATGACTTCGACCTACAGCGGGCGCATCGCCGTGGCGGCGCAACAAGGTAGCCCGCTGGCCGTGGTATGGCCTGGGAGCCTGTATGGCATGGACTACTGGGCCATCATCAAAGGCTCGCAGCATGTCGATCAGGCCAAGCGATTGATTGCCTATGCCAACCAGCCTGATACCCAGGTGCGCTATGTGCAGCAGATTCCCTATGGGCCGACCAATACCCAGGCAGCTGCCAGGCTGGACCCGGCCTTGGCCAGCTGGGTACCCACTGCGCCGCAGAACCTGCAAGGGGCGCTGGCGATGAATGTCGAATTCTGGGTCGACCATGGCGAAGAGCTGGAACAGCGCTTCAATGCTTGGGCGAGCAAGTAGTTTCAGGCCACTTCATCTACAGAGATAACGACCATGAACGCCACCGAGCAGCGCCTGCGCCAGGAACTCGCCGCCTGTTATCGGCTGATCGCGCATTTTCGCATGAGCGACCTGATCTTCACCCACATATCCCTGCGCCTGCCAGGGCCGGAGCATCACTTCCTGATCAACCCGTACGGCCTGCTGTTCGACGAAATCACGGCCTCCAGCCTGGTGAAGATCGACCTGCAGGGGAGGCCGGTCGAACCTTCGCCGCACCCGGTCAACCCGGCTGGCTTCGTCATTCACAGCGCCATTCATGCCGCCCGCGAGGACGCCCACTGCGTGCTGCACACCCACACCCGTGCAGGTTGCGCGGTGGCTGCGCTGGAGTGCGGGCTGCTGCCGGTCAACCAGATGTCCATGGAGTTTTACGGCCGAGTGGCTTACCACGCCTATGAAGGTATCGCGCTGGATATGGACGAGCAGCAGCGGTTGGTGGCCGACCTGGGCGACAAGCCGGTGATGATCCTGCGCAACCATGGCCTGCTGGCCACCGGGGGTAGCGTGGCCGAAGCATTCCTGCGCATGTACTACCTGGAGAAGGCCTGTGAGATCCAGTTGGCGGCGCAGAGTGCCGGGCAAGTGATACTGCCGCCGGTTGAAGTGTGCGCGCATACCGAGCGGCAGTTCAACGCGCCGGGGAGGGGGGTGAAGCAGGGTGAGCTGATCGACCCGGATGCGCTACAGCTGGCTTGGGCGGCATTGTTGCGGATGCTGGAGCGGGTAGCGCCTGGTTATCAGGATTGAGCGCCGTCCAGGCGGCCAAGAACAGTCACTGTTGCGCAACCCTTGGCCGCAACTGTAATGGTCCCATTCGAGGGAATCGTCTTATGCTGTAACGAAATATGTATATAAAGCCTGAGGAAGGACGCTGCAATGCCGCTTAAGGACCTGCTCATAGCCCTGGTGGTGATTGTTGCCTGGGGAGTCAACTTCGTGGTCATCAAGGTAGGCCTCGATGGCTTGCCGCCGATGTTGCTGGGGGCGCTGCGCTTCTTGTTGGTGGCGTTTCCGGCAATCTTGCTGGTCAAGCGGCCGAAACTGCCCTGGCGCTGGTTGATCGCCTACGGCGGGACGATTTCGCTGGGTCAGTTTGCCTTCCTGTTCCAGGCCATGTACAGCGGCATGCCGCCGGGGCTGGCCTCGTTGATCCTGCAGTCTCAGGCATTCTTTACCCTGGGTTTTGCCGCGCTGTTTCTCGGTGAACGGCTGCGCCTGGCCAGTGTACTGGGGCTGCTGGTAGCGGCCAGCGGCCTGGCGCTGATTGGCAGCGAAGATGGTGGCCATGTGCCCCTGCTGGCACTGGTACTGACCTTGTGCGCTGGTGCCATGTGGGGCATGGGCAACATCATCACCCGGCGTTTTGGCTCGGTTGACCTGGTGGCGTTGGTGATCTGGGGCGGGCTGATACCACCACTGCCGTTCCTGGCGTTGTCCTGGTGGCTGGAAGGGCCGGAGCGGATCGGCCATGCACTGGCCAACATCAGCTGGAGCTCGGTGCTGGCCCTGGTGTACCTGGCCTTTGTCGCCACCATGCTCGGCTACAGCCTGTGGAGCAAGCTGCTGTCGCGCCACCCGGCCGGCAAGGTGGCACCGTTCTCGCTGCTGGTACCCGTGATTGGCTTGAGTTCATCGGCGCTGTTGCTGGGCGAACGCCTGACCGCCATCCAGGGCTGGGGCGCCTTGCTGGTGATGGCGGGGTTGCTGGTGAACGTGTTCGGCGCGCGTATCGGGCAAAGGTTGCGGGCAGTCAGCGCGTAAACCGCGCAAATAGGCTGCTCGGCGCTCTGTTAGAATCGGCCTCTTTATCCAGGCCGACGGAGCGCTTTCATGATCATTTCCACCACCAGCCAGCTCGAAGGGCGCCCGATTGCCGAATACCTGGGCGTGGTCAGCTCCGAATCGGTGCAGGGCATCAACTTCGTACGCGATTTCTTTGCGCGTTTTCGCGACTTTTTCGGCGGCCGCTCGCAAACCTTGGAAAGCGCCCTGCGTGAAGCACGCGAGCAGGCCACCGAAGAACTCAAGGCGCGGGCACTCCAGTTGCGTGCCGACGCGGTAGTGGGTGTGGATTTCGAGATCAGCATGCCGTCGGTGCAGGGTGGCATGGTGGTGGTATTTGCCACCGGCACCGCGGTGCGCCTGAAGTAGAGCAGTCTGCCACTGGTCGGCTGCAAGGCTCTTGTCCGGGCGGTCCGCAAATGACCAGCTAGTCTCTTTTTCACAGGCCGCGTTTTCTGGGCGACTCTTCTGGTTGCCGGCGCGACTGCCACTGGAGGGAGACAGGGCATGAGCGAATCCTTTTTCGAAGACCTGAACGATGCGTTCCCGATCAACAGCCAAGTGCGTTGCGGCCAGGCGGCCTTCCGCCTGGGGTTCGCCCACATGACGCTGGATGATTCCGAACAGCTCCAGCCTGCACATCTGCAGCGCAGTAAAAAAGGCCGCTTCATGCCGCGGGTTCCGCTGAAGAAGTGATCCCGCCCCAGTACATAACCCCGCCCAATGGCGTAATGCTGTTCACTTAGGGCTGCTGCGCAGCCCATCGCGGCACAAGGCCGCTCCTACCACGACCGCGTAAGCCAATATTCACGGGGCTCACGCGGTCGTGGTAGGAGCGGCCTTGTGCCGCGAAAGGGCCGCAGAGCGGCCCCGGCGATCTTAAGTGAACAGCATTACGCCCAATGGCGGGGTTTTTATTGCGCTTTATTGATCCGCCTCATGGCATTGCCGGGTTGCGCTCGCCGGCTGGGTGAGGTTGTGGTTTTCTGTCGGGGCATTCCAGCAACGGAGGATTGAATGCTCATGCGCGTCAGGGAAGAGACTTATTGGCAGTGGGCCGACGCCCAGTTGCACAGCCGCAGCCACGACGAAGTCCTCAGTGACGGCACCACGCTGGATGTGCAGGTGCGCTTGTCACGTTTGGGGGCAACTCAGCTGTTTTTGGGGTTGTATGCCGGGGATGGGCGGGCATTGCTGGAGGAGTACTACCCAGCGCGGCCAGGGGAGACCATGACCCGCGCCCTGGTATGGGGTGTGGACCGTGCCCGTGCGATGGCTACCGGGGCCTTGCCATTGCCGCAAAGCCGCCGCCAGCGGCGCCAGGCATGAAAAAGCCCGGCCTATGCGGGCCGGGCTTGGTTAAGGGTGAGAACCCTCAGTTGAGCGGTTCGATCACCTTGACTGCCTGCCGCTCACGGGCGGCTGGCCATTCTTGTTGCAGGGTCTGCAGGACGCGGCCAACGAACTCGGTGTCGGCGGCGGCCTTCTTGCCGACGTAGCCTTGGCCACGGCGGTAGACCTTGAAGCGCGCACGCATGCTGGGCAGGTGCTCTTCAAATTCATCTTCGATCGTGTTCGGTGGCAGGCGGTCGAGCCGCACCTCACCGGTTTGGCTGACCCACAGCAAGTGATCGTCAAGGCTGTCCTTGCGTACGGCGAACAGCTGCGCCAGTTGATCGATAGTCGGATTGTTGTTCAAGTTCATCATAAAGCCCCCATTACCCATTCGTAGGTGATTTTCACAGTTGGCGCTAACACGGTGTAGCGCACTACCAACGCTGCTACAGCAGCATCGCAACAGGGGCTTTCTCACGCTGCCTTTTGGACAGTTCCCTCTCCACGGACGGCCTGCGTTACCGCGCAAGCCGTCTGGAACACCCTTGCCACCGCTCCCGATCAGGGAGACGGCTTCATCATGCACAAGGGCGATGAGCGGCGTCAATGGTTTTGTAGTGAATATTTTTACCCACTACATTTCTGTCGTTTTGTTCGACAATCGCTGCTCGCACTACAGCCCGGACAGTATCTTGAAGGCTGCACGAACCCGCTCTTCGTTCGGGTAATTTCGATTCGCCAGCAACACCACTGCCAGCTTTTCACTGGGCACAAAAGCGGCGTATGCACCGAAACCGTTGGTTGCACCGGTCTTGTTGTACCAGGCCGCTGGCAGCGGCGGCAGGGCCGGTTGCAAGCGCGTGGTTGCATGCGGTTCACGGATCATCCGCGCGCTGTTGCCGTCTACCAGGGTACCCAGCGTGACCGGGTAGGGATAACGTTCCCAGCCCAGTCCCTGGGTCATGCTGCCGACCTGGAAGTAGCCCTGCCGGGTAATGGTGGTTGCTTTTGCAAGTGCCGGTGGCAGGCCCTGCGGCTGCATGTGCAGCCGCACGTACTGCAGCAGGTCGCTGGCGCTGGTCTTGATGCCGTAGGCCTCGTCGGCGTAAGGGCCGGGGCCGACGCGCACCGGTTTGTCGGCGGCGTCGTAACCTTGAGCATAAAGCCCCTGAGCACTGGCCGGGACGTGCAGGTAGGTGTTTTTCAGGCCCATTTTAGCCAGCAGGCCCTCGGTCATCAGTGTAGAAAACGGTTGATGCTGCGCGCGGGCGGCCAGGTCACCGAACAGGCCAAGGCTGGGGTTCGAATAGCAGCGCTGGGTGCCGGGTTCGGCATGGGGTTGCCAGTGGCGGAAGAAATCGACGACTTGCTGCGGTGTCTGCACCGCATCGGGGAACTGCAAGGGCAGGCAGTCGGCACTGTAAGCGCCCAGTTCCAGCACCGTCGCATCACCGATGGGCGCCCCCGCCAGTGCCGGATGGTAGCGCTTGACCGGGGCGTCAAGGTCCAGCTTGCCCTCGGCGCTGGCCAGCGCGGCCAAGGTGGCGGTGTAGGTCTTGCTCAGCGACCCGATCTCGAACAGCGTGTCTCGGCTGACGGGCACATTGTCGGCCTTGCTGGCCACGCCATAGCTGAAATAGTGCGCATGGTCGCGTGCGTAGATCGCCACGGCCATCCCGCTGATACCTTGCTCCTGCATCAACGGGCGGATGATCTGGTCGACCTTGGCTTGCAACTGGTCGTCGGCCTGAGCGCCGGTGTGGCCCAGAACCAGTGCGATGACAGCCGCTAGCGCGGCCGGGCGGGAGAGGGGCATGAGCGGGTCCTTTTGCGGAACGTGTCCGTTGAGCGATACCAATGGGGGTTCCGGCGTTAGCGGCGAAAAGCCGTAGACCTTATCGTCTGCCCTTGCACAATGACAAGACGGACACTGTGATGAAGTATTTGCGCATGTTATTCGATAATTTCACCCTGGCCTTGCTCGGGGTGGTCCTGATCGCCACCGTGCTGCCTTGCTCGGGCGACGGTGCGGTGTATTTCGGCTGGCTCACCAACCTGGCCATCGGCCTGCTGTTCTTCCTGCATGGCGCCAAGCTGTCGCGTGAGGCGATCATTGCCGGCGCCGGGCACTGGCGCCTGCACCTGCTGGTGTTCTCTTGCACATTCGTGATGTTCCCGCTGCTTGGCCTGGCGTTCAAGCCGCTGTTCGTGCCGCTGGTGGGTAACGAGTTGTACCTGGGCGTGCTCTACCTGTGCGCCTTGCCGGCCACGGTGCAGTCGGCCATCGCCTTCACCTCGCTGGCCCGCGGTAACGTGCCTGCAGCCATTTGCAGCGCGGCGGCATCCAGCCTGCTGGGCATCTTCCTGACCCCCTTGCTGGTGATGATGTTGCTGGGCGCCAGTGGTGACACCGGTTCTGGCCTGGATGCCGTGCTGAAGATCACCCTGCAACTGCTGGTACCGTTCGTTGCCGGGCAGATTGCGCGGCGCTGGATCGGCGCCTGGGTCAAGCGCAATGCGCGCTGGCTCAAGGTGGTGGACCAGGGTTCGATCCTGCTGGTGGTGTATACCGCCTTCAGCGAAGCCGTGGTCACGGGCTTGTGGCACACGGTATCGCCGCAGCACCTGGCCGGGTTGTTCGTCGTGTGCGGGATCCTGCTGGCGGTGGTGCTGTTTGGCACCCGCGTGCTTGGCAAGGCATTGGGCTTCGACCTTGAGGACCGAATCACCATTTTGTTTGCCGGCTCCAAGAAGAGCCTGGCTACGGGCGTGCCCATGGCCCAGGTGTTGTTCGTGGGCAGCGGTATTGGCGCGATGATCCTGCCGCTGATGCTGTTCCACCAGATCCAGCTGATGGTCTGCGCGGTGCTGGCGCAGCGTTATGCCAGCCGTGAGCAGGACGCTGAAGAGGCTTCGGCGGCGTCCTGAGCGCATGCGCGGTCCCCTGTAGGAGTGGCTTTGTGTCGCGATGGGCTGCAAGGCAGCCCCGGCGATATCCGCAGCGATACTGAAATGGGGGCTGCTTTGCAGCCCATCGCGACACAAGGCCGCTCACACACAGAGATCGCGTAGTAACTGATATCAGCGGGCCTGCCCCGAAGCGCGTTCGCGCAGCGCCTTGCCGACTTCGGCCTCGATCTTGTAGGCCGGCGCCTCCAGATCGTCATAGTTGCGCGTATAGCGTCGGGCAAACTCCTCCACACCCAGCTCCTGATACTGCTGTACATGCTTGAGCTCGTGCGCCCACAGGGCCACGTTGTCCTCGGCATCGCCGGCCCGGCGGAAGATGATCGTGTCGATCAGCGTCACGGCGTTCACGTCGGGGTTCTGCAGCAGCGCGTTGGCCGCGCTCATTTGCTGTTCGTCACCCACCCGGAAGCGCGCCGCATCGAGCACGGCAAAGTCGTACCAGGGTTCGAGTTGCGCACGGATATGCAGCGGGATCGGCTCGACGCCGCTGGCGGTGGCCTCATCCCTGGCCTGGCGCAAGGCGAACGTCAGGCTGGACGAGGCCATGACCTCCACATCCTTTAGAATCTGGCCCGCTTGACCAGGGTCTATCGGCGCACAAAAACAGCCCATCAGGCACACTTGATACTGCCCGGGTGGGCAGGCTTGTTCGGCAAGCGCGGGCAGCGCCAGCGTCAGGCCCAGCAGCAGGCTAATCCACTTCATGCAGGGCCTTTTCGACAAACTGGCGGCTTGCGTCCAGCACTTGCGACTGGACATGTTCAGTGGCCAGCATGCGCCCGACCATCAATGCACCTACGCACTGACTGATCAGCACCCAGGCCAGTTGATCATCCTCCAGCGTTGCGCTCCAGGCCTGGTGCAGGTCGACCAGCCAGTGCTCGGCCTCTTCGCGCACCGGTGCTGCGGCCCGGGCGATTTCCACACCCAGCGGCGGCAGCGGGCAGCCGCTTTCGGCATTGTGCAGGTGGGCCAGGCTCAGGTACTGCTGCAGGCAGCGGCCCAGGCGCTCGCGGCTGGCGCCTTGAGTGGCCAGGCGGGCCAGCGGGCTGTTGTGCAGCTCCTGGCGTACCACCTCGGTAAACAGGTCATCCTTGGAAGGGAAGTGGTTGTAAAAGGCGCCGCCGGTCAGGCCGATTGCCTTCATCAGCCCGGCGACGCCAGTGCTGGAAAAGCCCCCACGCTTCGCCAGCGCACCGCTGCTGCTCAGCAAACGTTCGCGGGTTTGCTGCTTGTGTTCGTTGGAATAACGCATTCACTTGCCTCTGCAGGCGGGCTTGACGATGACGGGGATCATAACATAGCGTTCGTTTACTAAACGATCATTCACCAATGGAGGCGGGCATGTCAGAACAACAAAAAGTAGTGCTGGTGATCGGTGCGGGCGACGCTACCGGTGGCGAGATTGCCAAGCGCTTTGCCCGGGAGGGCTACATTGCCTGCGTGACGCGGCGGCAGGCAGAAAAGCTGCAACCGCTGCTGGAGGAAATCCGCGCCGCTGGCGGCCAGGCCCATGGTTTTGGCTCCGATGCGCGCAAGGAGGAGGAGGTGGCAGCGCTGGTCGATACTATCGAGCGCGATATCGGCCCGATCGAGGCGTTTGTTTTCAATATCGGCGCCAATGTGCCCTGCAGCATCCTTGAGGAAACCCCGCGCAAGTACTTCAAGATATGGGAAATGGCCTGCTTCGCTGGCTTTCTTACCGCTCAGGCGGTTGCCCGGCGCATGGTCCAGCGTGAGCGCGGCACCATCCTGTTCACCGGCGCCACCGCTGGCACCCGGGGTGCAGCAGGTTTCGCGGCTTTCGCCGGGGCCAAGCACGGCTTACGCGCCCTGGCCCAGAGCATGGCGCGAGAGTTGGGGCCACGGAATATCCATGTCGCGCATGTGGTGGTGGACGGGGCCATCGACACTGCCTTTATCCGCGACAGCTTCCCCGAGCGCTATGCCCTCAAGGACCAGGACGGCATCCTCGCCCCGGCGCACATTGCCGACAGCTACTGGTTCCTGCACGCCCAGCCCCGGGACGCCTGGACGTTCGAACTCGACCTGCGCCCCTGGATGGAACGCTGGTAAGCCCCTCTCACCACGCAAGGACCGTAACCATGCACAAGACTGTCGATTTCTTTTTTGACCTGGGCAGCCCGGCCAGCTACCTGGCCTGGACCCAACTGCCAGGCCTGTGTGCCCGCCAGGGTGCCACGCTGCATTACCGGCCCATGCTGCTGGGCGGGGTTTTTCAGGCTACCGGCAATGCTTCGCCGGCCATGGTCCCGGCCAAGGGGCGCTACATGTTCACCGACCTGGCACGCTTTGCCGCGCGCTACGGGGTACCGTTCGGGCTGCCGCCGGGGTTTCCGGTCAATACCTTGCCCTTGATGCGCGGGGTGTTGGGCACCCAGTTGCGCTCGCCAGAGCGGTTGGAGGCATTGCTGTCGGTGCTGTTCAAAGGGCTGTGGGTGCAGCGTTGCAACCTGAGCGATAGCGCCGTTCTGGACGAAACACTGAGCCAGGCAGGGTTCGACCCGCAGGCGTTTCACGCGCTGGCGGCTGACCCTGAAGTGAAAGCAGCGCTCAAGCAGGCGACCGAGGTGGCAGTCGAACGCGGCGTGTTTGGCGCGCCGACCTGCTTTGTCGGTGAGGCAATGTTTTTTGGGCAGGACCGCCTGGACTTTGTCGAGGAGGCGTTAAGTCAGCGGGCCAGCAGCTTCTCGAGCTGAGTGCGTTCCCACAGGCTGAGCAGGTCGACCGGGTTGGTGCCGTAGCGCTGCCAGTCCTCGGTCCCGGCATGCTGGCCGTCAGGGGATTGGCAACTGATGCAATGCGCCAGGCCTTCGGCATCGAGGGCCAGCGTCAATTGCCAACCCTGGATGTCGATATCGACCAAACCGCCATCGCGGCGTGCTCTCACCTCAAGGTGATGCACGCCAAGGGCCGCGTTGCGCAGGCTCTGGTAGATGGCTCGGGTGTTCAGCGTACCGCTGCGCGTCAAGATCAGAAATTCGCCGGTGTGTTGGCGCTGATGATCTCGGCCTCGTCCGGGCCGATGTTCTTGAAGCTGTGCGGCAGGGTAGTGGGGATGTAGTAGCCGTCGCCCGAGCTGAGCACGCTGACTTGGCCATCGACCCACAGCTCCACGGTGCCGCGGGTGACCAGGCCACATTCTTCGCCTTCGGCATGCACGATCGGCTCGCCGGAATCCGCACCCGGTGCGTACAGCTCGCGCAGCATGCGCATCTGCCGGCCCTCGACACTGGCGCCGACCAGCAGCATGCGCAGGCCGTTACGGCCCAGATCGGGCTGCTCGCCGCCACGGAACACAAAGCGCTCTTCTCGCACCGGCTCGTCGAAGCTGAAGAACTCCGCCAGGCTCATGGGAATGCCTTCGAGCAGTTTTTTCAGGGAGCTGACCGAAGGGCTGACGCGATTCTGCTCGATCTGCGAGATCGTCGAATTGGTCAGCCCGCTGCGGCGGGCCAGTTCCCGTTGGGAGAGGTTGTTGCGTTCACGCACCAGTTTGAGTCGCGTCCCCGTGTCCATAGCCGCCTTGTAATCAGAGGTGTAAAAAATAATGAGCGATGCGCATTAAAACACACTCTGCACGCTTGCGCGCTGTGCTTCTCAGGCACGCTGGTCGCGCGGCATCGGCCATAGCCCGACCAGCAGCAACAGCGCGGCCACGGCCAGAAATGGCAGGCGCGGATCGAGGGCATAGACCAGGGTGCCGGCCATTGGACCGATCACCGCGCCCATGCCTTGGGCCGCACCAATGGAACCGGCTGTGGCACCTTGCTCGGAGGCGTGCATGGCGTTGGCCGCCAGCGCTGAAAACGACGGGAAGACAAAGCCCATGCCTGCAGCCGCGACGAAGTAGCAGCCCCATAGCCAGGGTGCGGTGGTCGCGAGCGCGCCGTAGGCAAAGCCCAGGGCCGAAACCGTAGCGCCTACCCGGATCATTTTCAGTGGCGGCCATTCCAGTTTGCGCAGCAGTACCTGTGACAGCATCAGTGCCACGCCCACCGTGGTCAAAGCGATACCGGCGGCCTGGGCAGCTTCTGTCGGGCCGAGGTGCAGGCGGTCCAGGGCAAAGAAGCCGACAATGATCTGCGACACGGTAACACTGAGCATGGCACTGAACGCTACCAGCAAGGGCCGGCGCAGGCGTGGGTCGTTCAAACGCACCGGGCTCGGGGCATGGTTGTGGGGTAGCGCCTGCGGCTTGAGGGTGAACAGCAGCACGAGAAAGGCACTGGCCGGCAGCAGCGACATAATATGGAAAGGTAGGCTCAGGCTATGCCGCGCCAGTAGCGCCGCCAGTGCCGGCCCTACTACCAGGCCGACCGCGTTGGCCGCCCCCAGCGAAGCCATGGCCCGGGCACGCCGCTGCGGCTCGACATGGTCGGCGATCAGCGCATTGCAGCCTACCGGAATTGCAGCATAGAAGGCGCCGATGCAGCCGCGTGCGACCATCAGCCCGATGAACGCTGCGGTCGCGCCCGGCAGCCAGCGCAGCGCGCCCTCGACAAACAGGCATAACAGCCAGTAAGCCAGGGTGAAGCCGGCGGTCCCTAGCAACAGGATACGTCGCCGGCCCAGGCGATCTGCCGCACGGCCCCAGGGCCGGGCCAGCAGCACCCAGACTACGCCGGCCACCGTCACGGCAGCGCCGGCCTGCCAGGTGGCCATGCCGAGTTGGCGGGCAATCGGGCCGATCAGGGCGACGAAGGCCATCATCGACATGGTACAGGCCATGTTGGCCAGCAGCAGCGGACGCAAGTCCAGGGTACTGGCAGGTTTAAGGGTTGCAGGATCCTTTGCGACGTTCATAGGGCAGTCCAGGGCAGTAAGGCAAATAGAAAGCCGATCTTATTAAGAACGATTATTGATTGTCGAATGCCCCGGGCTGCCGCAGGTCATTCGCTGCGGCGCAGGGGGCCAGGCCACATGCTACGCAACACGCCGTCACGGCGCACCCACGCGTGCATCAAGGCTGCACCCACATGCACCAGCACCGTGGCGAACAGCAGGTAGCCGGCCCAGCCGTGTGCCAGGCGCAACACGGCATACAGTTGCAGGTTGTGCGGGGCGATGGCGGGCAAGCCCAGCGGGCGAGGGTAGTCACCAGCCGACAGCATGGCCCAGCCCAGTAGCGGCATGGCCAGCATCAGGCCATAGAGCAGCAAGTGCGATGCCCCGGCGGCCCAGCGCTGCAGGGTTGGCAGGTCTCGCGGCAAGGGTGGGTGAGGCACGGCCAGGCGTACCCCGATACGCAGCACTACCAGCACCAGCAGTGCCAGGCCGGTGGCCTTGTGCAACCCGATCAATACAGGATGGCGTAGCGACAGGTCTGCAACCATGCTCACACCAATGAACAGCATGGCCAGGATCAGCACGGCCATCAGCCAGTGCAGCAGGCGGGCAAAAGGGTGGAAGGCTTCGGGTTTCATGGGCGGGCTCCGGTGCTGAGCGATTCACGGCTGCGGCGGTTGAACGATTCCGAGTAGGCAGCCGAACGGGCGGCGAGGATCGGGTCGGCAGATGCCTCTATGCCTCGGGGCAGGATCAACGGGTCGAAATTGAGGTCGCGGCATGCCCCCTGCTCAGGGGCGTCGACCTGTTCCAGCACCAGGGTGCCGGCGTCTACGCTGCGCCGCTCGGCGGGCCAGGGCCGGGCAGGGTCGTCCACCGCATCGCCGGGTTCGGCCAGCACCAGGCGAAGCGTCCAGCGCAAAGGGCCCTGGGCCAAGCGTTGCTGCAAGTCGTGTTGTAGAAACTGTTTGTCATCGATCTGGGTGGGCAGCGCGGCAAACGCGGTTTGCGGCTCAAGCTGCCAGCGCACCGGGTGGCGCGTGCCGCCTGCGTCGATCAGGTGAAAGGCGTTGATACTGTGGTATTGGGTGCTGGCGAAGCTGTTGCTGGGCTTATAGCCCGCCGCCCATTGGCGAAACGCCGCGCTCTCCGGGTGGGCTGCGAAAAACGCCTGCAGGCTGGCAGGGTTCGGTTTGCCGGTGGCCGGGTCTGGCGTGTTGGCCAGCACTTGCTCGTAGAACCCGTGCGGTGTGCTGATTGCCAGCACTGGAGGGTTGTTCATGCCGGTGCGCCATACCTGCCCGTCGTCGGTACTCAGCTGAATGGCCAGGCTGCGCACGGGTATGCCGGTGTCCGGTGCGAACGGGTTGGCACCGCCAATGGCGAAACGGCCGGTTACCGGCACGCGTGCCTGGCTGAAGACGCGCGCAGTAGAAAGGTTGGCGGCCTGCCCGCTGGCCTGGAAGTAGCCGCTGACGCACAGGCCCTTGGCATGGTTCTTCCGGTAGCCTGGGTAATGCCCGGCCTGGGCCTCGAAGGTGTCGATGATACGCTGTGGCGTCAGCCGGCTTTCGCCGAGCCAGCCGGCGGCGTAGGCAAAGCCGGCGCCTGCGGCCAGCATCACGGCGCCGATGGCAGCCAGGCGCACGGCTTTCGCCGGGCCGTGCAAAGGTGAGTTCATGGTCATCGTCCGGTTTGGTGAAGGTGCCAGTACGACGCGGCAGGGAAAAACTTATTCCATCGGCGGGAATAGAATTTCCTGGCAGGCGTCTGCCTTTACAATGACAACTTCAAAGGCCGGGACTTTTCCATGCACGATCTGGATGACCACCAGTGGCGCGAGCTGCTGGCCCGCCTGCGCCGCTTTGCCGTGTGGCTGACCCGCGAGCCGGGCAGCGCCGATGACCTGGTGCAGGCCACGGTCGAGCGGGCCCTCAGCCGACGCGACCAGCAACGCGATGCCGAGGCGCTGCGGGCCTGGCTGTTTACCATCCTCTATCGGCTTTTCCTTGATGGTAAGCGCCGCGACCGCCTGCATGCGCGCTGGCTGTCCTGGTTCGGCCGTGCCGAGTACGAGGAGGAGCCGCAAGGGGCCAATCTTGAGGCCAGTGTCCTGGCCCAGGCCGACTTGCAGGCGTTTGCCCGGCTGACGGCCGAACAGCGCGCCTTGTTGCTGCTTATCAGCATCGAAGGCTTGAGTTACAAGGAAGCCGCCCAGGCCCTGGGCATCCCTATCGGCACTGTGATGTCGCGCCTGTCGCGCGCCCGCAGCGCCTTGCGCGAACTGACCGAGGGCAACCCCCAGCCCCCGGCCTTGCGGAGACTGAAATGACGCGTCTGATCCCCAGCGAAGACGAATTGCACGCTTACATCGATGAGCGCCTGGCGCCTGTGCGCCGGGCCGAGGTGCAGGCCTGGCTGGCGGCCAACCCACAGGCGGCGGCACGGGTGGAGGGCTGGCGCGCCGATGCCCGCCGGTTGCGTACTGCGCTGGCCGGGTTTGGCGAACTGCCCGGGGCAGCGCAATTGGACCTTGGGCAGGTGCGTCGGCACTTGCGACAGCGTCGGCAGCGGCGTTGGGCCGCAGCGGCGGTGGTGATGCTGGCATTGGGTGTGGGAGGGCTGGGCGGCTGGCAGGTGCGCGATGCGTCCCTGGCACGAGTCGACCTGCCCATGGCCGATGCCGTCCAGGCGCACCGTTTGTTTGCCGGCAGCGAGGCGCTGGATATCCAGGCCAGTGATGCGGGGCAGTTGCGCGACTGGTTGGGGCGGCATTTCAGCCGCGTAGGGCAATTGCCGGACCTGGCGGGCTATGGCTTCAAACCGGTGGGGGCGCGCTTGCTCAGCAACGAGCAGGGGCCGGCGGCGCTGCTGGTGTTTGAGGATGGCAAGGGCCAGCGCATCAGCCTGTTCTTGCGCTCACCGGGCGAGCTGTATCGGCGCATGCCGGACGGGCAGCGGGTCGATGGCCAGCTGGAGGCGCGGTACTGGTCGCATGGGGCTTACAACTTTGCCCTGGTCAGCGCGGCGGACGATGTCCGTGGGGCCGGGGTGGGGGAGGCGTTGCGGTTGGGGTTGTGAGTGCGGAGGTCGAAAGCGCCACACACCTACTGTGGGAGCGGCCTTGTGTCGCGAAAGGGCCGCGCAGCGGCCCCAGGATTTCTGCGTCAACGTCTACATTGCTGGGGCTGCGATGCAGCCCTATCGCGACAGGCCGCTCCCACAGGGCGGCGGTGATGCGGATATGGCACCCGGCGATCAGCTCAGTTCCAACCAGATCGGCGCATGGTCCGAGGGTTTTTCCATGCCACGCAGTTCATAGTCCACGCCCGCTGCCTTGATGCGCGGCACCAGGTGCTGCGAGGCCATGATCAGGTCGATGCGCAGGCCGCGCTTGGGATCGTCCTCGAAACCACGGCTGCGGTAGTCGAACCAGCTGAAGCGGTCGGTGACGTCCGGGTGCAGGTGGCGGAAGCTGTCAACCAGGCCCCAGCCTTTCAAGCGCTCCATCCACTCACGCTCTTCTGGCAGGAAGCTGCACTTGCCGGCCTTCAACCAGCGCTTGGCGTTGTCCGGGCCGATGCCGATGTCGCAGTCCTGCGGCGAGATGTTCATGTCGCCCATGACAAGCAGTGGCTGGTCGTTGCGGAACTGGCCTTCCAGCAGTGCCTGCAGGTCGCTGTAGAAACGCTGCTTGGCCGGGAACTTGGTGGGGTGGTCGCGGCTTTCGCCCTGGGGGAAATAGCCGTTCATGATGGTGATCGGGTTGCCATCGGCATCGGCGAAGGTGCCCCAGATGAAGCGGCGCTGGGCCTCTTCTTCATCGGTGGCAAAGCCCTTGTGCAGGCTCAACGGGGCCTGGCGCGACAGCAGCGCCACGCCGTAATGGCCTTTCTGGCCGTGGTAGTGCACGTGGTAACCCAGCGCCTCCACGTCGGCCAGCGGGAACTGATCGTCGCTGACCTTGGTTTCCTGCAGGCCGATTACGTCCGGCTGGTGCTTTTCGATCAGCGCTGCCAGCTGGTGCGGGCGGGCTCGCAGGCCGTTGATGTTGAAACAGACGATCTTCATGGAAAGACGATCCCGGTAAAAGGCGGGATGCTAGCCGACATCGCCCCACATCACCAGCATGGCGGCTTGGGGAGCCTGCTGCTAACGTGCTGTAGGGGGTGAACGAAGCGCGGTGGTGCACCTCCAAGGCAATGTACGCCCATTCCAGGAGGTCTGCCCGCAATGCCCGAAACCACTGCCGCTCCGGCTCAAGTCTGCTTGCTCGATGACGGCTACAGCCGCGAGGCGCGTTCGCTGCTGTACAACGCCTACCGCCACGAACCTACCTTTGCCTATATCTTCGAAGCCCAGCGCCCAGGGTATGAGCAACGCTTGCGGGTGATGGTGCGCGAATGGGTGCGCCAGCACTTTTACTTGCAGTTACCTGCCATCGGTTTGCTGGTGGACGACCGCCTGATTGCCCTGGCCCTGATCGTGCCGCCGGTGCGCCGGTTGGGCGTTGCCGACAGCTGGGCCTGGCGCCTGCGCATGATCCTCGGCACTGGCCTGCGCTGCACGCGGCGTTACATGGACTACCAGGCCGCCCTGTCCACCTGCCTGCCCACCGATCAGGTGCATGTGTTGCCATTGCTGGGGGTACATCCGCAGTTTCAGGGCAAGCATTACGGGGAGCAATTGTTACAAGCCGTGCACGACTGGTGCGCGGATCAACCAGGCACCCAGGGCGTGGTGCTCGACACCGGCAATGAACATTACCTGGCCTTTTACCAGCGCCAGGGCTATGAAGAAATTGGTGAGGTCGCCGTAGGACCTATCCGGGAACGGGTCTTCTTCCATCCCAATCCAGTCTCTTCAACCTCCACTTTTGCCTGAACATCCCGCCAGGCGGCTCCCTTGAGCGCCTGGCTCTGGTAGCATTTGCCGCATGACGTATTCAGGAAGATTGACCTGGGGCCTGGTTATCTGGGCCGCCAGTTTCGCAGCATGGGGCCAGAGCGAGTTGCTGGTGAAGGTAAAACCAGCCAACAAAGCGCTCAAGGCCAATGTCGAAGGCTATATAGGCACCCTTGGTGACCGCGATGAAGAAGCATTGTTACGCTTCAGTCGCGGGGCAGAGGAGCAAGCGCGCAAAGCCGCGCAGGCACTTGGCTACTACCAGGCGCAGATCGATACCGAGGTAAAGCCCCCCAAAGACGCAGACCATTCCCCGCAACTGATCCTCAGCATCAACCCGGGCGAGCCGATCCGCCTGCGCAACGTGACCGTGCGCATCGAAGGCCCCGCCAGCGAAATGAAGGCCTTCCGTGTGCCCGACAGCAAGGCACTGCGCCCAGGTGAACAACTCAACCACGGCCATTACGAAGATGCCAAGCGGCTGATCCAGAACCAGGCGTCGCGCTACGGTTTTTTCAGTGGCCGCTTCAGCAGCCAGCGCCTGGCCGTCGACCCGCAGGCCGGTGTGGCCGATATCGAACTGGTCTACCTGAGTGGTCCGCGCTATCACTTGGGCGCAGTGACCTTCGGCGGCGACACGCCGCTGGACGATGACCTGCTGCAGCGCATGGTGTCGTTCAAGCCGGGCACCCCCTACGACTCGGAACTGATTGCCGAACTGAACAATGACCTGCAATCGAGCGGGTATTTCGAAGGCGTGCGGGTGGATGCTGCGCCCACCGCCGCGGTGGGTGAAGAAATCCCGGTGGATGTCCGCCTGGAAACCCGCAAACCACGCACCATGGGCTTGGGCCTGGGCTTCTCGACCGACGTCGGTCCGCGTGGCAAGGCCAACTGGACCCGCCATTGGGTCAACCCGCAGGGCCACAGTTATGGTTGGGAAACCGAGCTGTCGGCACCCCGGCAGAACGTTGGCCTGTGGTACGACATCCCCCTCGACCCGCCACTGACCGACAAGTTGCGCTTCGCCGGCGGCTACCAGAACGAGGAGCTTGCCGGTACCGATACCCTCAGCAAACTGCTGACAGTCGGCCCCGAGTGGCACAGCAAGCTGCCCAGCGGCTGGCAGCGGGTCATTTCGCTCAAGTACCAGCGCGAGGAGTATCGCCTGGGTGACGATTCCGGGCTGAGCAACCTGCTGATGCCTGGCGTGAGCTATTCCTTCCTGCGCAGTGACAACCGCATCGATCCGCACAACGGCTACCGGCTGCAGTTCGATGTGCAGGCGGCCAAGGAAGGGCTGGTTTCCGACACCAACCTGTTGCACGGCAATGTCCTGCTCAAGGGCCTGACCACGCTTGGCCAGAACCACCGCTTGCTCGGTCGCGTACAGTTCGGCGGCAGTGCGACCAATGGCTTCAAGAACAACATTCCGCCGTCGCTGCGCTTCTTCGCCGGTGGCGACCAGAGCGTGCGTGGCTACGACTACCAGACCCTGTCGCCGAAAAACAGCGATGGCGACCGCATCGGCGGGCGTTACATGGTGGCCGGCAGTGTCGAGTACCAGTATTCGTTGACCGAAAAGTGGCGGATCGCGACGTTTGTCGACCAGGGTAACTCGTTCAACAACCTTGAGCTGCCCAGCCTCAAGACCGGTGTCGGTTTTGGTGTGCGCTGGGTATCGCCGGTCGGGCCGTTGCGCCTGGACCTGGCCAAGGCGCTGGATGACGAAGGGGGCATTCGCCTGCACTTTTCCATGGGGCCTGAGCTGTGAAACGCGTGATCAAATACATTCTGCTGGGCCTGCTCGGGGTGGTCGCGAGCCTGGGCTTGGTGCTGGGCCTGCTGCTGGGTACCGAGGCGGGCAGCCGCTGGGCGCTGGGCAAGGTGCCCGGGCTTGAGGTGGCCGACTTCCAAGGCCGCCTGGCTGGCAGCTGGCAGGCCAGCATGCTGCGCTGGGCCGACGGTGGCAGCACGGTAGAGGTGCAGGCACCGCTGCTGGCCTGGTCGCCTGCCTGCCTGCTGCGCGCAACCCTGTGCATCGACCGGTTGCAGGCACAACGCATCGACATGGCCTTTGCGCCAAGTGCCGAGGCGGCCGAAAGCGGCCCGCTGCAGTTGCCGGCGCTGCGCTTGCCGCTGGCCATCGAACTGGGCGAGGTCAAGGTCGGCCAACTGCGGCTGGACGGCAGCGACCTGCTGGGTGACTTGCAACTGGCGGCGCACTGGACCGGCACCGGCATGCGCATCGACAGCCTGCACCTGCAGCGCGATGACCTGCAATTGAACCTGCAGGGCGACCTGCAGCCCGAAGGTGACTGGCCAGTGCAACTCCAGGCGCAGCTGCAATTGCCAGCCGTGGACGGCAAACCCTGGCAGTTGGCACTGACCGCCACCGGCGAATTGCAAAAGACACTGAAGCTTGCCGGCACCAGCAGCGGTTACCTCGACGCCACGCTGAACGGGCAGTTGCAGGCGCTG
Source organism: Pseudomonas sp. BN505 (assembly GCF_029873175.1). Lineage (NCBI taxonomy): Bacteria > Pseudomonadati > Pseudomonadota > Gammaproteobacteria > Pseudomonadales > Pseudomonadaceae > Pseudomonas > Pseudomonas sp. BN505. The sequence continues at coordinate 108,657 of NZ_SSOI01000053.1, forward strand.
GCCGAGCACCTGCCGGCGACCCTGCAGATTCGTTCAGAGGCATTCAAGCCGGCGGGCTCGCTGCCCGATACCTTGCAGTTGAATCAGCTCAAGCTTGATGCCAAGGGCGACCTGCTCAAGGGTTATCAACTGTCGGGAACGGCCAGCCTGCCGGCTGAACAGTCGCCAATCGCGTTGGCGCTGTCCGGGTTGGTCGACAGCAAAGGCGCCAGGCTCGATGCCCTTGACCTGACCGCCAGCGACACCCAGCGCGTGAAACTGCAGGCCACGGCCGACTGGCAGCAAGGCTTGACCGCCGATGCGCAGCTGGACTGGCGGGACTTCCCATGGTTGCGCCTGTACCCACTGGAGACACCGCCCGAGGTTACCCTCAAGCGTTTCAATACTCAGGTGCATTATCGCGATGGCAATTATCAGGGCACCTTCAAAGGCGACCTCGACGGCCCGGCAGGGGCGTTCAGCCTGGTCAGCCCGTTCGAAGGTGACCTGACCCAGGTGAAACTGCCGCAACTGGCGCTGACCGCCGGGCAAGGCAAGGCCGCCGGCAGTGTGGCCGTGCGTTTTGCCGACACCTTGGCCTGGGATGTCGACTTGCAGCTTTCGGCGCTCGACCCGGCCTATTGGCTGGCGGAGCTGCCGGGCACCTTGGCGGGTCCGCTGCGCAGCAAGGGCGAGATGAAGGGCGAGGTGCTCACCCTTGATGCCCAGCTTGATCTCAAGGGCCGCCTGCGCGGCCAGCCGGCAGTGTTCAAGGCTGAGGCCCAGGGGGCGGGGCAGAACTGGACACTCGGCGCCCTGGCGATCCAGCTGGGGGACAACCGTATCAACGGCAGTGGCAGCTTGCAGCAGCGCCTGGCCGGGCGAATCGACCTTGACCTCCCGCGCCTGGGCCAGCTGTGGCCAAGGCTGCAAGGCCAGGTCAAGGGCCGGCTGGATGTTGCCGGCACCTTGCAGGCTCCTCAAGGCACGCTGACCTTGCAGGGCCAGCGCTTGGCCCAGGCCGAAAACCGGCTGCAACAGCTGGACCTGGATGCCCGCCTGGACAACGCCCAGCGCGGTGTGATCGAGCTAAAGGCCACTGGCATTCACCTGGGCGACACGGCATTGGGCACGCTGCAGGCCAACGGCAAAGGCGACATTCGCCAGCAAGCCTTGACCTTGGCGCTGGATGGCCCGCAACTCAAGCTTGACCTGGGCCTGGACGGCCAGTTGAGCAAGGGTGACTGGCGTGGCCGCCTCGCGAGTGGGCGTATCCAGGCCGGTGGCCAGGATTGGCAGCTGCAATCGCCGGCACGCCTGCAGCGTCTGGCCAGCGGCCAGCTGGACTTCGGTGCCCATTGCTGGCGATCTGGCCAGGCCAGCCTGTGTGGTGACGACCAACGCCTGGCGCCCGAGCCGCGCTTGCGCTACCACCTCAAGCAGTTCCCGCTCGACAGCCTTGCCCAGTGGCTGCCAAAAGACTTCGCCTGGCAGGGCCTGCTCAATGCGGATATCAATCTGGACATCCCGGCCAGCGGCCCCAAAGGCAACATTGTCATTGATGCCAGTGGGGGCACGCTGCGTGTGCGCGACAAGGGCCGTTGGGTCGATTTCCCCTATCAGGCCCTGCGTGTCGACAGCACGTTGGCGCCACGGCGTATCGATACTCGCCTGGCGTTCCGTGGAGAGCGCCTGGGCGAGCTGAACGTCAATACGCGCCTCGACCCGTTGGGCAAGAACAAGCCGTTGTCAGGTGATTTCCGCCTGGCCGGGCTGGACCTGTCGGTGGCGCGTCCGTTCGTGCCGATGGTCGAACGCCTGGCCGGGCAGCTCAACGGCAGTGGGCGGCTTTCAGGCACCTTGCTGGCACCACAGGTCAACGGCAACCTGATGCTCAGCGGTGGCGAAGTGAGTGGCGCCGAGTTGCCGGCCAGCCTTGAGGACCTGACATTGCAGGCGCTGATCGCCGGCGATCAGGTGCAACTCAATGGCAACTGGCGCAGCGGCGATGCAGGGCGCGGCCAGTTGAGCGGCAACCTCACGTGGGGGCAGGCATTGGGCATGGACTTGCGCCTGCAAGGCCAGCAACTGCCGGTCACGGTCGAGCCTTATGCAACGCTGGAGGTCGCCCCGGACCTGACCTTGCGCCTGATCGACGACAAACTGGCGGTTACCGGCAAGGTGCAAGTACCCAAAGGCAAGATCACCGTGCGCGAACTGCCACCGTCGACCGTGAAGGTATCGGATGACACGGTAATCGTCGGTCACCAGACCGAAGAGGGCAAACCGCCCATGGCGATGGCCATGGACATCGATGTCGAGGTGGGCCGCGACAAGTTGTCGTTCAGTGGCTTTGGCCTGACCGCCAACCTGCTTGGCCACGTGCATATCGGCGACAACCTCGACACCCGTGGCGAGTTGAGCCTGGCTGACGGTCGTTACCGTGCCTACGGCCAGCGGCTGACCATCCGCCGTGCGCGCTTGCTGTTCGCCGGCCCGATCGACCAGCCGTACCTGGACATCGAAGCCATCCGCACGGTCGATGATGTGATTGCCGGTATCCGCCTGAGCGGCAGTGCCGAGCAACCCACAACCAAGGTGTTTTCGGAACCGGCCATGAGCCAGGAGCAGGCGCTGTCGTACCTCGTGCTGGGGCGGCCTCTGGGCAACTCTGGCGAGGACAACAACATGCTTGCCGAGGCAGCGTTGGGCCTGGGGCTGGCAGGCAGTGCCGGCATCACCGGCAGCCTGGCATCGAGCTTGGGGATCGATGACTTCCAGCTGGACACCGAAGGCTCGGGCAACAGCACCAGCGTGGTCGCCAGCGGCAACATCACCGAGAAGCTGAGCCTGCGTTACGGTGTGGGTGTGTTCGAGCCTGCCAACACCATCGCGTTGCGTTACAAGCTGAGCAAGAAGGTGTACCTGGAAGCCGCCAGTGGGCTGGCCAGCTCACTGGACATCTTCTACAAGCGCGATTTCTGAAGCGGTGTCGGGGCGGCCGTCAACGGACAGTGGCCGCCTCGATGAATTCGTTGGTGTCGGGCGAGGGCAGTGGGCCGGGGGCGCGTACCGGGGTGATCAGGCTGGTGTACTCCTCGATGAGCCGGTTCAGGGCTTCCGGCGGCTCGCTGGCCTGGAACTGCATGCGGATCTGCACTTCGTCAGGGTCACGGCCTTCGCCCTGACGGCCTTGGCCACCGATGGTGACCTTGAAGCTGGCAGCCTTGTTCTCGCTCGCGGTCAGCAGTGCCTGTTGTGCTTCGGTCCCTTTGACCCGGACCGACAGGTCCACCTGCATGCGCTCCAGGGCCAGGCCCTTGGGCGACACCAGTGCAAACAGGGGGACGCGCATGATGTGCTGCCCATCCATGGCCACTTCGACCATCTTGGCTTTCATGGGGGCGCCCAAGGCGTCGCTGTCGCACTCGAAGAACTGGTCGAACAGGTTGATGTACTGCTGTGCAATCAGGCTGTTGGTGGCGCTTGCGGCTTCCTGCAGGCCACGGGTGATCTCACGCAGGTCGATGGAGGTCATCGGGGCAGGGGGCTTGTTCATGGGCTCGACTCCTCAGGCCAGGTGGTGCCCCCCCGGTGCTGGCCAGGGGGCTGTTTGCGGCTCGTGGAGCGTCTCAAGGGGTGTTGTTGCCTGCATCGGCAGCAGGGTCTTTCAAGGTGTCGGCCTGGGAAATTTCGTCCGGGCTCTGCAGTTCGGCGGTTCTGACCACGGTTGGCTTGGTTGCCGCGTCGGTGAGGAACTCGATCACCCTCATCATTGCTTCAGGTGGCTCCTGGCGCTTCATCGTCGTATTGAAGGCGTAGCGGGCGCGGGTGTCGGTCTTGCGTGTCTGGGCGGACTTGTGGCTGACGCTGCCCTTTACGTTCAGCTTGAAGGGCCCCCACCCCAGTGAGCCGGTCACGTCCGCACCCATTTCCGTGCTGGAGGTGTCTTCCGACATCTGATTGATGATCAGCTCGAATTCGACATTACCTTCATCGATGGAGATGTTCGGGTGTGTGATGGCCGCCAGCAATGGCACCTTCATGGTCTTGCTGACCACGCCCTTGTATTCACCCTGTTCGTCGACGATGGTCTCGTCGTAATCGAACTGGATAGCCACGGCCTTGCCGTCCTGCACACATACCTGCATCAGGAAGTCGGCGTACGACTTGCTGGCGGTAACCTGGGCCTGGACCATGGCCTGCAGGGGGCCTGCGATCATGCGGTCCATGGGCAAGGCGTTGATCACGGATCCGATGAGGCTGTTATCTATCGACATGTTTTGTTGCTCTTTTTATGGAGGGGAAGGGTGGCCACCTCTGGCGGCCTCGGTGCTGGTCGTCAGCGAGCGCAAGGTTCCTGACGACGGATGTTGCCGATCTGGCGCAGGCTCAGGCCGTACTTGTTGGCCAGCAGGCTGCGTGAAAGGCCATTGGCGCTTTCTTTCTGGATCTGCTGATTGCGCAGCTGGCGTAGGAAGTGGTCAGCCTTGGGGATCTCCAGGGCTACCCCGGCAAAGCGCTTGATCAGTGCGTCCAGCGCTTCGGCCGGCAGTACGTCGGCGAGCTTGGTACGCTCGCGGTACTTGGGGATGTATTTGGGCCTGCCGCCGTAGGCGCAGGTCAACTGGTAGGCATTGTCGATGCCGATACAGTCGACCAGGGCCTGCAGCGAGTGGGGCAGTTGGCTGATATCGATGAGGCTCAAGTCTGGTAATTCCATATGGCGCTCCTTCGGGATGGGGGTGTGCGACCCGATCACCAGCGGCGTTATGTCGACGGTGTGAGCAAATTCTGTGTGACAGCCACGGCACGTCGCTAGGCGGCATATGGGTTGCAATTTGTAGCCTCGGTGAACAGCGGTTGCAGGCAGCGATATCCTGCGTTGTAGGACATGTCTTCAAGATGTGGCTGTGGCGGTTGATTTCCCATCAGGGCGCTGTGCACGTCGAGTGATGGGGCGGGGCACCCTCAGTTACAGGGGTAGCTGGTCACCAGACTGGCGCTGCGCAGGTAGGCCTGAGGCGCATCGAGCATGCTTTGTGGCAGCGCCCGCCAGTCGACCAGCAGGCACAAGGCATGCAATGGCTGCCCGCCGCGCTGACCGATGACCGTGCCGGAAAAGCTGCGGCGGTACAGCGCCTGGGTCTGGTGTAGCGCCTGCACCTGATCGGCTTGGGCTAAGGTCTGCCGGACCAAATCGGGCAGCTGGGCCATGGGGGCGCTGAAATGCAGTGGGGCGCCGGGTGCATGCAGGTAGCCAGCCTGACGCACGCGCTGCCACAGTTGTTGCCACTGGCTGGCGCCAGCATGGCGCTCCAGGTCGCGACCAAGCTCAAGCAGTTGCGCTGCCGTTACCTCGCGGGTGTCCAGCGCGTGAAGGGTAAGCGGGGTCAGAATCAGGGACGCGAATAGCAGGGATTTGTACATGATGCCTCCGGCATGGGTGCTTGGAGCCCCATGCTTTCAGGCAGTCGCCACCCTACCCAGCAGGAAATGCAGCGCCGGGCCCTATGGGCGTTGTATCATTGCCACGGCTCGTTGCGAGCCATTTGCCCCTGATGTTGCAAGGAACTTTCGATGACACACGTGCAGCGCCTCAAATATTCCCTTCTGATCATCCTGGTGGTACTGGGCCTGATGCTGGGCCTGTCCCACCTGCAGAAGCAGGGCACGATCAGTGAGCAGACCTTCCAGATGGCGGCCATCGCCATCGCCGTTGTGGTCGTGGTGATCAACGGCATTCTGCGGCGCAAGGTCAAGCCCTGATCCGTGCGGGCCGGCCAGGTGTGGCCGGCCATGCGCTCAGCGCGTGTGTGTCTGCTCCAGTACGGCGCGCGCCTGGGGGTTGAGGCTGTAACACTTGTCGTTGCCCAGTTCGATGACACCTTCGGTGCACAGCCGCTTGAGCACCTCTCGCACGCTGAGGAACGACAGCGGAATATCCAGCTGTTCCAGTTGTGCATGCACGCCGCGTACGCCAATGCTGCGGCCATTGCGGTCAGCGGCGTGCAAGGCATCGATCACCTTGAGCCGGATCAGGCTGGTTCGCAGGCCGAAGGTGCGCAGCAGCTCGCGGATCTGTTCGTTGCCGATGCGTTCCTCAGAAAAAACGTCCTGTCCGTTGGGCGCTTTGCCTGGGACGCGCCCGGCTTGAGTTGAGGGTTGCGGGTTGTACATGTGAATGCTCCTTTTCGTGGACGAACCCGAAATGTGGTTGCCTCACTTACTAGGACGAATGAGAACGCAAAAACTGCAACCCACTCGTAAAAAAAATGGCTGTTCCTCTTCAAGACGTTCCATCGCCTTGTAACACGTAAAATTTTCACCTGGCCGTTCGTCTGATCGGGATAGACCCCGAATCCGAGGAGTGCCCGTGTTTCCACTTTCCCGTCCCATGACGTGCGCAGGCCTGGCCGCTGCACTGGTAGCCTTCAGCGTTGCGGTGCAGGCGGAGCCCGCTACTGATGCCAGCGCACAGATCCGTCGAACCAGTTACGGGGTGCCGCATATCGTGGCCAAGGATGAGCGCGGCCTGGGCTACGGCGTTGGCTATGCCTATGCCCAGGACAACCTGTGCCTGCTGGCGAACGAGGTGCTGACCGTGAGCGGTGAGCGCTCACGCCATTTTGGTGCCAAGGGCAAGACCCTGGAGCAGCGTGACAACCTGACCAGCGACCTGTTTTTCACCTGGCTCAACAGCCCGACGGCAGTCGATGCGTTCCTGCAGGCGCAACCGGCGCAGGTGCAGGCACTGCTGGCGGGCTATGCCAGCGGCTACAACCGGGCGCTCGCCGAGCGCCGCCGCGAAGGCTTGCCCGCCGAATGTGGCAACGGTGAGTGGCTGCGGTCGATCACCGGCCAGGACCTGGTCAAACTGACCCGCAGGCTATTGGCCGAGGGGGGTATAGGGCAGTTCGTCGAGGCACTGGCGGGCGCGCACCCACCTGCGGCGGGCAGCCAGCAGGCGTCGGCAGGTTTCGCCAAAGCGCTGGCGCGGCAAGAACGCTTTGCCACGGAGCGCGGCAGCAATGCGGTGGCCGTGGGCGCGCAGCGTTCGGCCAATGGCCGCGGCCTGTTGTTGGCCAACCCGCACTTCCCGTGGATGGGCGGGATGCGCTTCTACCAGATGCAGCTGACCATCCCTGGCCAGCTCGATGTGATGGGCGCGGCATTGCCGGGCCTGCCGGTGGTCAATATCGGTTTCAACAGGCACCTGGCCTGGACGCACACCGTCGACACCTCCAACCACTTCACCCTGTATCGGCTGCAGCTCGACCCCAAGGACCCGACCCGTTACCTGCTTGATGGCAAGTCGCTGCCACTGGCCCGGCAAACCATCAGCGTTGCGGTCAAGGCAGAAGATGGCAGCCTGAGCCAGGTAGAGCGGCAGGTTTACAGCTCGCAATTCGGCCCGGTGGTGCAATGGCCCGGGCGCCTGGACTGGGATGCGCACGCGGCCTACAGCTTGCGTGACGCCAACCTGGACAACACCCGAGTGTTGCAGCAGTGGTACCAGATCAACCGTGCCGACAGCCTGGCGGCGCTGAAAGGCTCGGTCGAGCAGTTGCAGGGTATTCCTTGGGTCAACACCTTGGCCGTGGACCAGGGCGGTGGGGCGTTGTACCTGAACCAGTCGGTGGTGCCGTATGTCGACCAGCAACTGCTGGGTGCCTGCAGCAACCCACAAGGGCAAGGGCGCATGGTGGTGCTGGATGGTTCGCGCAGCGCCTGTCAGTGGAAGGTCGATGCGCAGGCTGCGCAACCGGGAATCTTCCCGGCGCGACTGTTGCCGAGCCTTGAACGCCAGGATTTCGTGCAGAACTCCAACGACCCGGCCTGGATGGCCAACCCGGCGCAGCCGCTGACCGGCTATTCACCCTTGGTCAGCCGCAGTGACCAGCCGCTGGGCATGCGCAGCCGCTTTGCCCTGCAGCGCCTGCAGGGCACGGCAAGGCTGGGCGTGGATGACCTGCAGCGCATGGTGACCGACGACGAGGTCTACCTGGCCAGCCTGGTGCTGCCAGACCTGCTGCAATGGTGCAAGGGCGCAAGCGCGGATGTACAGGCCGTGTGCAGTAGCTTGGCGGCCTGGAATGGCAAGGCCGACCTCGACAGCGGCATTGGCCTGGTGCATTTCCAGAACCTGTTCAACGCCCTGGCCGAACACCCGGAAAGCTGGCGCGTAGCCTTTGACCCGGCCGACCCGCAGCACACGCCGCGTGGTTTGGCGGTGGAGCAGGCGGCCGTGCGCAAGCTGGTACACGAGGCGGCACTGGCTTCGCTCAAGCAGGTGAGCGACAGCGGTGTAGCGGGGGAGGCGCGTTGGGGGCAGGTGCAGCAGGCGCTTGATGGCACGCCGGTACCGGGTGGCCCGCAGGCGCTGGGCGTGTACAACGCGATGTACAGTGTCCCGCACGGGCAGGGCAAGCGGCTGGTGGTGAGTGGCACCAGCTACCTGCAATTGGTCAGCTTTACCGACAAGGGGCCAGAAGCCCGTGGCCTGCTTGCCTTTTCCCAGTCGAGTGAGAAGGCTTCGGCGCATGCCAGTGACCAGACCAAAGCATTTGCGGCCAAGCAACTGGCGGTGATTCCGTTTACCGAGGCTCAGATCAAGGCAGACCCGGCGTATCGGGAAGTGGTGATCAGTGAGCGGGACAAGGGGGTGGTAGTCAGCCAGCCCTGAAGCGTCAGCGTGCGCCGGCCCATTCGCGGGTAAACCCGCTCTCACAGGAATCGCTCCGCTTGCAGCGTTGATACGGAGCCTGTGGGAGCGGGTTTACCCGCGAAGAGGGCGACCCGCCGGGTCAGGAAAACTCGAACGGCGCCAACTGAAAGCCCTGCTCGTCAACCTGCAAGGCCCAACCGCGGCGGTCCCAGTCGCCCAGCACGATGCGCCGTGCCGGCTCCCCATCAACCACCAGCTTGTGTATCGCCGGCCGGTGGGTATGGCCATGCACCAGCGTACGCACGCCGTGCGCCGCCATCACCTTGGGCACTTCCTCCGGTGTGACGTCGACAATTTCGGTGGACTTCATCCGCGTTTGTGTGCGGCTTTCGCTGCGCAGCTTGCGCGCCAGCTTGTAGCGGGCCGACAGCGGCAGGTGGCGCAACACCCACAGGCTCAGCGGGTTGCGCAGTAAACGGCGCATCTTCATGTAGCCCACGTCACGGGTGCACAAGGTGTCGCCATGCATCAGCAAAACCTGTTCACCGCCCAGTTCGATCACGCTGGGGTCGCTCAGCAATGTGCAGCCTGCGGCGTCGCAGAAAGCCTGGCCAATCAGGAAGTCACGGTTGCCATGCATCAGGAAGATGGCCGTGCCGCTGTCGCTCAGCCGGCGCATGGCCTGGCAGATCGACTGCTGGAAGGCGGTCATGGCATCGTCGCCGATCCAGGCTTCGAAAAAGTCGCCCAGGATGTACAACGCCTTGGCGTGGCGGGCACGGCCGTCGAGCAGATCAAGAAACGCCCGGGAAATGTCCGGGCGCTCTTCTTGCAAATGCAGATCGGAGATCAGCAGTATCACCCAATGATCTCGGCTTTCTCGATGATCACGTCTTCTTTTGGTACGTCCTGGTGGCCGGACTTGGAACCGGTGGCGACCTTCTCGATGGCATCAACCACTTCACGGCCTTCGATCACTTCGCCGAACACCGCGTAGCCCCAGCCTTGTACGTTCTTGCCGCTGTGGTTGAGGAAGTCGTTGTCGGAGGCGTTGATGAAGAACTGCGCCGAAGCAGAGTGCGGCTCCATGGTGCGGGCCATGGCGATGGTGTACTTGGCGTTTTTCAGGCCGTTGTCGGCTTCGTTCTGGATGCTGGCACGCTTGTCACGCTTTTCGTTCATGCCTGGCTCGAAACCGCCGCCCTGAATCATGAAGCCTTTGATCACCCGGTGGAACACGGTATTGGTGTAGTGGCCTGCGTTGACGTATTCGATGAAGTTGGCCACGGTAATCGGGGCTTTTTCAGCGTTCAGTTCAATGACGATGTCGCCGTGGTTGGTGGTCAGTTTGACTTTGGACATGCTGAAACTCGCTTTTTCAAGGCAATCGGGAATTAGGGTGCGCAGGGCGCCGATTATCACCTGACGCATGTTCAGGCGATCACGACACATGGCGCGCACTGGCCATTTTGCCAGGCTTGGGCAAAAAGCCGTGATAAATCACGCCAGTTTGTCCGGGCCCGACTGTCAGCAGCTTGACTGCTTCGGCTATGATAGGCCCTTTGATTCAATCGGCCTACCCAGGCCGGACACGTGCATTCAAGGATCCTATGAGCAAGCCCACTGCCGACAACGCGCCCAACGCCGCTGCCAAAGGCGCCCCCGCTGTCCCTGCGAACTTCCTGCGGCCGATCATCCAGGCCGACCTGGACTCGGGCAAGCACAGCAGCATCGTCACTCGCTTCCCGCCGGAGCCTAACGGCTACCTGCACATTGGCCACGCCAAGTCGATCTGCGTCAACTTCGGCCTGGCCAAGGAATTCGGGGGCGTCTGCCACCTGCGTTTCGATGACACCAACCCGGCCAAGGAAGACCAGGAATACATCGACGCCATTCAAAGCGACGTCAAATGGCTGGGCTTCGACTGGGCCGGCGACGTGCGTTATGCGTCCAGCTACTTCGACCAGTTGCACGACTGGGCGGTCGAGCTGATCAAGCGTGGCAAGGCCTATGTCTGCGACCTGACCCCTGATCAAGCGAAAGAATACCGCGGCAACCTCAAGGAGCCGGGCAAGAACAGCCCGTTCCGCGAGCGTAGCGTGGAAGAAAACCTCGAGCTGTTCGCCCGCATGAAGGCCGGCGAGTTCAAGGACGGTGAGTGCGTGCTGCGGGCCAAGATCGACATGGCCTCGCCGAACATGAACCTTCGCGACCCGATCCTGTACCGCATCCGTCATGCCCACCATCACCAGACCGGTGACAAATGGTGCATCTACCCCAACTACGACTTTACCCACGGCCAGTCGGACGCTATCGAGGGCATCACCCACTCGATCTGCACCCTGGAGTTCGAAGGGCATCGCCCGTTGTACGAGTGGTTCCTCGACAACCTGCCGGTGCCGGCGCACCCGCGCCAGTACGAGTTCAGCCGCCTGAACCTGAACTACACCATCACGTCCAAGCGCAAGCTCAAGCAGCTGGTTGACGAAAAGCACGTCGACGCCTGGGACGACCCGCGCATGTCGACGCTGTCCGGCTTCCGTCGCCGCGGCTACACCCCGGCTTCGATTCGCAACTTCTGCGAAATGATCGGCACCAACCGTTCCGACGGCGTGGTTGACATGTCGATGCTCGAGTTCAGCATCCGTGACGACCTGGACCGCACCGCACCGCGCGCCATGTGCGTGCTGCGCCCACTGAAAGTGGTCATCACCAACTACCCGGAAGGCCAGGTGGAACAGCTTGAGCTGCCACGCCACCCGAAAGAAGACATGGGCGTGCGTGTGTTGCCGTTCGCGCGCGAGCTGTACATCGACCGCGATGACTTCATGGAAGAGCCGCCGAAGGGCTACAAGCGCCTGGAACCGGCCGGTGAAGTGCGCCTGCGTGGCAGCTACGTGATTCGCGCCGACGAAGCCATCAAGGACGCCGATGGCAATATCGTCGAGCTGCGTTGCTCGTACGACCCGGACACCTTGGGCAAGAACCCTGAAGGCCGCAAGGTCAAGGGGGTGATCCACTGGGTGCCGGCCGAGGGCAGCGTCGAGTGCGAAGTGCGCCTGTACGACCGCCTGTTCCGCTCGCCGAACCCGGAAAAGACCGAGGAGGGCGGCAGTTTCCTGGACAACATCAACCCGGACTCGCTGCAAGTGCTCAGCGGTTGCCGTGCCGAGCCGTCGCTGGCCCAGGCGCAACCCGAGGACCGCTTCCAGTTCGAGCGCGAAGGCTACTTCTGCGCCGACCTGAAAGACAGCCAGCCGGGCCGCCCGGTGTTCAACCGCACTGTCACCCTGCGTGACTCCTGGGGCAGCTGAGGAAACGCCGTGCTTACCATTTACAACACCCTGAGCAAAGCGAAGGAAACCTTCAAGCCGCTGGATGGCAACAAGGTGCGCATGTACGTGTGCGGCATGACCGTGTACGACTACTGCCACCTGGGCCATGGCCGCAGCATGGTGGCCTTCGACCTGGTCACCCGCTGGCTGCGCAAGAGCGGCTACGAGCTGACGTATGTGCGCAACATCACCGACATCGATGACAAGATCATCAACCGGGCCAACGAGAACGGCGAAAGCTTCGACGCGTTGACCGCCCGCATGATTGACGCGATGCACGAAGACGAGCGCCGCCTGAACATCCTGCCGCCAGACCAGGAGCCACGTGCCACCGACCATATCGCCGGCATGCACGCGATGATCCAGACCCTGATCGACAAGGGTTATGCCTATGCCCCAGGCAATGGCGACGTGTACTACCGCGTCGGCAAGTTCGTCGGCTACGGCAAGCTGTCGCGCAAGAAGATCGAAGACCTGCGCATCGGCGCACGCATCGAGGTCGACGAAGCCAAGCAAGACCCGCTGGACTTCGTGCTGTGGAAGGGCGTCAAGCCCGGTGAACCGAGCTGGGAATCGCCATGGGGCCCGGGCCGTCCGGGCTGGCACATCGAGTGCTCGGTGATGTCCACCTGCTGCCTGGGTGAGAGCTTCGACATTCACGGCGGTGGCAGCGACCTTGAGTTCCCGCACCACGAGAACGAGATTGCCCAGAGCGAGGCGGCCACAGGCCAGCAGTACGCCAACGCCTGGATGCACTGCGGCATGATCCGGATCAACGGCGAGAAGATGTCGAAGTCGTTGAACAACTTCTTCACCATCCGCGATGTGCTCGAGAAGTACCACCCTGAAGTGGTGCGTTACCTGCTGGTGGCCAGCCACTATCGCAGCGCGATCAACTACTCCGAAGACAGCCTGCGCGACGCCAAGGGCGCGCTTGAGCGCTTCTACCACGCCCTGCGTGGCTTGCCACGGGTCGCGGCCAAGGGCGGCGAAGCGTTTGTCGAGCGTTTCAGCGTGGCGATGAACGACGACTTCGGCACCCCCGAAGCCTGCGCCGTGCTGTTCGACCTGGTTCGCGAGATCAACCGCCTGCGCGACAGCGACCCGGAGGCTGCTGCCGGCCTGGCTGGCCGCCTGCGCGAGCTGGGTGAGGTGCTGGGTGTGCTGCAGCTGGAGGCCGATGACTTCTTGCGTGCCGGTGCCGAAGGCAAGGTTGATGCTGCCGAGGTGGAAGGCCTGATTCAGGCGCGTCTGCAGGCGCGTGCGGACAAGAACTGGGCCGAGTCGGACCGTATCCGCGACCAGCTCACCGCAATGGGTGTGGTGCTGGAAGACAGCAAGGGCACGACTACCTGGCGTTTGGCTGACTGATCGGCGTACTGGGGCTGCTTTGCAGCCCTTTCGCGGCGCAAAGCGGCCCCGGCTTTTACTTGCCAAGCCCGGCAAGCGGGCAGTGCAATACCAACTTCGCCCCACCCAACTCGCTCTCCCCAATTTCCAGCCTGAACCCATGCAGGTCCACGATCGCCGCAACGATCGACAATCCCAGCCCAAACCCGGCATGGCGATGGCCTTCATCGCTGCGATAGAACCGCTTCAGCACCGCAGTACGCTCTTCTTCGGGAATGCCCGGCCCGCTGTCCTCGATAGCCAGGTGCACGCCGGTTTCGTCGTGTGTCGCGCTAATTCGCACTTGCCCACCCTCGGGCGTGAACTTGATACCGTTGCCCACCAGGTTGGCCAGTGCCTCGAACAGCAGTTCGCGGTCACCGTGCAGTGCCGGCAGCTGCGCGGGTTGGCGCAGTTCCAGGTGGATGCCGCCATCCTCGGCCAAAGGCAAATAGAAGTCGTGCAGTTCGACCAGCAGTTCATGCGGGTCAAGCTGGACGAAGCCGGCCCGGCGCTGGCGGTCTTCCAGTTCGCTGATGCGTAGCAACCCGCGAAAACGCGCCATCAGCGTGTCGGTTTCGCCGATGGCCTGGTCCAGCGCCTCGGCTTGCGCGGAGTCGACGTCGCTCTGCTGGCGAATCCGGTACAGCTGGGCGCGCAGGCGGGTGAGCGGGGTACGCAGGTCATGGGCAATGTTGTCGCACACCCCCTTCACCTCATGCATCAGCCGCTCGATGCGGTCCAGCATGGCGTTGACGATGGCAGCCAGCATGTCCAGCTCATCGCGCCGGGCCGACAACGGCAAGCGGTGGGTCAGGTCGCCGGCAACGATCAGCTCGGCCTGGGCCTGGATTGCGCGGATACGCTTGAGCGGCCTGCGCCGTAGCAGGTACCAGCCGGCAAAACCTGGGATCAGCGTCAAGGAGATACCCCAGAGCAGGGCATCGAGGATGATCCGGGTAACCACGAACAGTGAGCCGTTATCGCGGAACAGTACCAGCCAGCGGCCATCCTGCACTTTGATCGCCACCGCATCGCAGCTGTCGCGGGGCAGGTGTGGGTCGTCGGCATCCAGGCAGCGTTTCAACTCATGGATCTTGCCGTCCAGCCTGAGCTCCGGGGGGAGGGCGCGCACACTGCCGCCAATCGGGTTGAGCTGGGTGTCGAACAGGCCATAGGCGTCAAAGCTGCGCTCCTCGAAGGCCTGGCTGGCGATCAGGGCGTCGTCCAGCTGCTTGCCGCTCATGTGCGCGAACAGGTGCTGGCGCTGCAACATGGAATGGCGGGTGAGCTTGTTCAGGTAGCTGGACACCTCGAAGTACAGCACCCCCATGAGGATGCTGCTCCAGGCCACGAACAGAAAGCTGTACAGCGCCAGCAGGCGGCTTGTCGAGGAGCTCCAGCCTTTAGACGGGTTCAGCAATGGCATAGCCGGAGCCCCGTACCGTACGGATCAGCGGCGACTGGCCGGGGGAGTCGATTTTCTTGCGCAAGCGACCGATGTGCACGTCGATCAGGTTTGTGCCGGGGTCGAAATGGTAGCCCCAGACTTCTTCGAAGATCATCATCCGTGTGATCACCTGGCCGCTGTGGCGCATCAGGTACTCCAGCAGTTTGTATTCGGTGGGCAGCAGGTTGAGCGTATTGTCACCGCGGCGCGCCTCGTGGCTGATCAGGTCCAGTTGCAGGTCGGCGACCTGCAGGCGTGTCTGGGTCATGGGCACACTGTTGCGGCGCAGCAATACCTCGACCCGTGCGGCCATTTCATCGGAGGCAAACGGCTTGGTCAGGTAGTCGTCACCGCCGGCCCGCAGGCCGCGTACCCGTTCGTCGACGTCGGAGAGGGCGCTGATCATCAGGATCGGCGTGGCGATCTTGAGGCTGCGCAGGGTGGTGACGATGGTCAGGCCATCGACCTCGGGCAGCATGCGGTCCAGGGTGATCAGATCGTAGCCACCGGCAATGGCCTTGGCCAGGCCTTCACGGCCGTTGTCGGCCCATTCGACCTCCAGGCCGTGGCTGGTAAGTTCGGCGACGATTTCCTGGCCGGTGACGGCGTCGTCTTCGATGGTCAGTACGCGAGGCATGCTGGTTCCTGGGCATCTAATAGAGATTTGATTGTGCCAAAGAATAGACAACCGGCGATTTAAGAAAAATTCATCTAGTCACCTGGTCGCTTTAACACGATCCCCTGTGGGAGCGGCCTTGTGTCGCGAAAGGGCTGCAAGGCAGCCCCAGGGTTTCAGTATAAATGTACAAAATGCAGGGGCTGCTTCGCAGCCCTTTCGCGACACAAGGCCGCTCCCACAAGGGGCCGTGCAGGCCATGAGTAACCGCTTAGCGGGCGCCGATACCCTCGGCATGCATGATCTGCGCGATGATCGGCACCGGGGTCATCAGGTGCGAGCGCATCATGGCGCTGGCGCGTTCGGCGTCACGGGCGAGGATCACCTCGACCAGCGCCGCATGCTCCTGGCGCTTGAGCTCAAGGGCCTGTTCGGAGAACACCGTCTGCGTCAGCCATAGGTGGCGGTAGCGCTCGGCCTGGTCGAACAGGTAGGTGCGCGCCTGAAGCAGGTGCTTGGAGCCGCAGCCCGAGGCAATGGCGGTATGAAACGCCTTGTGCCGCTCGTCCCACACATCCAGGCGCTGCTCGCGGGTTTTCACTTCCACCACCTTGGCCAGGGTATGCGAGTGGGCCAGCACTGACGCCTCCCAGGCGTCGTCGCCGCGCTCGATGGCCAGGGCGATGATCATCGCCTCCAGGTTGGCGCGGGCATCGTAGATGTCGTTCATCTCGTCCAGCGACATGGGCGCCACCCGGTAGCCTTTCTGGCTGATCGCGTTGACCAGGTGCTCGGCCACCAGTTGCGACAGTGCTTCGCGCAGCGGACCCACGCCCAGGTCGTAGCGTTCCTTCAGGGCGCTCATCAACAGTTTTTCACCGGGTTTGAACACGCCCCGGATGATGTCCTTCTTGAGCCTCTCATACCCGCTGAAAGCTGAGTTTTGTCGGGGGGCGAGCGCTTCCAAGATCCTGTTCCTCAAAACGTTTTGCCGATCATACCGAAACCGCCTGCTGACGAAAAACAATGGATAAAAAACTAAACTGTCGCTCAAATACAAAAATGTAGACATTTTCAGTTAGTGGCGATATTTTTACCTCGCCCGCACTGATCCAGGTCATGACCGGACGGCGCTCTCCACTTTTTCTGCCAGGACACTGCCATGAACGCTTTTACGCAGATCGAAGAACTTGTGATGCCACTGCCCCTCGAGCCGCGTGGTTACACCATTGCCCCTTCGAAACAGTCGCCGCGCCTGCTTGAACTGACCTTCGCGCCTGAAACCGTCGAAGCGTTCGTCCAGGCTGTTGCCGAGTGGCCGGTGCAGGCGTTGGAGTACAAATCGTTCCTGCGTTTCCGGCTGGGTGAAATCCTTGACCAGCTGTGCCAGGGCACCCTGCGCCCTGTGCTGCTCAACACCATCCTCGATCGCGCCACCGGCGGCATGCTGATTACCCCGCTGGGCCTGGATGACGTGAGCCAGGCCGAAGACATGGTCAAGTTCACTACCGCCTGCGCACACCTGATCGGCCGTTCCAACTACGACGCCATGAGCGGGCAATTCTATGCGCGCTTCGTGGTGGTCAACTCCGACAACTCAGACAGCTACCTGCGCCAGCCGCATCGGGTGATGGAACTGCACAACGACGGCACTTTCGTGAACCAGATCACCGATTACGTGCTGATGCTCAAGATCGACGAAAAGAACATGGAAGGCGGCAACTCGCTGCTGCTGCACCTGGATGACTGGGAGCAGTGCGAGGAGTTCTTCCGCCACCCGATGGCCCGCCGCGAAATGCGCTGGACCGCACCGCCGAGCAAGAAGGTCGCCGAAGATGTGTTCCACTCCGTTTTCGACACCGATGGCGAAGGCCGCCCGACCATGCGCTACATTGACCAGTTCGTGCAGCCGGAAAACTACGAGGAAGGCATCTGGCTGAACGCCCTGTCCGATTCGCTGGAAGGCAGCGGGAAGAAGGTGTCGGTACCGGTGGGTGTGGGCAGCTTCCTGCTGATCAACAACCTGTTCTGGCTGCATGGTCGCGACCGCTTCACCCCGCACGAGGGCCTGCGCCGTGAACTGATGCGCCAGCGTGGTTACGTCGCCTTCCCCAAACCGCTATACCAGCGCGGGCAATAATGACAGGGCGCAGGGCGGGCGCCCGCTCATGCGTCGTTGCACAACATGATGCCACCAGGGCCCGAGCGGGCCTTGGTGAGCGAGCCAGGCAATGCCTGCGTGTGAGGTAAGGCTGTGTACGATTTCATCATTATTGGCGGTGGCATTGTGGGCATGTCCACGGCCATGCACCTGATCAAGGTCTACCCGGACGCGAAGATTCTTCTGCTGGAGAAGGAGTCCGGCCCGGCCCGCCACCAGACCGGTCACAACAGCGGCGTGATCCACGCTGGCGTGTACTACACCCCCGGCAGCCTCAAGGCGCGCTTCTGCCTGGAAGGCAACAAGGCCACAAAGGCCTTCTGCACCCAGCACGGCATCCCCTTCGATGAGTGCGGCAAGCTGCTGGTGGCCACCAACGAGCTGGAAATGCAGCGCATGAAGGCGCTGTGGGAGCGTACCGCGGCCAACGGCCTGGAGCGCCACTGGCTGTCGGCCGACGAACTGCGCGAGCGCGAGCCCAATATCGTGGGGATGGGTGGCATCTTCGTGCCGTCCAGCGGCATCGTCAACTACGCCAAAGTGACTGCTGCGATGGGCGCTGAATTCCAGCGTGCCGGCGGCGAAATCCGCTATGGGGCAGAGGTGGTCGGCCTGCAGGAGCAGGCCAGCGAAGTGATCGTGCGCACACAGCGCGACGAGTTCCGTAGCCGTTTCCTGGTGACCTGTTCGGGCCTGATGGCCGACCGCGTGGTCAGCATGCTGGGCCTGCGCACCGAGTTTGTCATCTGCCCGTTCCGGGGCGAGTACTACTTGCTGCCCAAGCAGCACAACCAGATCGTCAACCATCTGATCTACCCGATCCCCGACCCGTCGATGCCGTTTTTGGGCGTGCACCTGACCCGCATGATCGACGGCACCGTCACGGTTGGCCCCAACGCCGTACTGGCGATGAAGCGCGAGGGCTATCGCAAGACCGACGTCAGCCCCGGCGACCTGTTCCAGACCCTGACCACCCCCGGCATTCTCAAGGTGCTGGCGAAGAACTTCCGCCCGGGCCTGATCGAGATGAAAAACTCGCTGTTCAAGGGCGGCTATCTCAAGCAAGTGCAGAAGTACTGCCCGAGCATTACCAAGGCCGACCTCACGCCTTACCCGGCTGGTGTGCGCGCCCAGGCGGTATCGCGCGACGGCAAGCTGATCGACGACTTCCTGTTCGTCAACACCGCGCGCAGCGTCAACGTGTGCAACGCACCGTCGCCGGCGGCCACCTCGGCCATCCCGATCGGCGCCTACATCGTCGACAAGGTGTGTGAGCAAGTCACCCTGGCGGGTGGCAGCGTTCCCAAGGCGGACCTGGCGGCCAGCCGGCGGGCGGCCAGCTGACAACGCGGTAACAGGTTCTGCGGTTTCCTTTTACTCAACCCGAACTGCCCTGCTAACCATTCAGGGCAGGGCGGGCTTTTTCGCGCCTGCGTCGGCGACCGTGCAGCCGGCGGCCCCAGCGTGGGCATGACAAAAACAACAAGGTAGTGCCATGCAAACCCACAAGAACAATTTGAGTCATGGATTGAAATCACGGCATGTCACCATGCTGTCCATTGCCGGTGTGATCGGCGCCGGCCTGTTCGTCGGCTCTGGTCGTGCCATTGCTGAAGCAGGGCCGGCCACCATCCTGGCCTACATCCTGGCCGGCGGCCTGGTGGTGCTGGTGATGCGCATGCTGGCCGAAATGGCGGTGGCTTCGCCGGATACCGGTTCGTTTTCCACCTATGCCGACCTCGCCATAGGCAAGTGGGCGGGTTATACCATCGGTTGGCTGTACTGGTGGTTCTGGGTACTGATCATTCCCATCGAAGCCAATATTGCCGCCACCATCATCAATTCCTGGGTCCCGCAGATGGAGATCTGGGTATTGTCGTTGGTGATTACCCTGTTGCTGACCGCCACCAACCTGTTCAGCGTGAAGAACTACGGTGAGTTCGAATTCTGGCTGGCACTGGTAAAAGTGGTGGCGATCGTCGCGTTCATTGCACTGGGTGTGTGCGCCATATTTGGCTTGCTGCCCGGTACTGGCGTCAGTGGTGTTTCGCGCCTGTGGGATACCGGCGGATTCATGCCTAATGGTTTCGGTGCGGTGCTGAGCGCCATGCTGATCACCATGTTCTCGTTCCTCGGCGCCGAGGTGGTGACCATTGCCGCAGCCGAATCCTCTGATGCGGGCAAGCATATTTCCAAGGCCACCAATTCGGTGATCTGGCGGATCACCTTGTTCTATATCCTGTCGATATTCATCGTCATCGCGCTGGTGCCCTGGACTGACCCGCGCCTGGCGACCGAAGGTTCCTATGTCACGGTGCTGGATACCCTGGGCGTGGCGAATGCCAAGGCCATCATCGATTTTGTGGTGTTGACTTCGGTGACCAGCTGCCTTAACTCGTCGCTGTATACCGCTTCGCGCATGGTCTACTCGCTGAGCCGCCGCGGTGATGCACCGGCTTGCGCGCAGGTGACCAGCCGCAGTGGCACCCCGGTGGTAGCGGTACTGCTATCCACTGGCGCGGCATTTTTGGCCGTGATCGCCAATTACCTGGTGCCGGCCAAGGTGTTCGGCTTCCTCATGGCCAGCTCGGGGGCCATTGCCTTGCTGGTGTACCTGGTTATCGCGATTTCCCAGCTGCGCCTGCGCCAGCGCCTGACCGCACAGGGCAAGACCCTGGGGTACCGCATGTGGCTGTTCCCGTGGCTCACCTGGGGCGTGATCGTATTCATCTGCAGCGTGCTGGTCGTGATGCTGCTGCGTCCAGATCATCGCCTGGAAGTGGTGTCGACCATGGTGCTGGCTGTTTTGGTGGTGTGTTCCGGCTTACTGGTCACGCGCCGGCGGGCGCGCGGGGTGCCGATCAACAGCTTAGGGCAGGACGCCTGATCAGCCTGGGCTGAAGACAGACGAGCAAGTCGTCCCCGGCTGTGAGAGGATGTCGACCATCACAGCCAGGACCCCGAACACAGCCTGATGAAGACACCCAAAAGAATCGAACCCCTGATCGAAGACGGCCTGGTCGACGAAGTACTGCGGCCGCTGATGAGTGGCAAGGAGGCCGCCGTATACGTGGTGCGCTGCGGCAACCAGGTGCGCTGCGCCAAGGTCTATAAAGAAGCCAACAAGCGCAGTTTCCGCCAGGCCGCCGAATACCAGGAAGGCCGCAAGGTGCGCAATAGCCGACAGGCCCGGGCCATGGCCAAGGGCAGCAAGTTCGGCCGTAAAGAAGCCGAAGATGCCTGGCAGAACGCCGAAGTTGCGGCATTATTCCGCCTGGCCAGTGCGGGTGTGAGGGTACCGAAGCCCTACGACTTCCAGGACGGCGTGCTGTTGATGGAGTTGGTGACCGATGCCGATGGCGACGCCGCCCCACGCCTGAACGACGTGCACCTGGAAGCCGAGGATGCCCGCACGTTCCATGCCTTTGTCATTCGCCAGATCGTCCTGATGCTTTGTGCGGGGCTGGTGCATGGCGACCTGTCCGAGTTCAACGTGCTGCTCGGCCCGGACGGCCCTGTGATCATCGACTTGCCGCAGGCCGTGGATGCAGCCGCCAACAACCACGCCTTCAGCATGCTGCAGCGCGACGTGGACAACATGGCCCATTATTTCGGGCGCTTTGCCCCGGAGCTGAAAAGCACCCGGTATGCGCAGGAGATGTGGGCGCTGTTCGAGGCCGGTGACTTGCTGCCCGACAGCCCGTTGACTGGGGTGTTCGCAGATGACGAACATGAAGCTGACGTGTCCGGGGTGATGCGCGAGATCGACGCGGCCCGTCTGGATGACGCACGCCGCCGTGCGGCGCGTGACGAGGCTGAGCATGGAGCGGTCAAGGCTGAGGAACCCACGCCACCCTGGTTGCAATAAGCCGTTGCAGACGCCTCACATCGTTGTGGGGCCTTTCCTGAAGCTGTGCTGTCTCTGTGGGAGCGGGTTCACCCGCGAAGGGGCCGGCACAGGCAAAACCTGGCCATGGCCATTGACGCAAGACATAATCTCGTCATTTAGCCTTTTCACTGGCGCGCGACAGGCATAAGGTATACGCCGTTCAAAATGCCCTGGAGCTGTCATGTCCAACCAATTCCCGTCCGTTCGTCCACGCCGCCTGCGCCAGAACGAATCCCTGCGCACGATCTTCCAGGAAACCGAATTCCGCCTGGAAGACCTGATCCTGCCGATCTTCGTCGAAGAGGGCATCGATGACTTCGTGCCGATCTCCAGCATGCCTGGGGTCAACCGCATCCCCGAGAAGCTGCTGGCCCAGGAAATCGAGCGTTATGCCCGTGCCGGTATCAAGTCGGTAATGACCTTTGGCGTGTCGCACAACCTGGACGCCACCGGCAGCGACACCTGGAACGAAAACGGCCTGGTTGCGCGCATGTCGCGCATTTGCAAGGACACCGTGCCGGAAATGGTGGTGATGTCCGACACCTGCTTCTGCGAATACACCAGCCACGGCCACTGCGGCGTGCTGCATGACCATGGCGTGGACAACGACGCCACCCTGGCCAACCTGGGCAGGCAGGCGGTCATTGCCGCCGCTGCCGGTGCCGACTTCATCGCCCCGTCGGCGGCAATGGACGGCCAGGTACAGGCCATCCGTAGTGCGCTGGATGGTGCCGGTTTCCACGACACCGCGATCATGGCCTACTCCACCAAGTTCGCCTCGTCGCTGTATGGTCCGTTCCGTGAAGCCGGCGGTACCACGCTGAAGGGCGACCGCAAGAGCTACCAGATGAACCCGATGAACCGCCGTGAAGCCGTGCGCGAATCGCTGCTGGACGAGCAGGAGGGGGCGGATGTGCTGATGGTCAAGCCAGCGGGCGCCTACCTTGACGTGATCGCCGACATCCGCGCTGCCTCGCGCCTGCCGTTGGCGGCGTACCAGGTGAGTGGCGAGTACGCGATGATCAAGTTCGGCGGCCTCGCGGGCGCCATCGATGAAGGCCGGGTGGTGCGTGAAAGCATCGGCGCAATCAAGCGTGCCGGCGCCGACCTGATCCTGACCTACTTCGCCATGGACCTGGCGCGCGAAGGTATCTGAAGCCAGGCCTTGGGTACGAAAAGCCGCTGCAGTTGCAGCGGCTTTTCTTTGTGCGCTGTTGGTGAAGCGGCGCAAACGCACAAAAAATCAGTAAGTGCTGAATTATTTAGTGTCCCGTTGTATCTGATCCCTTAGAGCATTCATCGACAGGGATACGGGTATGAAACCTCGCAAGAAAAAAGTCCAGCCAATCGGCCTGAAGGACATCACCATTGTCGACGACGCCAAGATGAAAAAGGCGATCACCGCCGCCGCTCTGGGCAATGCCATGGAGTGGTTCGACTTTGGCGTCTACGGCTTCGTGGCTTATGCCCTGGGGAAGGTGTTTTTCCCCAACGCCGACCCCAGCGTGCAGATGATTGCGGCGCTGGCCACGTTCTCGGTGCCGTTCCTGATCCGGCCATTGGGCGGTTTGTTCTTCGGCGCCTTGGGCGACAAGTTCGGGCGGCAGAAAATCCTCGCGGCGACCATCGTCATCATGTCGCTCAGCACCTTCGCCATCGGCCTGATTCCGTCCTATGCCAGCATCGGCATCTGGGCACCGATCCTGTTGTTGCTGGCCAAGATGGCCCAGGGCTTTTCGGTGGGCGGCGAGTACACCGGCGCTTCGATCTTCGTGGCCGAATACGCCCCCGACCGCAAACGCGGTTTTCTCGGTAGCTGGCTGGACTTCGGCTCGATTGCCGGCTTTGTGCTGGGCGCGGGGGTGGTGGTGCTGATTTCCACCATTCTCGGCGAAGAAAAGTTCCTTGAATGGGGCTGGCGCCTGCCGTTCTTCCTGGCCCTGCCGTTGGGCATCATCGGCCTTTACCTGCGCCATGCGCTGGAAGAAACACCTGCGTTCCAGCAGCATGTCGACAAGCTGGAGCAGGGCGACCGCGAAGGCCTGGCCTCCGGGCCCAAGGTGTCGTTCAAGGAAGTGGCCACACAGCACTGGCGCAGCCTGGTGACCTGTATCGGCGTGGTGATTGCCACCAACGTCACCTACTACATGCTGCTCACCTACATGCCCAGCTACCTGTCGCACAACCTGCATTACAGCGAAGACCATGGCGTGCTGATCATCATTGCGATCATGGTCGGCATGCTGTTCGTGCAGCCGGTGATCGGCCTGCTCAGCGACAAGTTCGGCCGCCGGCCGTTCATCATCGTCGGCAGTGTCGGCCTGTTCGCCCTGGCCATTCCAGCGTTCATGCTGATCAACAGCGGCGTGCTGGGGGTGATTTTTGCCGGGCTGCTGATCATTGCCGTGCTGCTGAACTTCTTCATCGGTGTGATGGCCTCGACGCTGCCGGCGATGTTCCCTACGCACATCCGCTACAGCGCCTTGGCAGCCGCTTTCAACATTTCGGTATTGATCGCCGGGCTTACCCCGACCCTCACTGCTTGGCTGGTGGAGAGCACGGGCGACCTGTACATGCCGGCCTACTACCTGATGGTGATCGCCGCTATTGGCCTGCTGACCGGGCTGACCATGAAGGAAACCGCCAACAAGCCGCTGCGCGGCGCGGCACCGGCGGCGTCGGACATCGAAGAAGCGCGTGAGCTGTTGCAGGAGCACCACGACAACATCGAGCAGAAGATCGAGGACATCGATGCGCAGATTGCCGAGCTGGAAGCCAAGCGCGAGACGCTGGCACAGCAGCACCCGCGCATCGATTGATCAGCGCGGCATGTAGCCACGCTGCCAGCCGCGCGGGATGAACCGCGACACCAGGGCCAGCACACAGGCCAGCGCGCAGCTGCCAGCCAGTGCCTGCAGGCCCAGGCGCTGTTGCAGCCAGGCGCCCAACGCGGCGCCTAGCAGCATGCCGGCCCAGGGCACCAGTTGCACCCGCCAGCCATTGCGCCGCTCGCCCATCAGCCAACGCCCCAAGCCACGGCCGAAGCGGGACAGGGCGCCGGTGACGTAAGTCAGGCCGATGGGCAGGCCGTTCACCTGTTCAACCACGGCATTGATCATGCCCATGGCCAGTGTGGCGGCCAACAATGCCGGGAAGGTGGCCGCCAACGGCCACGCCGCTGCGAACGCCAGCAGTACCGCAACCATCAGCAACACGGGCCAGGCCCGGCGGCGCAAGCCACGGGCCAGCAGCACGCCCAGCGCATTGCCAGCGACAAAACCCAGTATCGCGCCACTCAGGCGCAGCACCAGCGCAAGGTCTGCCTCACTGATGGCCACGGCCAGGCGTGTGGTATTGCCACTCATGAACGACACGAAGTCACCCAGCGCCAGCAGGCCGATGGCATCGGTCATGCCAGCCAGTACCGACAAACCGGCAACCAGGCCAAGGCCGACACGGCCACGCAACACTTGCAGGCGTAGCCGCCTGGCCGTGCGCGCGGGGAGGGCGTTAGGCAGCATGGGCAGGCCTCAGGGCAGCAGTTTTTCGCGGGCCAGGGTGCCTTTGATGGTGCGTTCTACCACATCAACCAGCACCATGGTCTGGTGATCGACCTCGATATTGAGCTGATCGCCGGCCTTGTAGCTGGCAAAAGTGGTCTGGCGCAGGGTTTCCGGGATCAGGTTGATGGTGATGACGTTGTCGTCGACATCGGCGACGGTCAGACTGCAACCATTGACCCCGATGAAACCGCGTGGGAACACGTACTTGCCCCATTCCGGGGGCATGCGGAACTTGATGAAGGCGCCGGTTTCCTTGATCGACAGTTCGACGATTTCGGCGGTGGTGGCGATATGGCCGGCCATCAGGTGGCCACCGACTTCGGCGTTCATTTTCGCCGAACGTTCGATGTTGACCCCCTGGCCCGCCTTTAAGAAGCGCAGGTTGGTGCGTTCGAGCGTGGCGGTCATGGCGTCGAATTTGACTTGCGTGCCGGCGATTTCGGTTACCGACAGGCAGGTGCCTTCGACACTGACGCTGGCGCCGATCTTCAGTTCGTCGAGCAGTTCCGGGGTGAGGTCGATCGTGAATTGGTTGTGGCCCGGGTAGGTGGTCACATCAAGCAGAGGGCGGACGGCCTGGACGATGCCGGTGTACATGGAGTTGCTCCTGGGCACGGAAAAGAAACTTTCCGAACGCTATGCCCCTGGAGCGGTAAATGCAAGACCGGCCTCTCCCACGGCTACTGCACCGCCTTAGCTGCGGCGCCCCTTACACATGAGCGCTGCTGTTGACGATGCGCAGGCACAGCGCCTCGTAAGGGTCCAGGTTCACCAGCAATCGCCCATCCTCGGTCAGGTCGCCTTCGACCGTTTCATTGATCATGTCCACTACCGTCCCGGGCGTGAACCCGGTCAGCTGCAGCTCCTCGGCAATCGCTTCCTGGCCAAAGTTCAGTGCGCTGATCTGGATACCGCGCCCGGCTGGCAGTTCATGCACCATCACCAGCAAACCTGGGCTGCTGACCTCAGGTACCAGCACCTGGCGGCTGGTGGCGATGCCATAGGCCTGTCGCACTGCCAGCAGTTTCTTCACTTTGCAGGCAAACGAATCACCACGGTCCAGCTGGCTGTCGAGGCTGCCATACAATGCCCGGGCCCGCGGCATTCCGCGCACTGATTCCTCGGCCTGTGGGGCGAGCCCGGCCAGATCGTAACCCCCTCGGTGAATCCAGCGGGTATCGCCATCCAGCATTCGTTGCGAGACCGCCTCGGCGGGCAAGGGCAGGGCGCCGACCAAGTCCCAGCCGGACAGCGCGACCACCCCGGGCTGCATGGCGTTGTACATGACCAGCAGCAGGTGCACTTTCTGGATCAGCTCGATTTCGGCTGCACCGATTTGCTCAAGGTCGCGGATGCCCAGTGCTGCGGCGATCAGGCTGGCCGTGGTGCAGGCGATGCCATTGGTCACGAAGCGCAGGTTGTAGGGGGCGTGCTCGCCCGAGAGGCGTTCGTAGATCTCTTCGCGGACATGCTCACGCAGGATGCTGCCGGGCAAGGTCTGGCCCTTGTACAGGTACATGTCGTGGGCGTGCAGGGTCCAGAAATGCACCAGTTCCACGGTCAGCTCGTCGTGGTTCTGAAGTGCATGGATCAGCGAGGCCGGGTCGATGCCGAAGGCGTGCATTTCCTTGAGCATCAGGCGCAGGAACTCAGTGTCACCGGTCAGCAGCGCATGCTGATAGGCCGGGCGGGTGATGAAGTCGTAGGACAGGTCGGCCCCGCCCTTGGACATCTGCGCGATGTCGTCCAGGGTCAGGTTCAGTTCCTGGAAGCTGAAGCCGCCCGCCTTGCGGATCATGCCGCCGATCAACTGGTTGCCGACGATCGACAGGGGGTGGCTTTCCGACCAGGCGGTGCCGCTGGCCCGCGTTTCCACGCCCAGAAAACCGTTGGCGTCCAGGCGCAGGCCGCGCGCGCCCAGGCAGTCCAGGGCGTGCAGGGCATCACCAATGATCATCTGCTGGGCCGCGAAGGTCGGGTCCAGCCAGTTCAGCGAGGGTTGGCCGTCCTTGAAGTAGTGCAGGTAGACCCAACGACGGGTTTTGCCATCGACACCGGTGATGGGCGGCGTGACGCTCCAGTCGGTTTCCTTCACACCGGGCTCGAAGAAGATCACCCGTTGCAACTGGCCGACGATGTAATGGCGGGCCTTGAGCTCGTCGCACTGGGCCGGCAGCAGGTTGACCGAATCGCGGCCGTTGGGCACCTCTGGCAGTAGTGGCCAGTCTTCTTCGCGGATTTCGACCATGTGGTACAGCCCCGGGTAAGGCCCGTGGGCCATCTCGGCCAGGCGGAAGTCGGCACCTTTGCCGGTGTGCGAGGGGATCAGGTCGTCGATGGTCACGGCATTGTGCGCGGCGGCCATGCGGCTCATCTGCACCAGTTCCTGCTCGCTGCCGTACAGCGGGTCGATATCGAAGCTGATGCGGTCGAAGTTACCGTCCACGCTGGGGGTGAGTTCGCGGCCACGGATGCCGCCGGACAACTTGATCGGGCCAGTGTGCAGGCCTTGAACGCCGATCTCCGACAGGCGCTTCCACAGCGCTTCGTGGGCCAGCGCGCCGAGCACGGAGCAGTCTTGCGGGGCGATGATGGCGTCGGGGTAGACGGTCAACCAGACCGAGGCGATTTCAGTGGCGCGGCGGGGCTGGGCTTCGGCGTAGGGCTGTTGCCACAGGCGTGACTGTCCTGAATACAGGCTGGCCCGCTCTTGGGAAGCCTTGAGCATGGCGCGGTCTTCGAGCCATTTGACGTATGACGGGTCGGGCTGGGTCATTTCGCGTCCTCTTTGCGTGTCGGCACCGGCTCAGGTTATGACGGCATTGTGGCCTGATCGTTCGGCTGAAACCTGTGATGGCCTCTTCGCGGGTAAACCCGCGAAGAGGCTGGCCCTGCCAGTACACCCTCAGCGCCGGGCGGACAACTGCTGGGGCGCCAGGAACGCATCATGGAAGTAATTACGCACGGCCTGCATCGCCGGGCTGAATGCCCGCTCACGGTGCCAGGCCAGCCCTACACTCATGGGTGTGACCGGGTCGCTGATGGTCACCGTCTCGATGCGCTTGCCCTCCAGCGACCAAGGTCTGTGCACCAGATCTGACAAGATCGCCACACCACTGCCATTGGCAACCATGCTGCGCACGGCTTCCACCGAACTGGTCCGCACCCGTACGCTCGGGCGCTGCCCGCCCAGTTCCCAATAACGCATGGCGCTTTGCTCGGCCTCGTCTACGGTCAGCAGGATGAACGGTTCGCAGGCGACATCGGCCAAGCTTACAGCCGAACGCTCGCACAGCGGGTGGTGGCCGGGCAGCCATAGCCGGCGCTCGGAGTTGAACAGGGTTTCGGAGACGATGTCGGGGTGGGTGAGGTTGGCCGTGAGCACAACCGCCATGTCGAAACGCCCCTCCAGCAAACCTTGCTCGATGGCGCTGCGCTCCTGTTCGTACAGCTCCAGGGTCACATCCGGGTGCCAGTGTTCCAGGCGCTGCAGGTGGTGTGGCAGGAAGTAGCCGATCACTGTGTAGCTTGCCGCCAGGCGCAGCAGGCCGCTGGCGCGCACGTTCGGCAGCGGGCTGTTCAGTGCGTCGTCAACACTGCGCAGAATCACGTAGGCGCGGTTCAGGAAGTGCCGGCCAGCCTCGGTCAAGCTCATGCCTTGGGCCGAGCGCTGGAACAGCAGCACGCCAAGCATGGCTTCCAGTTCCTTGATTGCCGTGGTCACCGCCGACTGGGAGATGTTCAGGTGGATGGCTGCCTGGGAAATCTGGCCGATCTCGGCGGTGGCAACGAAGTAGCGGACCTGGCGCAGGGTCAGTGACACGGTTGGCTCCTGAGGTATCTGATTTTCCGAAGACACCCTATCTGTTTATAGATCTTCCCAAGGGGGTAGGGAGAATCTAACGTGGCTTGCATGCAGTCACAAGCACCAGGAGAGACAGTCATGCAGGTGGTGGATTTCAACTCGGACATGGGTGAGGGATTTGGTCCGTGGACCATTGGCGACGGCGTCGACAATGAGCTGATGGGCTACATAAGCACGGCCAACATCGCCACCGGTTTTCATGCCGGCGACCCCGGCACCATGCGCCGCACTGTCGAGCGGGCCAAGGCCCTGGGCGTGGCGGTGGGTGCGCACCCGGGCTTTCGTGACCTTGTCGGCTTCGGTCGCCGGCACATCAACGCGCCAGCCCAGGAACTGGTCGACGACATGCTCTACCAGCTGGGTGCACTGCGCGAAATTGCCCGTGCCCAAGGGGTGCGCTTGCAGCACATCAAGCCGCACGGTGCGCTGTACATGCACCTGGCGCGTGACGAGGAAGCTGCCCGCCTGCTGGTGGAAAACCTGCGGGTGATCGAGCCGGAGCTGCTGCTGTACTGCATGCCGGGTTCGGTGATCTGCCGTATTGCCCAGGAACTTGGCCAGCCAGTGGTTCGCGAGTTCTACGCCGACCGTGAGTACGACCTGAGCGGCTCGATCGTGTTCACCCGCAATGTGCGCGGCCATGAGCCCAACGCGGTTGCCGAACGCGTGTTGCGGGCATGCCAGCAGGGCCTGGTGCGCACGGTCGAGGGGCAGGACCTGGCCATCGAATTCGACTCAATCTGCCTGCACAGTGATACCCCCGGCGCGCTCGACCTGGTCGAGGCCACGCGCAGGGCGCTGGACGCGGCCGGTATTGTGGTGCGCGCGCCACGCTGAGCCCGTGAGGCATCCGTCTGACACAAGCCGGAGCCCGTGTATTTTTTTTCGCCTGCCTTTCTATAAAGATTCCAAGAAAAGGAACAGTCATGGCCGAACCGCTTGCTACAACCCCGATCCGCTACAGCTTCGGCGCAGACGAGCACCTGTTTGCCGAAGTCAGCGACAGCATGTCGCTGGAAGCGTTTTTCAAGGGCATGGCCGTCACCCGCGCCGTTGAACGGCTGGCTCTGGATGGCGTGCTGGACGTGTGCCTGGCAAATGCCTCGTTCCAGATCCGCTTCGACCCCGACCGCATTGCGCCGCAGGCGCTGCTTGAAGCGGTGCAAGGTGCCGAGGCCGAGGCTGTGGCAGAGCGCTCTTTGCAGACGCGGATCATCGAGATCCCGGTGCTGTACAACGACCCTTGGACCCATGAAACCCTGATGCGTTTCCGAGACCGCCACCAGGACCCGGCCAGCACCGACCTGGAATACGCGGCGCGCATCAATGGGCTGGCCGATGTCGACGCCTTCATTGCCGCCCACAGTGGTGCGCCCTGGTTCGTGTCGATGGTCGGTTTCGTGGCCGGCCTGCCGTTCATGTTCCAGATGGTCGAGCGGGAGCGGCAGTTGCAGGTGCCTAAATACCTTCGCCCGCGTACCGACACGCCCAAACTCACCCTGGGCCATGGCGGTTGCTTCGGTTGCATCTACTCGGTGCGCGGTGCAGGGGGCTACCAGATGTTCGGCGTCACCCCGGCACCGATCTACGACCCTCAGCAAACACTGAACTACCTGAAGGCGCACATGGTGTTTTTCCGCCCGGGTGACATCGTGCAGTTCAAGCCCATTGATCGCCGGGCCTACGACCAGGCAGTGGCAGATGTGGAAGAGGGCCGTTTCGACTTGCGTATTCGCCCGGTCGAATTCTCCCTGGATGCCTTCCTTGCCGACCCGGTCGGTTACCCCAAGTCGCTGCAGGAGGTATTGGCATGATCAAGGTACTCAAACCCGGCCTGGCCACCTCGGTGCAGGACCTGGGCCGTGAAGGCTACTACCACCTGGGCATTCCGCCGTCCGGTGCACTCGACCAGTACGCCCTGCGCGCGGCCAACCACTTGGTGGGCAACCCGGCCGGCGCAGCAGCCCTTGAGTGTGCGCTGGTGGGGCCGGAGCTGGAGTTCCAGCAGGATGCGCTGGTGGCGGTCTGCGGTGCACAGATGCCCGCTTTGCTGGATGGCCGCGAGCAGCGCCCCGACACGGCATTTACCGTGCGCGCAGGGCAGGTGTTGCGCTTCGGTTTCCCCACGGCGGGCGCCCGTGCCTACCTGGCCGTTGCCGGTGGCATTGATGTACCTGAGGTGCTCGGCAGCCGTTCTACCTACGCGCTGGGGGCGTTGGGCGGGTTCCAGGGGCGCAAGCTGATGGCAGGCGACGTGCTGCCGGTCGGTGTGCCCAGCGGCAAGACGCGCGCCGGTGCGAGCCTGCCCATGGCCCTGCGCCAGGCCCTGGGCGGCGAGGTGGTGGTGCGGGTGGTGCCGGGGCTGTACTTCCATCGCCTGAGCGAGGCCGCAGCGCAAAGCTTCTTCACCCAGGCCTGGACAGTCGGCTCCGAAGCGGACCGTATCGGCTATCGCTACAAAGGCGGCAGCGCCTTGAGCTTCCAGCCGCGGGAGCAACCGTTCGGTGCCGGCTCGGACCCATCGAACATCGTCGATAGCTGCTATCCGATCGGTTCGATCCAGGTGCCAGCGGGGCTGGAACCGATCGTCCTGCACCGTGATGCGGTGTCGGGTGGCGGCTACGCCATGATCGGCACGGTGATCAGCGCCGACCTCGACCTGATCGGCCAGATGCAGCCCAACCAGCAGGCAAGGTTCCTGGCGGTGAGCCTGGAGCAGGCGCTGGAGGCGCGGCGATCATACAAGAAGAAACTGGCCTGCCTGGCCAAGCTCTTTGGCTGAGCGCGAGGCGCTTGTGGAAGGGTTGTGCGATCCCTGCAGGAGCGGAAAACCCGCTCCTGCAGGGCGCTATTCTCTAGCAGAAAGTTGCCAGGGAAACGTTTGGAAACTTGATTCAGAGAAGGATCCTACAAGCATTTGGGAAGCCCCAGACTCCTTGGAGAATTGATTCCCCGATAGTGTTCATGTCTTCAGTTTTCCCGAAGACAAGGACCACTTCATGCCCGGCCCATCCGATCTGCCTCCGGTAAAACCCGACGGCGCTGTCGATGCTCATGACGCTTCAGAACGCAGCGTCTACGCGATGCTCGAAGTGCCGGAGGGCAGCGATTCACCCTATCCGGCTGACCAGGGGCAGCGAGCAGGTGACCCGGATTTTGAAGGTTACCCCGCCGACCCGGAGTTCCAGCTGCGGGGCGGCTTCGCAAACCTGATGCTCGACGCGGCAAGCCCGCTGTTCGGGCTGGTCATTCGCCTGCGCACCCTGGATGACCTACCCAACCTCGCCTACGTGCACAAGACCGTGCAAAACCAGGTCAGCAACATCCGCGAAGAAATCCAGCAGCACGGGTACCCCATCGTGCACCAGGAAGTCTATTCCTATGCCCTGTGCCTGTACCTGGACGAGGCCGTGATGAGCCGACCGTGGGGCAACAATTCGTGCTGGAGCCACCAGCCGCTGCTCAGCATCTTCCACGACGAAACCCAGGGCGGCGAAAAGATCTTCGTGCTGCTCGAGCGGGTCATGCAGGCGCCCAGGGAATTCCAGGATGTACTGGAGTTCCTGTACTACTGCTTCTGCCTGGGCCTCAGGGGCAAGCACGCCCTGGACCCCAAGTGCGAAGACATCATCAAAGCCTTGATCTCGCGCATGCACACGGTCATCCGCGAACTGCGTGGCCCTACGCCGCAAGAGGTGTGCGCCCCCTACAGCAACGTCGTTCATTGCCCCCACCGCCCGCGACGCTGGGAGTGGCCCTGGTGGAGCCCGCTGGTGATCTCCGCCGTCGCCATGGTCTGCGCTTACAGCTACTACAGCTACCGCCTCGACCTGCTCACTGCCGAAGTCCTGGAATCGCTCAACGCGATTCTGCAGCAGTAGCAGGGGCCGCCATATGCCTAGCCAATCCGATTTGCGCTTTACCTTCCAGCCGCTGGCTGGCCGGAGTGAGTTCGAAGTGGTGTCGTTCGAACTGGACGAAGCCATCAGCATGCCGTTCCAGCTGAAGCTGGAACTGGTCAGTTTCGAAGACGATGTCGACTTTGGCCAGTTGCTCGACAAGCCGGTGCTGTTCACGATCTGGCGCGGCGAGCGCCCGCTGCGTTACGTGCACGGCCTGGTCAGCACCTTCAGCCAGGGTGAAACAGGCTTGCATCGCACCCGTTACCGCGCCCTGGTCGAACCCGTGCTGGCCCGCGCCGGGCTGCGCTCGAACTGGCGCATCTTCCAGCAGAAAACCGTGCCACAGATTCTCGAGATCATGCTCAAGCGCCAGGGCATCACCGGCTACGAGCTGAGAAGCATCGACAAGCACGAGGTGCGCGAGTTCTGCGTGCAGGCCGGTGAAACCGACCTCGACTTCATCGCCCGCCTGGCCGCCGAAGAGGGTTTTGTCTACCGCTTCGAGCACACGCCAAAACTGCACAAGCTGCTGATCACCGACCGGCTGCTGGGGCTGGGGCAGATCAGCCAGGGCGCCATCAAGGGCGATGACGAGGACGAAGTTTTCTTTGACGACGACACCGACCCCAACCAGGTGCTGTACCACGCCAACAGTGGCGGCAACCAGGCCAGGCCGTGCCTGCGCCGCCTGCGTTACAGCGAGCAGGTACGTACCGCGCGCCAGGTGCAGCGCGACTACACCTTCACCCACCCGGCCTACCGCCAGGAGCAACGTGCCGACGGCAGCGACCTGAAGCACCAGTCCACCACGTACGAGCGCTTCGACTACCCCGGCCGCTACAAGCGCGGGGCGGTCGGCGCCCCCTTCACCGCCACCCGCATCACAGCCTGGCGCCATGACGCCCGCATGGCCGAGGTGGAAGGCGACGATGTACGCCTGCAGCCGGGGCTGAGCTTCACCCTGATCGAGCACCCGCGCGAAGACCTGAACAGGCACTGGCGGGTAACCCGCGTGCACCACGAAGGCACCCAGTTCACCAGCCTGCAGGAAGAGGCTGCGGGTGCCCGGCAAGGCACCCGCTACACGCAGGCAGCCGTGCTGGTGCCCGGCAGAACCGAATGGCGCCCGGCGCCGTTGCCCAAACCGCGCATCGACGGCCCGCAGATGGCGACGGTGGTGGGGCCCAAGGGCGAGGAGATCTACTGCGACCAATGGGGCCGGGTGAAGGTCAGCTTCCCCTGGGACCGGGAAAGCCAGGACAACGAGTTCAGCTCCTGCTGGGTACGCGTGTCGCAAGGCTGGGCCGGCGGCAGCTGGGGTTCGATGGCCATTCCGCGCATAGGCCAGGACGTGATCATCCAGTACGTCGACGCCGACCCGGACCAGCCGATGATCACCGGGCGCACCTACTGTGGCAATCAGCTGCCGCCGTATGACCTGCCAAAGCACAAGACGCGGATGACCATCAAGAGCCAGACCCATAAGGGCGATGGCTTTAACGAACTGCGTTTCGAGGATGAACTGGGCAAGGAGGAAGTGTTC
>NZ_SSOI01000054.1:0-4453 GCF_029873175.1 Pseudomonas sp. BN505
GCCGGCTACACCGTGTGCAACGACTACGCCATCCGCGACTACCTGGAAAACTACTACCGCCCCAACCTGCGGGTAAAAAACCGCGACGCCACCACCCCGGTCGGCCCGTGGATCGTCGATGCGGCCGATGTGCCAGACGTCAGCAACCTGAAGCTGCGCACCTGGATCAACGGTGAGCTGAAGCAGGAAGGCACCACCGCGGACATGATCTTCGACATCCCGCACCTCATCGAATACTTCTCCAGCTTCATGACCCTGCAACCGGGCGACATGATCGCCACCGGCACGCCAGAAGGCCTGGCCGATGTGGTGCCGGGTGACGAAGTGGTGGTGGAAGTGGAAGGCGTCGGTCGCCTGGTCAACCGTATCGTCAGCGAAGCTGACTTCTTCAAGAACAACAAGGCATGAGCAGCATGATCAAGCACTGGATCAACGGCCGTGAGGTCGAGAGCAAAGACACCTTCGTCAACTACAACCCGGCCACCGGCGACGCCATCTGCGAAGTCGCCAGCGGCGGCGCCGAGGAAGTGGCCCAGGCTGTGGCTGCGGCCAAGGAAGCCTTCCCCAAGTGGGCCAACACCCCGGCCAAGGAACGTGCCCGGCTGATGCGCAAGCTGGGTGAGCTGATTGAGCAGAACGTGCCGAAACTCGCCGAGCTGGAAACCCTCGACACCGGCCTGCCGATCCACCAGACCAAGAACGTGCTGATCCCGCGTGCCTCGCACAACTTCGACTTCTTCGCCGAAGTGTGCACGCGCATGGACGGCCATACCTACCCGGTCGACGACCAGATGCTCAACTACACCCTGTACCAGCCGGTGGGTGTGTGCGGCCTGGTAAGCCCATGGAACGTGCCGTTCATGACGGCTACCTGGAAGACTGCGCCGTGCCTGGCGCTGGGCAACACCGCCGTGCTGAAGATGAGCGAGCTGTCGCCGCTGACCGCCAACGAACTGGGCCGCCTGGCGGTAGAAGCCGGCATCCCCAACGGGGTGCTGAACGTGATCCAGGGTTACGGCGCTACCGCCGGCGATGCCCTGGTCCGCCACCCCGATGTGCGCGCCATTTCCTTCACCGGCGGTACCGCCACCGGCAAGAAGATCATGCAGACCGCAGGCCTTAAAAAGTACTCGATGGAACTGGGCGGCAAGTCGCCCGTGCTGATCTTCGAAGACGCAGACCTTGAGCGTGCGCTGGACGCCGCGCTGTTCACCATCTTCTCGCTGAACGGCGAGCGCTGCACCGCCGGCAGCCGCATCTTCATCCAGGAAAGCGTGTACCCGCAGTTTGTCGCAGAGTTTGCGGCGCGCGCCAAGCGCCTGATCGTAGGTGACCCGACCGACCCGAAAACCCAGGTCGGTTCGATGATCACCCAGCAGCACTATGACAAGGTCACCGGGTACATCCGCATTGGCATCGAAGAAGGTGCACGCCTGGTCGCCGGGGGCCTGGAGCGCCCGGCCAACCTGCCTGCGCACCTGGCCAAGGGGCAGTTCATCCAGCCCACCGTATTCGCCGACGTGAACAACAAGATGCGCATTGCCCAGGAAGAAATCTTTGGCCCGGTGGTGTGCCTGATCCCGTTCAAGGACGAAGCCGAGGCGCTGCAACTGGCCAACGACACCGAGTACGGCCTGGCCTCCTACATCTGGACCCAGGACATCGGCAAGGCCCACCGCCTGGCGCGTGGCATCGAGGCCGGCATGGTTTTCATCAACAGCCAGAACGTACGCGACCTGCGCCAGCCGTTCGGTGGTGTGAAAGGTTCCGGTACCGGGCGTGAGGGTGGCCAGTACAGCTTCGAAGTCTTTGCCGAAATCAAAAACGTCTGTATTTCTATGGGCAGCCACCACATCCCTCGTTGGGGGGTGTAACACTTTCGTCATCGGGTCGGTACGTAGACGGTTCTGACGGATAGCCTGGGTACCGACTCGATGACTTCACAACAATTAGGAGTTACATCATGGGCAAGCTGGCACTCGCCGCCAAGATCACTCATGTCCCCTCCATGTACCTGTCCGAACTGCCGGGCCCACGCCAGGGTTTCCGCCAAGCGGCCATCGACGGACATTACGAAATCAGCCGCCGATGCCGTGAACTGGGAGTGGACACCATCGTCGTATTCGACACCCACTGGCTAGTCAACGCCAACTACCACGTCCTTTGTGGGCCGCACTTCGCGGGTGTTTACACTAGTAACGAGCTGCCACACTTCATCAGCAACATGCCCTATGAGTTTCCCGGCAACAGTGAACTCGGCCTGCTGCTGACCGAAGAATGCAACCGCTTCAATGTCGAAACCATGGCCCACCACGCCACCACTCTCGGCCCGGAGTACGGCACACTGGTGCCGATGCGTTACATGAACCAGGACCAGCACTTCAAAGTGATCTCGGTCTCGGCGCTCTGCACTTCCCATTATCTGGCCGACAGCGCCCGACTGGGCTGGGCCATGCGCAAGGCGGTGGAAGACCACTACGATGGCACCGTGGCGTTCCTCGCCAGCGGCTCACTGTCGCACCGCTTCGCCCAGAACGGACAGGCGCCGGACTTCGCCACCAAGGTGTGGAGCCCGTTCCTGGAAACCCTCGATCACCGTGTAGTGCAGATGTGGCAAGACGGCGAGTGGGAAGCCTTCTGCGGAATGCTTCCGGAGTACGCCGCAAAAGGACATGGCGAGGGCTTCATGCATGATACCGCGATGCTGATGGGCGCCCTCGGGTGGTCGAATTACGACGGCAAAGCCGAGGTAGTGACGCCCTACTTCGGCTCTTCTGGCACAGGTCAGATCAACGCGATCTTCCCGGTCACTCCACAAGACGGCTCGGCCATTCCTCCGGCCCAGGCCGCAAACCTGGCAGCCGTAGTGTCCACCAGCCGCCTCTGAAAACCTGCTGGCCGCCCCGAGTGGAGGTCAGCACTTCGCGCCCCGAGAAGCCCCATGCCCCACCTGGTTCTGCTCTACACCCCCGACCTCGAAGCCGACGCCAAGATCGCCGATCTGTGCCGCGCCCTAGCCGACAACATGCTCGAACAGCGTGACGAGAGCGGCAAGCCGGTATTCCCCACCGGCGGTACCCGCGTGCTGGCCTATCCAGCCGCTCACTGCGCGGTAGCCGACGGTCAAGGCCCCTATGGGTTTCTCTACGCGAATTTACGTATGGGTAGCGGCCGCTCCGATGCCGTTCACAAGCGCGTCGGCGACGGCCTTTTACACGTACTGAGAAGTCATCTGGACGATTTACTGCGACAGAGACCGATCGGCATCACAGTGCAGATCGACGAAAGTCGTGAACAGGTCTATGACGCTAAGCACAGCAGTTTGCATCCACTATTTAGCAGACCCGTCTGAAACAGCGAGTGCTGACAAGTCACGCACAGTGACCGGTAATTCAATTGGAGCTACTCGCTGTGCGGTTTGTTAACCCTCAAACCATGAGATTTCACGATGCTCGATAACTCTTTCATCCAGCAAGCGGCCGAGTGCCTGGACCAGGCCGAACGTTCCCGCGAGCAAGTGCGCCAGTTCTCGCTGGAGCAACCGGCAATCACCATCGAAGACGCCTACGCCATCCAGCGCGCCTGGGTGGCAAAAAAGATCGCCGCCGGGCGCAAGCTGGTGGGCCACAAGATCGGCCTGACCTCGCGCGCCATGCAGGTATCGTCGAACATCACCGAGCCCGACTACGGCGCCTTGCTCGACGACATGCTGTTCGACGAAGGCAGCGACATCCCCTTCGAGCGCTTCATCGTGCCGCGGGTTGAAGTGGAGTTGGCGTTCATCCTCGGCAAGCCGCTGAAGGGCCCGAACATCACCGTGTTTGATGTGCTGGACGCCACCGAGTGGGTGATCCCGGCGCTGGAAATCATTGACGCGCGCATCCAGCAGGTGGACCCGCAAACCCAGGCCACCCGCAAGGTGTTCGACACCATCTCCGACAACGCCGCCAATGCCGGCGTGGTGATGGGCGGGCGGGCCGTGCGCCCCACCGAAATCGACCTGCGCAAAGTGCCGGCGGTGCTCTACCGCAATGGCGTGATCGAGGAATCCGGGGTCAGCGCTGCCGTGCTCAACCACCCGGCCAAAGGCGTTGCCTGGCTGGCCAACAAACTGGCGCCGTACGACGTCACCTTGCAGCCCGGCCAGATCATCCTTGGGGGTTCGTTCACCCGCCCGGTCGCCGCTCGCCCAGGTGACACCTTCCACGTCGACTACGACATGCTCGGCTCCATCGCCTGCCGCTTCGTTTAAGGACCTGCTCATGGACATGCCCATCAACCACTTCAAGCGACGCCTGCACAGCGGTGAACCGCAAATCGGCCTGTGGCTCGGCCTGGCCGATGCCTACTGCGCCGAGCTGGCGGCCAATGCCGGTTTCGACTGGCTGCTGATCGACGGCGAACACGCGCCCAACGACCTGCGCGGCATGCTCGCCCAGTTGCAGGCGGTGGC
>NZ_SSOI01000055.1:0-23192 GCF_029873175.1 Pseudomonas sp. BN505
GCGACGTTCGTTGCCGGCTGGTGGGTGCTTGCGCTGTTGCTGGTCGGCTTCTTCGCCATCGAGCCGCTGGGTGTTCCGATCAGCGCCATCGCTGCTGCCTGCGCGCTGATCCTCTACCTGATCGCCGCTCGCGGGCATGTGATTTCTACCCGCAAGGTGCTCAAGGACGCGCCTTGGCAGGTCGTGGTGTTCTCGCTTGGCATGTACCTCGTGGTCTATGGCCTGCGTAACGCCGGCCTCACCGACTACCTGACGCAGATCCTCAATGTCTTCGCCGGCTACGGGATCTGGGGCGCATCCCTCGGGACGGGGCTGCTCGCCGCTGGCCTGTCGTCGGTCATGAACAACATGCCCACTGTGCTGGTAGGCGCCCTGTCGATCCATTCCGCCGAGGCCACCGGCATCGTGCGCGAGGCCATGATCTACGCCAACGTCATCGGCTGTGACCTTGGTCCGAAAATCACCCCAATCGGCAGCCTGGCCACCTTGCTGTGGCTGCACGTGCTGGCCCGCAAGAACATCGTCATCACCTGGGGTTACTACTTCCGCACCGGCATCGTTCTGACGCTGCCGATCCTGCTTGCCACCTTGGCCGCATTGGCCATCCGCCTGAGCTTTTGAACCGGAGATACCTGATGAAAGTCTTGTTCATGTGCA
This sequence comes from Pseudomonas sp. BN505, assembly GCF_029873175.1. NCBI lineage: Bacteria > Pseudomonadati > Pseudomonadota > Gammaproteobacteria > Pseudomonadales > Pseudomonadaceae > Pseudomonas > Pseudomonas sp. BN505. Next base: position 658 of record NZ_SSOI01000055.1, read on the forward strand.
CCCACAACAGCTGCCGCAGCATCCTGTCCGAGGCGCTGTTCAATCACCTGGCCCCCGAGGGTATGGAAGCTGTGAGTTCTGGCAGCTTCCCAAGCGGCAAGGTCAATGAGCGGGCACTGAAAATCTTGGAAGCCGCCGGTATCCCCACCGCTGGTCTTTCAAGCAAGGCCTCGGATGCCTTCGAGAGTTCTCCTCCCGACATCGTTGTCACCGTGTGCGACCGCGCTGCCGGCGAAGCCTGCCCGATCTTCTTCGGGCCATCGCTCAAAGCCCACTGGGGCCTGGCCGATCCTTCAGCGGTCACCGGGAGTGAGACAGAAATCGAAGAAGCCTTCCAGACCACACTTGCGAAGATCGATGAGCGCGTGCGCGCCTTCATTGCGCTGCCTTTCTCGCAACTGAGCCAGGACGAACTGAAAGCCGAACTTGCCCGCATCGGCGCGCTGTAGGCCCTGGATCAATGGAGACCGAAATGAACGACCACCTGCCAAATGTCCAACCAGAACTGATTGATCTGCCGTCGCTGGAGCGGCTGGCGCCGAAGGATCCTTCTACACACAAACCGCGCATCCTGCTGCTGTATGGATCGACCCGCGAGCGCTCATTCAGCCGCTTGATGGTCCAGGAAGCTGCGCGCCTGCTGGAAGAGTTTGGCGCCGAAACCCGTATCTTCGACCCTTCCGGCCTGCCGCTGCCGGATGACGCTCCGGACTCCCACGAGAAGGTGCTGGAACTCCGCGAGCTGATGCAATGGTCCGAGGGCCAAGTGTGGTGCTCCCCCGAGCGTCACGGCTCAATGAGCGCTGTCTTCAAAGCGCAGATCGATTGGGTACCGCTGGCCATAGGCGCCGTTCGCCCAACCCAGGGCAAGACCCTCGCGGTGATGCAGGTGTGTGGAGGCTCGCAGTCTTTTAACGTGGTGAACCAACTGCGCGTGCTTGGCCGCTGGATGCGTATGTTTACCATCCCGAACCAGTCGTCGGTGCCAAAAGCCTTTCTGGAGTTCGATGAAGCGGGACGCATGAAACCGTCGTCTTTCTACGATCGGCTGGTCGACGTGATGGAGGAACTGACCAAGTTCACGCTGCTGCTGCGTGATCGCCAGGATTACTTGGTAGACCGCTACTCCGAACGCAAAGAGTCGGCGGAAGAACTATCCAAGAGAGTCAATATTCGGTCTATTTGAGGTCATGAGCATGTCGCATCCTTACTCATTGAAATCCTTGCCCCATGCTCCGGGTGTCCTGATTTTTACGCCTTGTCCGGGCACCCAGACCAGCGCTCTCGCTGAAAGCCTGGATACGCTCAAGCAGGCCGGTGCCGTAGCGCTTGTTACTCTGATGTCGGACGCAGAGCTTCAGGAAAACGGAGTTGCCCAGCTTGGCATCGCGGCCAAGCAGCATGGGTTGGAGTGGTTCCAGCTGCCGATCGAGGATGATCAGGCTCCTGATCAAAACTTCGAGGCTCGGCTGGGAGAGATTCGCCACCAGTTGGACGCTTTGCTCGCTTCCAACAAGGCCCTGGCAATCCACTGCAAGGGCGGCTCCGGCCGCACCGGGCTGTTCGCTGCCCGTCTGCTGATCGAATCCGGAATGCCGCGCCGCGAGGCGATCGCCTGGGTGCAGGAGCTTCGCCCTCGGGCGATTCAGAAGCCTGCGCACATCAACTACATCAACCAGTTCGGCGAAGACTGAGCGCTCCAGCCAGACAGGAGAAACCATGGCCACCGAAGGCGAACTACTCGATGTCATCGTGATTGGCGGCGGGCAGTCCGCGCTGACGGTGGCTTATTTTCTCAAGCGAGCCAAGCTGTCGTTCCTGTTGCTCGATGCCGAAGAGGCTGCGGGCGGGGCTTGGCGCCATGGCTGGGACTCGCTGACGCTGTTCTCGCCCTCCGCATGGAGCACGATCGCGGGCTGGCCGATGCCGCCAGTCACCGAAGGTAATCCCGATAGGGATCACGTGGTCAGCTATCTGGAGCAGTACGAGGCACGCTACGGGTTTTCTATCGTTCGTCCCGTCAGCGTCACGTCTGTGGAGCGGACCGGGCGTGGTCTTCGTGTACGCTCGAAGGACCGCGACTGGGAGGCTCGTGTCGTCATCAGCGCAACGGGGACCTGGAGCAACCCCTATATTCCGGCCTATCCGGGGATAGAGCTGTTCCAGGGACAGCAGATTCACTCCGCCCATTATCAATCACCCGAGGCTTTCCAAGGAAAGCGCGTGCTGGTCGTTGGTGGTGGCAACTCGGGGGCGCAAATCTATGCGGAGCTGTCCGAGGTCGCCGACGCAACGTGGGTAACCACGGAGGAACCGGCGTTTCTGCCTGATGACGTTGATGGCCGGGTGCTGTTCGAACGGGCTACCGAGCGCCTCAAGGCTCAACAGGAGGGCCGTGTTATCGACGCACCGGTCGGTGGGCTTGGCGATATCGTCATGGTGCCCTCAGTGGTCCGGGCTCGCGAGCGCGGGGCCCTTCGTGCTGTAAGGCCTTTTACCTCATTCACGCCGGACGGGGTCGCTTGGCTCAACGGTGAGAAAACCCAGGTCGATGCTGTGGTCTGGTGTACTGGGTTCCGGCCGGCGCTGGATCATCTGAAGGCACTGGACGTGCTGGATGACAACGGTAGGGTCGAGGTTGATGGGGGGCACTCTATTCGCGAGCCGCGCCTCTGGCTGGTCGGATATGGCGACTGGACCGGCCTGGCCTCGGCGACGTTGATCGGCGTCACCCGTACCGCGCGTAGCACGGTCAACGAAGTAGTTGAACACCTGAACAGCTTGGAGCAGCCGGATGCATAGCGGAATCGATATTCGTGTCGCCAGACCAGAGGATGCAGAAGAGATCCAGATCATCTACGCGCCCATCGTGCTCAACACGGCTATCTCATTCGAAGAGGCAGTGCCGAGCGTGGAGCAAATGCGTGAGCGGATCTCCACGACGCTGCAAACCTACCCGTATCTGGTGGCTGTGCGAGAAGGACGAGTAGTCGGCTATGCCTACGCCAGTCAGCACCGCGCGCGTGCGGCGTACCGGTGGGCGGTGGATGTGACGGTGTATGTCGCTGAAGGGCAACGCCGCAGCGGGGTTGGTCGGCAGCTCTATGACGTGCTGCTGCCAGTTCTGAAGCGTCTGGGATATCGCTCGGCGTATGCCGGCGTTGCCTTGCCGAATGAAGGCAGTATCGGGCTGCACGAGCGACTCGGTTTTCAGCACATCGGTACGTTTCCGCAGGTCGGATTCAAGCTCGATGCTTGGCATGATGTGGGGTATTGGCGCTTTGATTTCGGAGACGAAGGTCTTCGCCCCGAGGCTCCAATAAGCTTCCTATCCCAAATTCCAATGCCACGTTAGAGCGTCCCAGTGAGATTAGCTGTCTTCCGCGAAAGGCAGCTATGGGTCGATTGCAGCCATTCAAAGATATTTTTTGAACGTGGTAGCAGTTATCGCGACCATGAAACCCAACAGTGCAGCACATGGGAGCAATACCCAGTTTGGATTCAGCGACCAAGGTAGCGACAGATAGATCACCCAAGGGCTGACCATTAGCGGCAACAATGTTCGCTTGGCTCGGTGATAGACAAAGCTGCTTTCCCTATCCGCCCCGAACTTGCGCAGGTCGCGCCGCATCAACCCGTCAACCAGCCCGGTGACTGCCGCGAGCAAGAAGAGGGGCGTTGCGAGCGTGAGGACAATCAAGCGCACCACGAACGTGAATACCGTGAACAGGGTAGCCAGCAGGTAGTCCTGGCCAGCGACGTACGCTTGAGCAAGCTGTCCTTGCAGCGACGCGTCGCGACTGAGCAGTTTCAGGTGTGTGTCCGATTGCGCCCATCCTGAGCGCAACACGACCCAGTCGTTGAGGTGTTCAAGGATTTTCGCGGTGGCTTGTGCCGGCTCCTGCACCAGCAGCGAGCTCTTAAAGTGGCTGCTGAGCCAGCCAAGTTCAGTCAGCCACATGGCATGGCTGTGATGCCAGCCTTGGTCAGGCCAGAACCACAGCATGCCCACAAACTCCAACAGGATGGAGAGCAGCAGGGAAGCAAACAGGAGGCCGAGCAATCGCAGGCACAGCTCAAGCGTGCCGAAGATCAGCCCTGGTCGTCGTTGTGTCTGAGGAGGATTGGTTGGGGCAGTAGGCATAATGCTCCCGGGTGTTCGCGGGCTGTCAGGGGATCACGGGGCGTGTTTACGCCCAGGTGGTGGCATCTCGGGGTCGAAGTCGACCGTCGGCGCACCTCCGGTACTGCTCCACCAACTTCCCGCGTTGGCGTTGTAGGACTCGCGCATACGCGCAGCGAGGGCCTGCAGGTCAGCCGGCATCGCATCGTCGCTGGCTGGTTTGGGCAGCGGCATCCGTACCTTCCATAGCTGCCCGCCTTCCTGGAACGAAAACATCTGGCCCTTCGGTAGGGCGATGATGTGCGCGGGCTCGATCAATGGCACGGCGGTGGTGGTCACCCGGTCCTGTGAGGAGGAGGTGAAGTCGGTTCGGGTGTCAGGATCGGCGGTGTCCGTAGCGCCAGAGACCAAGGTGCGCGTTTGCACGTTGACCTTGGGCAACTGATTAGTCAGCAGTTCGGCTGTCGCGGTTTCGCGTACGCGTAGCATCTGCAGGGTGTTGAAGTTGCCGATGACCTGGCCGGCCTTGGCCCGGCTGCCGATGCGTGCCTCGATGTCGCTCAAGGTCTGGGTGTAGGCAGTGACTTGGATACCGGCACCGCCGCCCTTGTTGATCAGCGGAATGAACTCGTCGCCCATCAGCTCGTTGAACTCGTCGGCGTGCAGGTTGATGGGCACCTTGTCGGTCGTACTGGAGGAGTTCGGGAGACCGTGGTCGATACCGTGCTTGTAGATGTGCCCGGCGACGGAGACCAGGTCGGCAAACATCGAGTTGCCGACCGCGGCGGCGACCTCTGCATCGGACAGCGCATCCAGGCCGACGTAGACGATGCCGCGTTTACGGATGACCTGCAGCCAGTCGAAGATTGGCCGTGGATCGTCCAAGTCGGAATAGTTGGGGGCCAGCAACTGCGCCGTCTTGCCACTGGTGAGCTTTTCCAGCAACGGCAGCAGTGAGGCGACGATCTTGTCGAAGTAGGTGCGGTCGTAGCGCACCGCCGAGCGCAGGCCATCCATGACCGGGTCGAAGAGGCGCTTGACGGTCAGGTACTGCTCGATAGCGACCACGCGTTTCTCGCGGCCGACCATGTGCCGTGGCACGTTCTTCTCGTTGAGACGAGCTTCAAGATCCACGATGGTCTCCCACGCCTGCGGATCATGTCGGGCGAAAAAGTGCTGGGCGTACTCGATGAACAGCGCATCGATGTTCACCACATGGCGCTGGATCTGCAGGTAGTCGGGGCGCCGGCCGAGCTCGATCAGGGCACGGGCGATGATGTTGACGAAGCGCCAGGCGAACTCGCGAAATGCCGCCGAGTTGCCTTCACCGCTCAGCTGCCCAGCGATACGGCTGGCGACTTCCGAGATGCGACCGAAACGGCCGATGGCGTTGTAGCGCGCGGAAATCTCCGGCCAGCCCAAGTGGAAGACATAGAACTCGTGTTCACGGCCGGCCCGTCGCGCTTCCACGTACATGCGCTTGAGCAGGTCGGCATCGCCTTTGGGGTCGAAGACGATCACCACTTCCTGACTTGGCCGGTGAATGTCCTGGGTGATGTAGACCTCGGCCAGGCGCGTCTTGCCGACCCGCGTGGTGCCTAGCACCAGGGTATGGCCCACGCGTTCGCCCAGTGGCAAGGAGGCTTCCTGCTCGTTGGGCTCGACGCCATGCAGCAGCGGCGAACCGCCCACGGGTGGCAGCGGCCGTACCGGGTTGAGTGGGCTGTCCCAGGCGGTCATCCGGGGCAGAAGGGAGAGCCCTGGCGGCGCTTTTTCCAGAAGGTGCTCAAGGTGTCGGGCCCACTGGTAGGCCGCTGGTTGATTGACGTAGCGGGCGAGCGCGGGATCCTGCGCCTCCAGCAAGCGCTGAGTGTGCAGGCGGCTCCAGCGAAAACCACGACCCATGAACAGGCGTTTGCTGCTGACCGGGATCTGTCGACTGGTCAGTGAATAGCGGGGGAGGCGGCGGATGTTGCGTCGATAACGCAGTACAATGCGGGCCTCGTTGAGGCGCTTGAGACCGAAGGCGGTGTAGGCCAGGGCCATGCCGGCACCGACCTCCGGCGATAGGGCCACCGCCCAGGGCGAATGCAGGCACAGCGCGCCGGCACCGGCACAGATGCCCACGGTGTACAACTCCACCGCCGGGCGTAGCAGGGACTCCATCGCATGATCGCCCATGGTGATACCTCACTGCTCCAGGCCGGTCGGGGTGATCAGTACCGGGTAGTGCTCCAGCTCCAGTCGCTCGGCGATGTCGTCGCCACTGACCGGCCAGATGGTCAACCCAGGTGCTACCGCTTGGATGCGCTGCAGCGCTGCCGCATCCGCGACCTCAACGGCCAGACCGTTGGCGCCCAACCGCTTCAGTGCAGGTGCATGCTGCGCCAGCCAGGCCAATGAGGCAGCGTCCGCCCCCACCAGGAACAGCGGGACCATGCCTGGCAAATCCAGCGCTCTGCGTGGCACCTCACCCGGCGTGAGGCGCGCGCTGTGCACCGGCAATACCCAGTCCAGTCTTCGTGGATCGGGCCGTTCGACCGAGGTGGCCGATTCGGCGGCCATGACAGGAGGCGTTGGCACAAGCCAGGCCCCGGCAGCCAACCACCCCACTAGCCCGCAGATCAGCGCGCCCCGTCGAACGTCAATCATGAGCGTGGACCTCCGCGGCTGGACTTGGCGGCTTCAAGGCGCTGCCAGTGCTGGCTGAACTGCGTGCGGTAGCGCGCCGCCGGGGCTCCACCCGCAGGCCGGTGATAGCGGCCAGCGGCAATGACCCAGTCGCCGGCGTCGGCGTAGTGTTCGCGCAACAGGTCCGCGGTGACGGCGAGGTTGCTACGCGGATCGAGAGCATCGCAGGCGGTGGGGTAACGCTTCGGGTGGTAACCCAGGTTGGTTTGCCCCAGGCCGACATCGATGCGCTTGGGATCATGCCGGCTGAGCGCCACGGTGAGTGCGCTGCAGGCCTGGTCACGGGTGGCGAAACGCTGCGGCGTGCCGGCCACATTCAAGGTCCACGGCCAGGGGATGAGTTGCCCACGCAACGGCGTGCCGCTCTCCTGCTGGGCAATGGCGAACAGCACCGAGGCTGGGATGCCGGCTTGGTCGGCGGCCAACTGGTACGCCTGCGGAGGGAGCCCGCCTGCTTGGGCGACAGTCACGCCCGTCAGGGCCAGGGCGAGGGTTAGTCGACGCGTTGCCATTTCCCTTCCACCTGTTGAAAGCGTGCGGGCAGGGGGCGGCTGGCGCCGAGGGTGAACCAGCGGCCGCGGTCGTGATTGAGGGTGACTTGGCCACTACCGACCTGGGCCGGGGTAATGCCTACCTTGCGCGCCCATCGCTGAATGCGCGCATCGTCGCCCTGGCTGCCCACCAGATAGACGTCCAGGCGGGCGCTTGTGCTCAGCCATTGGCGGAGGCTGGCCACACAGGTCGAGCACGGGTCTTCCACAAACACTGCAAAGCGCGGGTTGCTCGACGGGGGTGCGGCATCGCTCATCCCCTGTACCGGCAGCAGCCCCGGGAACAGCCGCGCCCAGGCCGCGGTGTAGGCTTTTTGATACGCCAGTTCGCGCTCGGCGCGCTTGGCTTCGAGGCGCACCTGCAACTCGGCGTAGCGCTGACGCTCCTGGTCAGAATCGGCTTCCACGCCCAGGGTGGTCAGCGGGTCGAGTTGCGGTGACCAGTACTGGCGGGGACCGCTCTGCAGGCGCTCAAACTTGGCCCATTCATCATCGGTCAGGCCCCAGGCCTTGGCCTGTGCTACGGATCGCTCTAGCTGCAGCGGGGCCTGCTCGCTGGACTGCTGCTCCGTTTCAACCGTGGCGGGTGCACCCCATCCCGATCCCGGTACTTGGCAGATGGGGAATAGGAGCAGCGAGAGGGTGATGAACCGGACCATATGCACCTCGTCACGGCAGGGGCAGCGAACGTTCGCCGAGGCCAGGCACATGGAACACGGCCTGATTCCGGCGAATGGTCTTGAGCTGCCAACCGTTCAAGCTGTCACCGGGCTGCAGCAGGTGGACGGTCGACAGGGCATGCGCGCCGGCCGGTTGAGCCGAGACAAACCGGACCTCGCCACGGGTCTCGACACCCAGCAAGGTGAATGGCGGCGTCGGGGCTTTGGCGGCCGGTTTGGCGGGAGCTGCAGGCTGGGGTTGTGCGGATGGCGTAGCCGGTCGAACCTCAAGGGCGCGGATGGCGATTTCGGCATTGCCCAATCGCTGGTCCATCGCGGCCAGGTCGGCCTTGGTCGGACTCGGTGATACCGCTCCAATGGCCTTGAGCGACGCGCTCACCTCATCCAGCTGTTTGCTCAGTGTCGCGAAGGCCGCATCCTGCTGGCGCTGGTGCTCGCCCTGCGCTTTTACTTGCGGTGGAATTGCCGCAAGAGTGGTGCCGAGTGCATCGAGGTCCCGCCGCAGCGCCGGGGCTGGATCGGCTGGCGCATTCTCCGCGGCGACCAGGAGCTCGGTCAGTTGTTGCTGGTGGTTGTAGGTCACGGCGGCCAGTACGGCGGCGCCGAGGCACAGGGCCCCGAGCACCAGGGCCTGAAAGTGATGGACCTTCATGGCGCGATCTCCAGGGGCGGGCGAGGTGGGGCGGGCACTGGTGCGCGAAGGGCATAGCACACGCGGCGTTCGACTGGATCGATCACGAGCCGCCAGGCCGGGCCGCCGAGAATGGTCAAGGCGTCCAGCAGCACCATTGGCCCGAGTTGGTGCTGCACGGTCGGCAGAGGGCGGCTGAACAAGGTGGCGACCTCGGCGCGGTTGGCGCAGAGTGTGTAGCCTGAGCGCTGCAACACGTGACGTAGGGCGTCACCGACCGTCGCGTGCAGGGCCGGTGAAATCTGCACGGTGATGAGCTGGAACAACGGCTGACGCTGTTCCAGCGTCGGCCGCGTGCTAACCAGGGTGTAGCGGTCCTGGCGGACCCACGCTGGTGACGCTGGCAACGGCTTGGAGGGGGTGGACGGAGCTGGTACGGCTTTGGCTGGCACCGTCGGTGGGGTGATGGCAGGCGACGTGTTGCAGCCCGCCAGCGCGAGCATCAGAACAAGGTAAGGAAGTGCGGGCGTGTGCATGAGCAGGTCTCGACAGTGGGTGCCGACACCTTGGCAACACGCGCGAGCTGCACCCACTGAAAAACCGAAGTTGGCCGGCCGGTTTATCGAGCCCAGCACATGAAAAAGGCGCCCTTAAGGGCGCCTTGGGTCAATCGTCAGTAAACACCGGCAGTCCTGGCAGCGGGGCTGCATCGGGATCAAACACCAGGAAACGCGTGTCGGCCTGGCCGGCCAGCAGCAACAGGGTCATCAACACCGGAGGCACCTGTTCATCCAACAGGCGAATGCAAACGTCCGCCGCTGAGCAGCCGGGACCTCCCGCGTGGGCGCAGCGGTGCCAGGGTGTGGAGTACAGCTTGCAGCCGACGGAGCGGTTGCTGACCATCTGGAAGCATTCAAAGAAGCCGGCCGGTCGTTCGCAGCGAGCAAGCTGCTCAAGGTAGGTGTACTCGTCGGCCGGTAGGTGGGATGAACTGATCTCCCAGCTGCGGCTGTACTGGCCGGTGGCAAAGGACAGCTGCTGCATCAGGTGCTCCGCCGCTTCCAAGCTGGGAAGGTCGCCAACGTGTACCGAGCCACTCAGCCGTTCGGCGGTGACCTGGTACAGCACGGTGGTGACCACACCATCTGCGGGCAACTGCATGCGAAGGAAGCCAGAGACATCCTGTTCTTCTGTGATGACGGCGCAGTCGTCATCGAATACGCACGCCTGGCAGTTGATGTGATCGTCGTCCAGGCCCAGTTGGGCGGTGTGCAGGGGGCGGTAGCAGGGCGGGCACTGGTCGTCGTAGTGGATCTGGACCACGCGTTCGCAGGATAACGCATGGAAGCCGCGGGCAAAGGGGTTGGGGGTTGAGGTGAGCATGGTGGCGCTCCAGTAAAAAGAGGACGCCACCCCATACAGGCAGTGGCGAACGAGAGAAGTTTAGATCCAGCCGTATTCAGCCAGGGACAGGGGCTGACCCTCGCCGACGATGATGTGGTCCAGAACGCGGATCTCGACCAGCGCCAGCACTTCGATCAGGCGTGTGGTCAGCACGCGGTCGGCGCCGCTGGGCTCAGGGCACCCGGAAGGGTGGTTGTGGCTGAGGATAACTGCGGCGGCGTTGTGTGCCAGCGCCTTGACCACCACTTCGCGAGGGTAGACCGAGGCACCGTCGATGCTGCCGAAGAACAACACCTCGAAGTCCAGCACGCGGTGGCGTGAATCGAGATAGAGCAAGGCAAATACCTCGTGGTGATAAGGCGCCAGACGCAGCTTCAGGTAAGACGCGGCGTCGGCAGGCGTGATGAGTACTTCGCCGCGCTGGAAATAGCGTTGGTCCAGCAGCTGCAGAGCTTCGTTGATCAACGCATCTTCGTGGGCGCGCTGGGTCAGGGCGGGGTCGAGGGGCTCGACCAGGGTCAAGGGCGTGTTCATGAGCAGAGCCTCGTGTGCAGAAGCGCTCCGGGAGGAGGCCTCCGGTGTGTGGGATCAGGCGGTCACAGGCGGGTGAAACGATGACGGGTGCCGTGCAACGGGGAATGGCAGGCTTCGCAGGGGCGAGTGGAGAAGGGGTCGATGCCGACGCCGGTGTGCGGATCGAAATCGGCGCTGAGCGGCATTAGCGCCTGCAGCTCGATACGCATCTGCGCAATTCGCTGGTCGACTTCGACCTCGCTGTAGTACAGCGACAGCGCGCTAAAGTCGTCGTAGGCCACGGCATGCAGGCAATCCTCACAGAGCCAGTAACTCTCCATGGCAACCTCCGGGGATAAGAAAAGGCGCTCATGCGAGCGCCTCTGTGGTGGAGCATCCGTCTCAGGCAGGCTGCGTGGCCTGGTCCTGAGCCTGATCGGCACTGTGTGAAGGATTCGGCGCATGCTCTTCTGCCGCTTCGGACGGCAGTTCTGCCGAGGAAGCATCCTGCCGATCTGGCGCTTTGTAGGTGAGCTGACCGTTGACCTTGATCCACTCGATGAAGATCAGCCGACCTTTGAGGCTGGCACCGGGTTGGCCTTTGCGCTCACCTTTCTCGTAGGTGAAGGCGTCGACCCAAAGGTCGCCAATGCGAAACGCGATCAGCACCTTGCGTTCGGCACGGACATCCTCGAGGTGTTCGCGGATCAGCCGTTCGGCTTCACCGCCAGCGACCTTGCAGTCGAAGCGGGTGTACTCGACGTCATCCGACGCACCGTGCAAGGCGGCAATGTCGCAGGCCATAAAGGGCTGGCCTCGCCGCACTGGCACCTCACGCACGCGGTTCAAGTAACCAATGCCTTGGGTGTGCAGGTTGAAGTAGGTACTGGGGGCAGCAGTGTTTGCCGTGGTCATGGTGAATCTCCTGTTTGCGAGAAACGCGGATATTCACCGGCCCTGGCGGGGGTGAGTCCGCAAGGGAAGGTCAGGTGCAACAGCAGTGGTGTAAGAGCGCTCATCATCGCGGGGAGCGATAACCGTGCGAGCCGCCGAACGCTAGTCGCACTTTGGGAGGAACCACTCTGGAGAGAGCGTAGCCTTGCAGGTTCCGGCTACCTGGTGCTGTCAACGACAGCGCGGTGCAGTTCATCTATAGAACGGTGCGCAGCGCTCGTCAACAGCGGTTTTGACTGGGTTCAGAGGTGTGGACATGAGTGGAGCGCAGTGGACACAAACGCGTAAAAAAATAGCCCAACGGTCGTCGGGCTAGGAACAGAGAGGCCACCCTTGATCCGGCCCATTGACAGCGAAGTCATCGCTTCACTTCAGCTGTCGCGTCACCCTGATCAACCGACCCTTGTCGTGGCCTGGGTCGGGATAACTGGCACGCATCCGCGCACAAACGGCGCCCGTTTTTTCGCCGGCGGGCACCGGCACTGAGCATCGTCGCCGAGGCGGATGACCCCTGCAGCCTGCAGCAGGTCGCACGGGTCATCCGTCTCGAGAACCTTGGACATCTGGAACAGCGATACAGCGCGGTGAAAGAGGCTCCGAACTCAACGAGTCTGGCCGAGCTGCCCGGAGCGAATCGGCCTGGGGTCGCCAAACGGCGAGGGGCCTGTTCACTACATCAGGGACGGCCCCCAGCGTCAAGCAGTCAGGAACGCTTCGGTTTGGCGGGCGCCGCGCTGGCCTTCAACGGCTTGGTACCCTTGCAGTCGGGGTAGCGCACACAGGACCAGAAGTTGCCGGTGCGGCCTTTGCGCTGGCGCATGGGGCTTCGGCACACGGGGCAGGCTGGACCTTTCGAACGGGGTAGCTGCAGGTCCAACGAGGCCTGGCTGCGCACCACCTGGGTGAGCCAGGCCGATTGCTTGGCGAGAAACGCCTCGACACTCAGCTGACCGGTCTCGATCCGTGCCAGCGCCTGTTCCCATACCGCAGTCATCACCGGATCAGCCACCTCACGCGGAACGGCCTCGATCAACGTGTGGGCGGCCGCAGAGGCCGCTAGGCTGCGCTTTTTCTTGGTCAAGTAGCCGTGATCGATCAGGCCCTGGATGATCGCGGCGCGGGTGGCCTCGGTGCCGATGCCAATGCTGTCTTTCAACGTTTGCTTGAGGCGCACGTCGGCCACCTGGTTGGCGATGGTTTTCATCGCCTTGACCAGTGTGCCCTCGGTGTAGGGTTTGGGCGGCTGGGTGCGCTGCGTGTTGACCTTGGCGTCTCGCACACCAACCGACGCACCTTCCTGCAAGGTGGGGAGCCGCTGCGTTTGCTCGGTCGGTTCGCTGGCGTCGGCTTCGTCGATCACGGCCTTCCAGCCACGTACCTGGATCTGCTTGCCGCGGGCCAGCAACTGATCGGCCTGGCTGCGCAACTGCACCTGGGTCTTCAGGTATTCGTGTTGAGGCAGAAACTGCGCCAGGTAGCGGGCGCGGATCAGGGTGTACACGGCGCGCTCGCGCTCGGACAACTGATCCAGGGGGATCACCACGGCGGTGGGGATGATGCCGTGGTGGGCGGTGACCTTGCTGCTGTTCCAGGCGCGGGACCGCCGTGTCGGATCGAGTTCCTTGAAGCGCTGGCCAAGCATCGGGTCGGCTGCGGCCAAGGCCTTTAGTACACGCGGTACCTCGTCCAGCATGCTCTCGGGTAGGTAGCCACAATCGCTGCGAGGGTAGGTGGTGACTTTGTGGGTTTCGTACAGTGCCTGCGCCACACTGAGGGTTTCCTGCGCGCCCAGGCCGAGTTTGGCCGAACAGACCTCCTGCAGCGTGCCCAGGTCGAACGGCAAGGGCGGCCCCTCCGTCACGCGTTCAACGTCGACCCGCTCGACGTGTGCTGAACGCGCAGCTGCCAGGCGCCGGGCAGCCCGCTCGGCCGCCACCTGATCAACGCAGCGACCGGTATCATCGCAGTGTGCAGCAGGTGGCTGCCAGCGTGCCTCAAACTCAGCCCCGTCATCCCGCAGCACAACGTCCATGGTCCAGAACGGCCGGGCGACAAAGCTGGCGATGGCGCGGTCACGTTCAACCACCAGGCGCAGGGTCGGTGTCTGTACACGGCCCACGGGCAGTGTACCGTCGAAGCCGGCGCGGCGACCGAGCAGGGTGAACAATCGACTTAGGTTGATGCCAACCAGCCAATCGGCCCGTGACCGGGCGAGGGCACCGTGGTACAGCGGCAGGGTTTGCTCACCCGGCCGCAACGCCGCCAGGGCCCGGCGGATCGAGGCGTCGTCGAGGGCGGACAGCCACAGGCGCAGTATCGGCCCCTGATACTGGCAGCGTTCGAGGATCTCCCGGGCAATCATCTCGCCCTCGCGGTCGGCATCGGTGGCAATCACCACCTCGGTGCAGTTCTGCAGCAGCCGGCTGATCGCCTTCAGCTGCGCCGCCACCTTGGGCTTCGCCACCAGTTGCCAGTGCTGCGGGATGATCGGCAGGTGCTCCAATGACCAGCGCTTGAACTGTTGACCATAGGTTTCTGGCGGCGCGGTCTCCAGCAAGTGCCCCACGCACCAGGTTACGGTCACCCCCGTGCCCTGCAGGCAGCCATCGCCGTGACGATGGGCCTGCAGCACGCGAGCGATATCGCGGGCTTGGGACGGTTTTTCGCAAATGTAGAGGCGCATGACGTGGCCCTCTCGGTCAGGTACCGACAGGGTGGTCGCGTGACAGGGGAGCGCTAGGGAAAAGCTGAACTGGTCGAGATCATATCGATGTAACCACCAGCGGCGAGCGACTTACCGTTGCGAGAGGTGCGCGGTCACGGTCTGCAGAAGGTCCAAGGCAAATTGCTTGTCCGTCTCGCCAAGGTCCTTGATCAGTGGGGCAATCTTTTGCCCCTGGTCCTGTGGCCGAGGACTGATGGCCAGCAGCAATTCATCGGCCGGACATCCATACATATCCGCCAACTGCAGCAGCTTGGGCACGGTCAGCTCGACCTTGCCACGCTCCATGCGCGACACCGCTTCGGTACCGATCTCGAGGCGCTCACCGACTTGCGCCTGGGTAAAGCCCTGGGCACGGCGGTACTTGGCCAACTGGCGGCCGATGTGTTGTGGGCTAGGCTCTTTGACTGGCAACGGGGCGGCTCTCCAATTCAACCCGTTTGGTTGACCAGCCACCCGAAGATATGAACGCCCTGAACGGTTGACTATCGACCTATCAGGGCGTATCACCCAATGAGAGTACGGTGACCTGACCGTCACACGGAGATAGCGGATTGGACGAACGTGAGCAGCATGAAGCGGATGCGTTAGCGATCAAGGCCTGCGAGTTGTTCATGGCTACCCATCAGGAACCGGACGATCAGGCGGCGAGGGCCAGGTTGATCGCGTGGGTCAAGGAAGCGCCCGCGCACTGGCGGGCGTTCCTTGCCCTGGACCAGTACCTGGCGGAGGTCAAAGGGTTGATCGAGGGGGACGACCTGCATGGCGTCGCCCGCCGCGTGGGGCCCCGCGACTGAGCAGTATCGCGCTGAAGGGCACGGTTCCACTGACGTCCACCCGCTCAGGTCGACTTGCGGGTGGTTTTCTTGCCGGCCGGCTTGCGGCTGCTGCCCCCACTGTCACTGGCCTTTTCGCGCATGGATACGCCGGCCAGACGATGCGGCAGGATGCCGATGTGCCGCGCCTCAACCTTGAATGTCACCCGGGCATTGTCCTCGCTGTCTTCCCACTCATCCTTGACCGTTCGGCCCATGACCAGGACGCGCATACCTTTCTGGTACAAGGTGCTCCAGTGTTCGGCATCGCGGTGCCAGAGCTCGACCGGCGCCCAATAGCCGCCGCGATCTTCATAGCCGCCCTCGCGCGGTACCGGATTGTCGAAATAGACATTCAACCGCAGCAGCCGCTTTGGCTCGTCCGGGTTGTTGTTGAACTCCTGAAACTCAGGGGGACTGCCGATATTGCCTTCGCCAACAAAGAACGTGCTCATGGGTGTTTCTCCTCGGTGGTGGTATCGAAAAGGACGTCATCGGCATACGCGAGCTTGAGGGCGCCCATGAGGACCTGGCGATAGAGCGAGTTCAGGCTGCTCATCTGCAGGTTGAGGACGATCCGGTTGGCCTCCAGCTGGTACAGCGCCTGGCGCAACTCCGGCTGCAGCAACGGATGCGCCATCACCTGCTCCCAGACCTCCACGCCCATGCGCTTGAAGTCCGGGCTGCGCCAGCGGAGGAAGCATGCGCCCTGGGAGCTGTGCTGGACACTCAGTCGCAACTCGAGTAACGAGAAGGGTGGCTGCGCCATGATCGCCAGCATCGCGGCCATCAGCGTCTCGAGTTCGCCGCGCAGCTGTTTGATTGTCTCGGCGTACTGGAACAGCTCCCCCTTACCCTTAAAAGGCTTTAAAAGGCCTTTTAGAGAGGCACTGTGTTCAAACTCGCGATAGGCCTCGGATGACAGGCAATGGGCGATCGCTTCGGCCAGGGTCATGCTGCACCGCCTTCGGCGGGGGCGCCGGGCGAAGGTTCCACGTCGTCATCAAGTTGATCGGTCTCAGCGGGCAGTGCGGGCTTGGCGGCGCGCACGATGGGCGGCGCAAATTGCGAGCGTCGCGTACCTTCGAGAATGTCCTGAGGTGGGGTGCCGAACTTGTCGATGGCCTCGCGGGCGCGGGCGTTGTTGGCGGCCATGTCATCCCGGCTGACCCCGGCCAGTCGATACTGCTGCGCCATGCTGAACAGACTGCGCAGCAGGTGGGCGCCACGATCGATCCAGTGTTCCATGTCGACCCGGCCGATCAGCGCGGTGTGGTGGGCGAGCAGCACGCGACGCACCAGGCTGTCGTAGTCGGTCAGCAGGTAGACGGCGAGAAACCCCAGCTGGCTGCCGATGAACAAGGGCAGGGTGACAGGGTGGATGTTCAGGTTGTCGCCAACGCTGACCTGGGTGGGTAAATCCCGTTCGACCAGTTTGACTTGCTCGGTCAATGTCAGCAGCTCGGCCTTGGCCTGCAGTACCTTGTCTTCGAGTTGCAGCATGAACCAGTCGGCGAAGGGGTCGTCCTGACTGCTCGCCTGCTTGAGCAGGTTGGTCACGCTGATGTAGCCCGCCATACCCATGATGCCGAACACGCCTTCGCGTGCGGCACGGCCTTGCCACAGTCGTGCTGCGTGATGCGTGTGCAGGGTGAGGGTGATGCTGCTGCGCAGTGAACCCAGGTTGAGCTGGTAGTGGTCGACCATTGCCAGATCCTCGCCGTCGGAATGACGCCGACGATCTGCGCTCTCGGGCAACCTGGCAGTGATCAATGTGAACGCGATGGGCTCACATTGCCCCTACTCTCGAAGGTCCTCACATTGATGCCACTGTGATCAAATCCGCTGAGTGCCAACGCAGCTAACTATTTCATCTTGGCATTGGTCAAAGCTGCGACCTTACACCCATCACGCAGATCACACTCCTCGAGCGATTGTGTCTGGCTAGAAGACGTCACTGGAGTGATGCCACTGTGATCAAATCCATTGCGGTCCGCTGAACGTTGGAGACCTGGAAGACTCAGCGCGCTGTTACGTTGCCCCGCTCACGACACCGCAGCGAAGCTTGAGCTGCTCTAGGTACGCCTTGGCCAGCGGCGAGGCCACCCGGCTTCCGGACTCCCGTGAGCGCTCATCAGCTGGCTCTGGCGGGCGAATGCGCTTGCGCGGTGCTAGCGGGGCATCGCTACGGGCGGCCCACAGGGTGAAGTCCCCTTGGCACGCCCGCTTGATCAGCCCCAACAGATATGCAATCGGCTTGCGAATGTCGCCGCGGCTGCAGCGAACGGCTGCTTCATTGATCACCGCTTGTCGCTGTTCGGGCTCGAGCTGGCGCAGCGCCTGGACTGCCCGGCGCTGTTCAGTCGGGCTCAACTGCAGACCCTCTGGCCAAGCGGCGCTGCCACTGGCCGAGGCGGGCGGTACTGTACTTTTTTTGCTTTGTTTTTGTACGGTACGGTCGTGCGCTGGAATCCGAACGGCAGCCGGAGCCGGGACATTCGCGCTGGGTTCGGAATCGGTCGAGGACGCTGTGGCAAACCGAACGCTGTACGCCTCGCCTCGTTCGGAATGCTCGGCATGGCTGTCGTCCTGCAGCGGCAAGGCCTGTTGAGCGCCTGATGCGGGGAGCGAAGCCATCATGGCCAAGGCCTCGTCAGTCACCTCTGGATCCGCCCGTAGCTCCTGGAGGAGGTGTTGAGCGAGATCGCGCACGCCTTTGGTGGCATGGGACAGGTTTTGGCAGATCAGGGGCAGGTAACCGGCATCTTGGTCGATGGCTTGTGCGGGTGACAGCGGCGCGTCGTGCAGTACGTAGACACAGCCGCGCAGGCAACCCTGCGAATCGCGATATCGTTCGCTCAGGCTGAGCCAGCGGGTAGCGCGCAGCACGTTCAGCGCGCGGGCGATGGTCTCGCGTGAAGCCTGCGCACCACAGGGGCTGGTCGCCAGGTACGGCTGAAGGTCCTGATACCGTGGGGTACGCATTTGCCGTTCGGTGATCAACCAGCGCAGCACCAACCAGAGATTGCGCTCCACGGGTGTGAGCCGGCGATCCTGCAGCAATCCCCGCGGTAACGGATCGTGGCTGCCGTAGTACACGAAGCATGGCCCCTCAGCCAGCGCACGGGCGGCCCTGGCTTGTTCGGCCTGCTCCAGACAACGCTTGAGCGTGACCATGCTCTGGCGCACCACATCAGCCCAGTCCACGGTGTAGAAGTTCAGCATGGGATACCTCCGTATAGCTCGATCTGCTGCCAAATCAGGGTCAGGCTGATCTGTTGTTCCTCGGCCAGCATCATCATCGCGTCCAGCGGCTCGCTGTCCGGATCTTCAGCTCGCAACTGGCGCCAACGGTTCCACACGGCATGTTCCTGGGCTTCGCTGAGCTGGACAGGGCGGCCGCGATGGGTCTCGATCTTCAGGATTCGCCGACGCAACGCCGTGTCGGAGTGGTCGAGGCCGAAGCAGCGGTACATGATGTTCGAGCTCGCCCCAAGCTTGAGGGCACGGTTGATCAGCCGCTCGTTCAGTTCGTCGCGTTCGGCCTGGGCGATCAGGCGACGCAGCACCGTGGTGTCGACCTTGATCTCGACCCAGGCGATCGTGGTATGCGCCAGGTGGGACAAGGTGGTGGGCGGCAGCGACTGGAGCACCTCGATGTCCTCGTCGCCGAGGCCCAAGGCCTTGCACCGTTGCAGCCGGCCATGGCGCAGCTCATGCAGGACCTGGTTCAACATGGCGTGGTTCAGCAAATTGAACGACGTGCTCATGCGGCACCTCCGGGGGTCAGCGGGTGGACGACAGCGTGAGTTCGATCAGGCGTCGAGAGAGCCGGATAAGTGAAAACAGTTGCGCCAATTGAGGATCGGGGAGCCGCTCAATCCCGATCGCGAGCGGTGGGCGCTCGATCAGTGGCAGGTCGTAGGCACCCAGCAGCAGTTGGCCGAACAGCGCTGCCGGAAGTTGCTGCCGTTGCTCCCAAGCAACGTCATCCTGCACGCGCAACAGTGCGCCCAACAGCAGCTGAATCCCGGTGCGGTGGGGTGTCGAAGGCGTTGCTGTATCGGGCGCCAACGAGAAACCCAGGCCTTCTTCCGTGGCGCAGACCATGTGTGGTGCATTGGCGTAGCCAGCCAGTTCGCTGGCCAGCTGCGCGCAGGCTTGGCGCAGTTGCACCAGGTCTTCCAGAGCCGGCGGTATCGGCCAGATGGTGTCCAGTGAGTCGGGCAAGCACTGAAGCCCAGCATTGCCGAGATTGGCAGGCCGAGCGGGCGGTGGCGGAGTTGGACTATATACCTGTTCTCGGGCGGCGGCGGGAGGCTTCGTCTGGTCTGCCTGTTCGGGTTGTCTGTCAGCGGGTTGCAGAGGGCAGGCCGGTTCCGGTGAGTGGAGCCCCGTGGGAGATTCAGGCTCACTGCCGGAAGTAGCATCGGTGTCTTGGCCCACGCTCAGCGGGGGAGACAGGGACATGCCGGACGTAAGTGGCTGACGTGATGGTTGGCCACTATCCTGGATCAGCTCCAACGCCAGCAGGCGTGGTGACTGGTCCAAGGATTTCGCCATCTGTGCGAGCAGTTCGTCCTGCAGCTCGGCGGTGTCCAGCTCGGCGGTTGTGCAGTCGAACGTGGACAGCACCTCCAACCATAGCGCGGTGAAATCCAACTGTGTCGCAACGTATCGATTCCACACCGATTCGGCACGTCGACGCAGGCTAAGGGTTCGCTCGATCGAAGGTCTGCCTAAGCCGGCGTACAAGGTCTGCGGGATAGCCGGCAGCAGGTGCTCCAGCGTGTCCAGCATCCGGCTGATGTGCGATTGCGAGATCGGGTAGCCGCCGGCGGATAGTTGCGCCGCCAGTTCGCGTTGACTCAGGCTACTGCCGTCTATCAGCAGCATGTCGCGGAACTTGGCCACGGCCAGTGCACGCTCGATGAAGGTGAGTTGGCCGTGCAGGTCACTTTCGGCCAGATGGCCCAGCAGCGTATGCAGTTCCGACTGCCAGGGGCGAAACAAGCAGTGGATGCGGAAGAAGCGGTCCTCGCGGGTTTCCTGCCACAGCTCACCGAGGATACTCAGGCGGGTGTTGCCACCGTTGCGGATGATGAACTGCGGCTCACCGGGTCTGCGTGTGATGGACGGGGGCTGATCCAGGCCGCGGTCGCGGATGGAGGCCTTCAATTCCTCGTATAACGGGTTACGGATGAAGCGCGGGTTGTGCTCGTAGGGCCGCAGTTGCTCCAGGGTCACGACCATCGGTGTATCGCAGTCGGGATCGGTGGGCGGCAGCTGTGTTACCCGCTGTGGGAAGTGCCCGTGCTGGAGCTGGCGCGTGATGTCTTCGGAGGTTGGCGGTTTCATGAACTTGCCCTTGATCTGTCAATGCAGACGGACTGCCCAGGCCTTTCCGATCGGCCGCGTGAGTGAGGCAGCGAGGGATGAACGTGGCACTAAGCTGGTCGGCCGGTGATGCATTCCACTGAGGCAACGCTGTTGGGATAAGAGCGCGCACGGATCCTGGTCTGGGCCAGTCGCTGCTCCCACTCAGGGAACAGTTCATTGGCCAGTGCCCGCATGACATCGGCCGCGCAGCGACTGCGCGATCGAGGGGCGGCTTTCGACTCGACCCGATGCACCGGCAGTCCCAATGACGCGGCATTGAGGTACGCGACGCGATCGGGAATCACCGTGTTGCAGACGCTGACATGCGGGTCGGCGGCAAAGGTGTTGCGCAGGCTCTGCATGATCAGGCAGGTGTCCCGCCGATTGGCGTTCACCTGATTGAGCAGCAGTTTCACCGGGGGCAAGTCCACGCCAAGGTAGCGGTAGGGTTCCAGCTCTTCGAACAGGCCGAGCGTGCCGCGGCGCAGTTCGCGTGCCGCGAGCATTTCCGGTGGCAACGGGCATAGCGCACAATCGGAGGCGAGGATGGCCATTTCCACCACCACGCTGCGCGCGCCCTGGGTGTCGACGATCAGCACATCGTACTGATCGGCAAATGCGGGTAGCAGGTTGCGCAGGCGCAGTCGGCCATCGGGCGCGTGCAGCAGTACGGTGCCCAGGTGGCCCGCGCGGTCGTTGGAAACGATCAGTTCAAGCCGCGGGATAGCGGTGACGGAAATGATCTGCTCGGCAACCGTGAGCCGCTGCGAGATCAGTTCGTAGCTGCCCGCTTCACGTGACTCGCACAGGGCGTAGTAGCTGGACAACGTCGGTTGACTGTCCAGGTCGAGCAGCAGCACCTGCAAGCCGGCGTCGGCAAGTAGGCCGCCGAGGTTGGCGGCAACCGTGGTCTTGCCGGCGCCGCCCTTGGTCGAGATCAGCGAAAGGACTTTCATGGCACTACTCCCGAACAGACAGGCGATCCTGAACCCACTGCTCGATCTCCAGCGAGTCCCAACCGACCGCACGGGTGCCGATGCGCCGGCATTGCGGGAATAGTCCGGCCTTCATCAGGTTGTAGATGTGTGAGCGTTTGAAGCCGGTTTTTTGTTCCACCTCATCGCGGCGCATGATGTGGCGATCGGCGGAAGCTGGGGCAGGGCTGGCAGGTTGCATTCTGTCACTCCTTAGCGCCATGTGGCGCGCAGTGGGATGTGACAGTCAGTGAAGGCCCGTTGGTTTAGAAAATCATTGCCAGGCAATGGCGGTCATTGCCTGGCAATTCGATGTTCTGCCTCTACCGCCTGGGCTAACAGACGGCGAGCCTGTGCAAATTTCCGATCAAGGGTGCGTTTGCTCAACCCAGCAATACCGGGGAACAGCGTAGTGATGGCATCGACTACCGCAGTCTGGGTCTTGTAGATTGATCGCGGTTGGCCGCTTTTCGACTTTTCCAGCATGATCGCGAGCAGGGCCCCAATAATCGTGTGGTGCACCTTGGTGGATGCCTCGGATGCAGGCCCAGCCGCCTCGAATTGTGATGCCAATTCGTGCTCTTGCTTTTTATAGGCAGCCATCTCTTCGACGAGCGAATCAAAAGCCTGATGCATTTTTTCGTATTCGCGCGCGTAGAAGTCTCGCTCGGCTTGCACAGCCAAAAAAACGCTGAGATTCACGCACTCAAGGTGGTCGGTGTTCTTGGGAAATAGAAACGCGGGCTTATCTTCAGGGTGGTTCAGCGCAAACCACGTCCGTAGATCCGGCCGACGAATAGACCAATACACGCGTTCGGAGGGGTTGTTAGGCGTAATCGGACCTCCTAAGAAGGTTGCCGGTAGCTCACCGCAGGCTACAGCCTCGTATATTTGTTCTACATGAAAGTGAAGGTCGGGCCACTGTGGAAAATGCTTTAATAGCTCACCGGAATGAGCAATCTCGACCTGCAATATCTCCGCTGTGTGGTTGGCGAGGTCGCACCAAAGGATGGCGGCATCGATAGGGTGATAGCAGCTCCTAACTGAGTCCATAGCTAACAGCCTCCTGCTGAAAATCCTCCTGACCACTGACAGGGG
>NZ_SSOI01000056.1:0-198 GCF_029873175.1 Pseudomonas sp. BN505
CATCGCAAATGGCCTTTGCGCGAGCTAAAAACCACCACTGTTTCGCTTTTCGCTTGAAGGCGTGGGCATCAACAATGAGGTCAACATTCATTTTCAAAGGTAGCGCTTAGTCACCTTTCCGCCCTTACGGCGGGTCCCTTTTTGTCGTGGCAAAAAGGAACCAAAAACCGTCCGCTCCCATCATCCGGCCCCTACGCT
>NZ_SSOI01000056.1:214-67902 GCF_029873175.1 Pseudomonas sp. BN505
TCGCTCCGGGCTTGCTCCCGGGAGGACCGCGCTGCAGGCCCCATCCTGGGGCCCAGCGCTTGACGGGCATCCATGCCCGTCACCTCCCTCCGCAAGCCCTGCGCTCGGCCTCCTGAAGTCGCAATCTGCGTCGCCTGAACTACCGCGCGCTTAGAAGCAAAAGCCGAAGCAAGAGCAAGAGCAACAGCAACAGCAACAGCATCAGCAAGAGCAAACGGTGGGGAACCTGGCGGACACGGCCGGCCTCTCAATTCAACAGGCTTCTTGAGAGGACGCCGCACATGAAATGCCTGATGCCTTGGTTAGTCGCAGCCAGCCTGGCAGGCTGCGGCGAAACAGCCCTTTTGAGCGTAAACGAGGGCAGCGGGCCAACCCCTAGCCTCCCCGCCCCCGTCAAGACACTGATCCCCACCGTAAACATCGCCCCCGCCGTCGGCTGGCCAAAAGGCAACAAGCCGACCGCAGCACCAGGCACGCAAGTCGAAGCCTTCGCCAGCGGTCTCGACCACCCGCGCTGGCTCTACTTGCTGCCCAACGGCGATGTGCTGGTGGCCGAAACCAACGCGCCACCCAAGCCCGAAGATGGCAAGGGCATCCGCGGCTGGGCCATGGGCAAGGCGATGAAACGCGCCGGCGCGACCGTACCCAGCGCCAACCGCATCACCCTGCTGCGCGATGCCGACCACGATGGCGTGGCAGAAATCCGCAGCCCTTTCATCGAAGGGCTCAACTCACCGTTCGGCATGACGCTGGTGGGCAAGGACTTGTACGTGGCCGACACCGACAGGCTGCTGCGCTTTCACTATGAACCGGGGGCCATGCAGGTGACCGACAAGGGCCACCCGGTGACCGAGCTGCCAGGCGGGCCGCTGAACCATCACTGGACCAAGAACGTGATCGCAAGCCCCGACGGCAAGAAGCTCTACGTCACGGTTGGCTCGAACAGCAACGTCGGGGAAAACGGCATGGAAAAAGAGCAAGGCCGCGCCGCGATCTGGGAAGTGGACCCGGCAACTGGCAAGCACCGGCTGTTCGCCACCGGCCTGCGCAACCCCAACGGACTGGCCTGGGAGCCGCACAGCAACGCCTTGTGGACAGCAGTCAACGAACGTGACGAAATCGGCAGCGACCTGGTGCCGGACTACATCACCTCAGTGAAAGACGGCGGCTTCTATGGCTGGCCATACAGTTACTACGGGCAGCACGTAGACCAACGGGTACACCCGCAGGCCCCGCAGAAGGTGGCCCAAGCGCTAGCGCCCGACTACGCGGTGGGCCCGCATACCGCATCACTGGGGCTGGCATTTGTCAAACCTGGCATGTTGCCACCGCCTTTCGAACAGGGCGCTTTGGTCGGCCAGCACGGGTCGTGGAACCGTAAACCACACAGTGGCTACAAGGTGTTGTTCGTACCCTTCGACCGTGCAGGCAAACCTGCAGGCCACCCTATCGACCTGCTCACCGGGTTTCTCGACAGCGATGGCAAGGCGATGGGGCGACCGGTGGGAGTGATCAACGACGGGAAAGGCGGGATATTGGTGGCCGACGATGTGGGCAATGTCATCTGGCGGGTGAGCAAAGCACCTTGAACCTGACGGCCTGTACCGGCCCCGCCGAACGGGGCCGCTGCTTCAGGCATTGAGAATCAGGGGTTCTGTGCCAAATGCCCTGGCGGAATCACACGCTTGGCTTGCAGATAGGCCTTGGCCCAGTAGCTGTTGGACAGGTAGTCCAATCGCACCGTGCCGCCCGTTGAGGGCGCATGCACGAAGCGCCCTTCCCCTACATAAATGCCTGCATGGCTGACCTGCGAGCCGCCACTGGTGGCGAAGAACACCAGATCACCGGATTGCAGCGCCTTGGCATCCACCGTCGGTGCACGCATGACGATCATCTCCCGCGTGGAACGCGGCAAGCTGATGCCGGCCGCATCACGGTAGACGTATTTGATCAAACCACTGCAATCGAAGCCGGAGTCCGGGGTGTTGCCGCCCCAGCGGTAAGGCGTACCCACCAGGCCTATGGCGCGGATCAGCACGTCATCGGCAATCGGCGAAGGGCTCGGTTGGCTATAGCTAACCTGCGGCTGAACCACAGGGGCCGGCGCAGGCGCACGGCTGGAGCAGGCAGCAAGCAATGCCGCCAAGGAGAGAAATGCGAAGCGCGCCATCTTTATCATGGCCAGAACATCCTGTCTGAGACCGCTGCGCAGCAGCCGAAAAGAGTTGAGAATTTAGATTAGACGCTTTCTATAAATGCGCACGGCGGCGAGCTTTTTTCAAAGCATCGCCGCCGCGGCAGGATATATCATTTTGCCATCAGTTGCGCGCGATGTTGGTCGGCGCCATGGCCAAGGCACGCTTGGCTTCGATGAAGGTCTTGCTCCAGTAGCGGTCACCGAGGCTGTCGATGCGCACGCCACCACTGCGGCGGCTGCTGGAGTGGATGAACTGGTTGTCACCCAGATAGATGCCGGCATGGCTGACGCGGCCGCGACCATTGGTGCTGAAGAACAGCAAGTCACCTGGCTTGAGCTTGTTGCGTGCCACTTTCGGGGCATCGACGTTGATCATTTCACGCGTGGAGCGCGGCAGGGTCATGCCCGCCTCTTCGCGGAACAGATAGCCGATGAAACCACTGCAATCGAAACCAGACTTTTCCGAGGTACCACCGAAGCGGTAGCGGGTACCGATCAACGACATGCCGCGCTCGAGAATGCTGTCCGCCAGCACTGGCAGCTGGTAAGGCTTGCTGTTGCTGGAGAAAGCCTCCAGGTCATCTTCAGTGGCCAGCTCTTCCGGTTCGCCGAATACCGACGAGGACGAGGCCTTGGCCTTGATCACCGATTGTGCGGCGACCGGGGTGTGATCCTGAACCTGAGAAGCTGGGCCTTGGGCCGCGCAGCCAAACAGCAGGGTCACGAGTGCGAGTGGCACGAGGGGTGCGAAGCGCTTTAGCATGGGCACGACCGTGTCTGTAATCCTTTAGAGGGGGAAACTATGCCCTCTATCATGGCCATTTGCAAATTTTATCGAAAAAGATGTGACTTTTCTGTTTTGCCGCTCTGGCCCAGGGTTTTCAGGGGATTACCAGCCGAGGGTTTCCTTGAGGAAAGGGATGGTGAGCTTGCGTTGTGCCTGGAGCGAGGCCTGGTCGAGGCGTTCGAGCAGGTCGAACAGCGCGCTCATGCTGCGCGCACCGCGGGTGAGGATGAAGTGGCCGACTTCGTCGGTAAGGTGCAGGCCGCGGCGCGAAGCACGCAATTGCAGGGCGCGCAGCTTGTCTTCGTCGGACAGGCCACGCATCTGGAACACCAGGGCCAGGGTCAGGCGCGACTTCAGGTCGGGGAGCTTGATCGGCAGCTCCCGTGGCGATGCCGAGGCGGCCAGCAGCAGGCGCCGGCCGCTGTCGCGCAGGCGGTTGAACAGGTGGAACATGGCCTCTTCCCAGTCTGCCTTGCCTGCAATCACATGCAGGTCGTCGATGCAGACCAGTTCGTACTGGGCCAGGTAGTCGAGCACCTCTACGCCACGGTCGAGCAATTGCGCCAACGGCAGGTAGACGGCGGGCTCACCACGTTGCTGGAAACGATGGGTGGCGGCCTGCAGCAGGTGGCTACGGCCAACACCCTGCTTGCCCCACAGGTAGATAAGGCTCTCGGTCCAGCCGGCGTCGGCTTCGCATAGCCGCTCGACGTAACCCAATGCCGCAGCATTGGCGCCCGGATAGTAGTTGATGAAGGTGGCGTCATCGCGCAGGCGCACACCCAGGGGCAACTGGATCGGTGGTTTCATGCTCGCGGGCGGTCAGCAGGACCGCAGGGGGCCTTTGGTGAACAATCTGCAAAGTCTATACCCGCAACGCGAGGCGCACAATCACGGCAATAGATAGCGCAAGCAAAATCAACAAGTTGCGCTATTTTTTGGGGCTGATGGTGCAAGTCATTCGATATTCGGCGCCTGTGAGATCGAGCGCCGCCCCAACCCCCAAGACGATCCCGGCCATCACAGCTGCGGGTCAATGTCCCCGGCGTACATGTCCGACTCCTTGTACAAGTCATGGGCATGACGCAGCAGCACCATGATCACCGCCGCCACCGGCAGGGCCAGGAGCACCCCGGTAAAGCCGAACAGCTCACCACCGGCAAGAATGGCAAAAATCACCGCAACCGGGTGCAGACCGATGCGATCGCCCACCAGCAGCGGGGTCAGCACCATGCCTTCCAGCGCCTGCCCGACCATGAATACCGCGACGATGCCCAGCATCGGGTACAGGTCACCGCCAAACTGGAACAGGCCAGCCACCAGCGCGGCACCAATGCCGATGATGAAGCCCATGTACGGCACGATGGCCGCAAGGCCCGCGAGCATGCCGATCAGCAGACCCAGTTCGAGCCCCACCAGCATGAGCCCGGCCGAATAGATGATACCCAAGGCCACCATCACCATGAGTTGCCCGCGCACGAATGCCCCCAGTACCTCATGGCATTCGCCAGCCAGGCCCATCACCTGCGGCTCACGCTGGCGCGGTAGCAGGCCGCGCAGCTTGGCCATCATCAGGTCCCAATCGCGCAGCAGATAGAAGCCCACCACAGGAATCAGCACCATGTTCGCCAACCAGGCCATCAACGCCAGGCTCGAGGCGGTGGCATGGGACAACAGCATGCCCACGATATCGGTGGTCTGCCCCATGTGCGAGCCGATGGCGGCTTTGATCTTGTCGAACTTCCAGAAGCCATCGGCCAGGCCCAGACGACCCTGCACCCATGGCAGCGCCACCTGTTCGAGCCAGTCGAGCATCTGCGGCGCCAGCTCGTACAGGCGCACCAGCTGCTTGGCCAGCATCGGCACCAGCACCAGCAGCAAGGCCATCAGTAACAAGGTGAACAAGCCGAACACCACCACCACGCCCCAGGTGCGCGAAAGCCCCAGGCGCTCCAGGCGGTCAACCAGCGGGTCGGCCAGATAGGCCAGCAGGATGCCGACCAGAAACGGTGTAAGAATATTGTGCAAGCTATAAAGCAGCACAGCGATCAGCAGGGCTGCACCCAGCCAGATCCAGCGACGAACATCGATCAAGGTATGCTCCCTTTACCAGCGAAAACGCAGGCCGTCGAACGGCTTGGGCGCAGGCGAGGCCGGCGCGGGTTGCTCACCCGTTGCACTCGCGACCGGGGCTGGCGTAACGGGCACTGCAGGCGCCTGCTCGACGGGTAGCTCCTGCAACTTGGCCAGGCCAAGCTGGGCACGCAATTGCTCGCGGTTGCCGGTCACGCCATAGGTCAGGGTGGTGCCTTCAACCATCTTCAGGCGCGGGCCGTAGGGCTCAAGTACGCGGGCAAGCTCGGCATAGCGCTGCAGGCTCATCCCCTGTACTTGCACCTGCATCTGGCTACTGGCGCCCGGGCGGGCGACATAACGCGGCGCCAGGCGGCTGCTTACCGCCAGCATCACCGCATCGGCCAAGGCTGCCGGGTCGGCCCCTTCGGCAGTACCCTGCTCACGCTGGTCGCCCAGCCACAGTTGCCACTTGCCCTGCCACTTGCCATCGGCTTCCTGAGCATGTACCGCGAGCAAGGCGTCGGCGCCATAGCGCTCGGAGGCCTCACGCAACGGTGCCGGGTCGCTGCCTTCGATCTGCTTGGCATTGGCCACCAGTTGCTCCTGCAGGTCGGCCAGCGGCAGGCGCAGCGGCAGGCCACGGTGCTGGGCGGCACGACGCAGAGGCTGGGCGCTGGCCTGGCCGTCACCGACCAGGCTGCTGCCGTCGACACTGTCATTCAGCCACCAGCCGAGAATCGAAGGCCGATTGCTGCCCCACAGCGCGAGGCCGGCCTTGCGCAGGGCACGCTCAGTACTGCCGGGGTCGAACTCCACCAGCACCGACTCGGGCGGGCCGGCTTCGCTGCCAACCTGGTTGATGATTTGCTGCGGGTCCTTGCGCAGCGCGGCCAGCGCCGGGCTCTGCGCGGCCTTGGCGTCGCCGGTCAGGCGCAGCACCAGCGTGTCGAGGGCTTTGGCGGTAGCTGCGGTACGGGCTTCAGGGCCCTGCCCTGTGACCGGCTCGCGTACCTGATAAAGGCCGGAGACATTTTCAGCCTGAGCGGTGGCCGCTATCAGGGCCAGGCAACCGGCTGCCAGAATATTGAAAAAACGCATGGAGGATTCCTGTCCAGTCGAGCACGAAGCTCGCTACTTGCAGCTTATACACATGCAACCACATCAACCACCCTCGGCCCTTTTTCAACAATTTACCGCCCTGCCCGTCGGCCTGAGGATGGCCGCTGCCCGGCAACCCTGATAAAATCGCGCGCCTTCACAGACCACTGATGTTTCAGGCAGCCGCCGCTTACCCGCCGGTCTTGGCCGTCATGGTCGTTTTTAAGAATCCCTCCCTCCTAAAGGCCTGGATCAATGAGCAAGCAACCCTCCCTGAGCTACAAGGACGCCGGTGTAGACATCGACGCCGGCGAAGCACTGGTCGAACGCATCAAGGGCGTGGCAAAGCGCACTGCACGCCCTGAAGTCATGGGTGGCCTGGGCGGCTTCGGCGCCCTCTGCGAGATCCCGGCCGGCTACAAACAGCCAGTGCTGGTCTCCGGCACCGACGGCGTCGGCACCAAGCTGCGCCTGGCGCTGAACCTGAACAAGCACGACAGCATCGGCCAGGACCTGGTCGCCATGTGCGTCAACGACCTGGTGGTGTGCGGCGCCGAGCCGCTGTTCTTCCTCGACTACTACGCCACCGGCAAACTGAACGTAGACGTGGCCGCCACCGTGGTTACCGGCATTGGCGCCGGTTGCGAACTGGCCGGTTGCTCGCTGGTTGGTGGTGAAACCGCCGAAATGCCTGGCATGTACGAAGGCGAAGACTACGACCTGGCCGGATTCTGCGTCGGCGTGGTGGAAAAGGCCGAGATCATCGACGGCTCCAAGGTTGCCACTGGCGACGCGCTGATCGCCCTGCCGTCCTCGGGCCCGCACTCCAACGGCTACTCGCTGATCCGCAAGATCCTCGAAGTTTCCGCCACCGACATCGAGAACACCCAGCTGGAAGGCAAGCCGCTGACCGACCTGCTGATGGCGCCTACCCGCATCTACGTCAAGCCGCTGCTGCAGCTGATCAAGAACACCGGTGCCGTGAAGGCCATGGCCCACATCACCGGTGGCGGCCTGCTGGACAACATCCCGCGCGTATTGCCGAAAAACGCCCAGGCCGTGGTTGACGTGGCCAGCTGGCAGCGCCCGGTGGTATTCGACTTCCTGCAGGAAAAAGGCAACGTCGACGAGCATGAAATGCACCGCGTGCTGAACTGCGGCGTCGGCATGGTCATCTGCGTAGCCCAGGACCAGGTCGAAACTGCCCTGAACGAACTGCGCGCCGCCGGTGAGCAGCCATGGGTCATCGGCCACATCGCCGAAGCCGCCGAAGGCGCCGCCCAGGTCGAGCTGCAGAACCTCAAGGCACACTGATGCCGAGCAAGACCTGCAATGTAGTGGTACTGCTGTCGGGCTCCGGCAGCAACCTGCAAGCCCTGATCGACAGCTGCCAAGGGCAGGACAGCCCGGTGCGTATCCGTGCGGTGGTTTCCAACCGCGCCGATGCCTACGGCCTGCAACGTGCGGCGGCGGCCGGCATCGACTGCGTCGTGCTCGACCACACCCAGTTCGACGGCCGTGAAGCCTTCGATGCCGCGCTGATGGCGCGCATCGACGGCTTTGTCCCGGACCTGGTTGTGCTGGCCGGTTTCATGCGCATCCTCAGTGGCGGCTTCGTACGCCACTATCAGGGCCGCCTGCTCAACATCCACCCGTCGCTGCTGCCCAGATACAAGGGCCTGCATACCCATCGCCGGGCGCTAGAGGCAGGCGACGCCGAGCATGGCTGCAGCGTACACTTCGTGACTGAGGAACTCGATGGCGGCCCACTGGTCGTACAGGCTGTTGTACCGGTGGCGTCTGACGACACCGTCGAAAGCCTGGCCCAGCGGGTACACCACCAGGAACATCTGATCTACCCGCTGGCGGTGCGCTGGTTCGCTGAAGGGCGCTTGCGCCTCGGCGAACAGGGTGCATTACTGGATGGCCAGCCGCTGGCGGCCAGCGGTCACTTGATTCGATCCTAGGAGAATTTATGCGTCGCGCCCTGCTCTTGGCTCTCGCCGTGCTTGCCCTGCCCCTCCAGGCAGCTGATCTCAAGCCTTTCTCGGCCAGCTACACCGCCGACTGGAAGCAGCTGCCCATGAGTGGCACCGCCGAGCGCAGCCTGGTCAAGAATGCCAACGGTACCTGGGACCTTAACTTCAAGGCTTCCATGATGATCGCCAGCCTGACCGAGCAAAGCACCCTGCGCCTGGAAAACGACACCCTGCTGCCGCAGAAGTACCACTTCGAGCGCGGCGGCCTGGGCAAAGCCAAGAAGGTCGATTTGAACTTCGACTGGACCGGCAAGAAGGTCACCGGCAGCGACCGTGGCGATGCAGTCAGCCTGCCGCTGAACCGCGGCGTGCTGGACAAGTCGTCCTACCAGCTGGCCCTGCAGCATGATGTAGCCGCCGGCAAGAAAAGCATGACCTACCAGGTCGTTGACGGTGACGAGATCGACACCTACGACTTCCGCGTGCTGGGCACTGAAAAGGTCGCCACCAAGACCGGCCAGGTTGATGCAGTGAAGGTCGAGCGTGTGCGCGACCCGAGCCAGAGCAAGCGCATCACCGAGCTGTGGTTCGCCAAGAACTGGGACTACCTGCTGGTGCAACTGCGCCAGGTCGAGACGGATGGCAAGGAGTACGTGATCGTGCTGCAGGATGGCACGGTCGATGGCAAGCCGGTGAAAGGCAACTGATCCAGCACCGCCTGCTGCCCCCAAAGCCCCGCCCAGTGCGGGGCTTTTTCATGCTTTCCGGGGCCGCTCTGCGGCCCTGTCGCGACACAAGGCCGCTCCTACAAAAAGCCAGGCCTGGAAGCCGTACATGAAACTTGTTTCATGGCTGTTTTATTTACTTAGCCTGCTAACAAACTCTATAAAGAGGGTGTGCGACACACTGTCGCAGCCAACTGAAGAAGTGGAGTTTACCGATGACAGTCCAAGTAACCGAACGCGACGAATCGAAAATGTCCCACGAAGGCCTGGCCGCTGGCGTGCGGATCTGGGATGTGCACCAACAAGGCCAACTGGTGGGCATGTTCCACAATGAACACGAAGCGCACCAGTACCGCGCAGAGCTGGAAGTCCTGGAAAGCCAGCGCACCACGCAGTGAGCACTCTTCAAATGAAAAACCCCGCCAAGGCGGGGTTTTTCGCGTTTACCACATAAGGTCGTCCGGGATCTTGTAGGCAGCGTACGGGTCGTCCTCGTCCGCTTCCTCGACATGGGTGTTGAGCAACAGGATGCGGTTGGGGTCGCGCTCCTGGATCTTCACCGCCGCCTCACGGGGAATGACCTCATAGCCGCCGGCATGCGCCACGACCGCCAGTGCGCCGTTACTCAACCGGGTCCGCATCAGGGCGTTGACGGCAATGCGCTTGACCTTCTTGTCATCGACGAAGTTGTAGTAATCCTCGGTGTTCAGCTTGGGCAGGCGCGTCGCTTCGATCAACTGCTTGATCTGTGCGGCACGGGCTTTCTGCTCAGCCTTTTCCTGCTGCTGGCGGTTCAGTTCCTGGTCGCGCTTGACCTTTTCGGCCATGGCTTCCTTGGCGATGCGCTGTTGGCTGTCGTCGACTTCGACCTGGCCTTTGTGCTCCATGCGCTTCTGTTTCTTTTCAGCTTTGTTGGTCTGCGAGACCTGTTTCTGGTTGACCAGACCGGCTTTGAGCAATTGGTCGCGAAGGGAAAGGCTCATGAATGTTCACTCACTTATGCAACAGCTCAGCCGCAGCTGGGCAGGTTCTTTTCCTGACGTTTGGCTTCCCCCCAAAGGGCGTCCAGTTCGTCAAGGTTACAATCTTCAATGGGGCGGCCACTGTCGCGCAATGCCTGCTCGATAAAACGGAAACGTCGCTCGAACTTGCGGTTGGCGCGGCGCAGGGCATTTTCAGGGTCTTGCTTGAGATGGCGAGCCAGGTTGACGGCGGCAAACAACAGGTCGCCGACCTCATCCTCGAGCGCATCGGCATCACCGTCGGCCATGGCCTGCAGTACTTCATCCAGCTCTTCGCGCACCTTGTCCAGCACCGGCAATGCTTCCGGCCAGTCGAAACCGACCGTGGCCGCACGTTTCTGCAGTTTGGCTGCCCGTGACAGGGCCGGCAAGGCCGACGGTACGTCGTCGAGCAGCGACAATTGCTCGGGCGTGCTTTTCTCGGCACGTTCCTGCGCCTTGATCTCTTCCCAGCGTGACTTGACCTGGGCCTCGTTCAGGCTGGGGGTGTCCAGCGGTGCATAGAGCTCGCCAGTGGGGAACACATGCGGATGGCGGCGAATCAGCTTGCGGGTAATGCTGTCCACCACGCCATCGAACTCGAAACGCCCCTCTTCCCGGGCCAGCTGGCTGTAGTAGACCACCTGGAACAGCAAGTCGCCCAGCTCACCCTGCAGGTGCTCGAAGTCGCCGCGCTCGATGGTGTCGGCGACCTCATAGGCTTCCTCGATGGTGTGGGCAACGATACTCGCGTAGTTCTGCTTCAGGTCCCACGGGCAGCCGTACTGCGGGTCGCGCAGACGGGCCATGAGGTGCAGCAGGTCTTCGAGGGTGTAGGTCATCTAGGCAGGTCCTTCGG
This sequence comes from Pseudomonas sp. BN505, assembly GCF_029873175.1. Taxonomy (NCBI): domain Bacteria; kingdom Pseudomonadati; phylum Pseudomonadota; class Gammaproteobacteria; order Pseudomonadales; family Pseudomonadaceae; genus Pseudomonas; species Pseudomonas sp. BN505. Next base: position 10,937 of record NZ_SSOI01000056.1, read on the forward strand.
CGGTGGCTTCTTCGCGGGCTTACCCGCCCCCACAGGATGGCTACAGGATCAAGCACCTGTAACGTACCTGTGGGAGCGGGTTTACCCGCGAAGCAGGCGCCCCGGTCTCAAGGGGTTCTATTACGCCGCGTCTCGATGATGTTCGGCAACTGCGAGATCCGCCCCAGCAGGCGCCCCAGCGCATCCAGGCCCGGAATCTCGATGGTCAGCGACATCAACGCTGTGTTGTCTTCCTTGTTCGAGCGGGTGTTCACCGCCAGCACGTTGATCTTCTCGTTCAGCAGCACCTGCGACACATCGCGCAGCAGCCCTGGGCGGTCGTAGGCGCGGATGACGATGTCGACCGGGTAGGTCTGCACCGGGATCGGCCCCCAGCTCACCTGGATCATGCGCTCCGGCTCCTTGCCCGCCAGTTGCAGCACCGAGGCGCAGTCCTGGCGGTGGATGCTCACGCCTCGGCCCTGGGTGATGTAACCGACAATGGCATCGCCCGGCAGTGGCTGGCAGCACCCGGCCATCTGCGTCAGCAGGTTGCCGACCCCCTGAATCTGGATGTCGCCACGCTTGCCGGTACGCGGGCCGGTCGGCTTGCGCGGCACCAGTTCGATCTGCTCGATACGCTCGGGCTCCAGCAACTGCTGGGCGGCGTTGACCAGGTGGGCCAGGCGCAGGTCGCCCGCGCCGAGCGAGGCGAACATGTCCTCGGCAGTCTTGACGTTGGTCTTCTCGGCCAGGCGCTCGAAGTCCACCTGCGGCAAGCCCAGGCGGCTGAGCTCGCGCTCGAGCAAGGTCTTGCCGGCGGCGACGTTCTGGTCACGCGCCTGCAGTTTGAACCAGTGCACGATCTTGGCCCGCGCCCGCGAGGTGGTGACGTAGCCCAGGTTGGAGTTCAACCAGTCACGGCTGGGGTTGCCGTGCTTGCTGGTGATGATCTCCACCTGCTCACCGGTCTGCAGGCTGTAGTTCAGCGGCACGATACGGCCGTTGATCTTGGCACCCCGGCAGTTGTGGCCGATCTCGGTGTGCACACGGTAGGCGAAGTCCAGCGGGGTCGCCCCTTTGGGCAGGTCGATGGCGTGGCCGTCAGGGGTGAACACGTAGACCCGGTCCGGCTCGATGTCGACCCGCAACTGCTCGACCAGGCCACCGATGTCGCCCAGCTCTTCGTGCCATTCCAGCACCTGGCGCAGCCAGGAGATCTTCTCTTCGTAATGGTTGGAGCTGGGCTTGACGTCGGTGCCCTTGTAGCGCCAGTGGGCACAAACCCCCAGCTCGGCCTCTTCATGCATGCCGTGGGTGCGGATCTGCACCTCCAGCACCTTGCCCTCGGGGCCGATCACTGCGGTATGCAGCGAGCGGTAGCCGTTTTCCTTGGGGTTGGCGATGTAGTCGTCGAACTCTTTGGGGATGTGCCGCCACAGCGTGTGCACGATACCCAGCGCGGTGTAGCAGTCGCGAATTTCCGGCACCAGCACGCGCACTGCACGCACGTCGTAGATCTGGCTGAATTCCAGGCCTTTGCGCTGCATCTTGCGCCAGATCGAATAGATATGTTTCGCCCGGCCGCTGATGTCGGCATTGACGCCCGTGGCCAGCAGCTCGTTCTGCAGCTGGTTCATCACGTCGCTGATGAAGCGTTCGCGGTCCAGCCGGCGCTCGTGCAGCAGTTTGGCGATCTGCTTGTACTGGTCAGGTTCGAGGTAGCGGAAGGACAGGTCTTCCAGCTCCCACTTGATGTGGCCGATACCCAGGCGGTGCGCCAGCGGCGCATAGATGTCGAATACCTCACGCGCGACACGCAGGCGTTTCTCGTCGTCGGCGGCCTTGACCGCACGGATCGCGCAGGTACGCTCGGCCAGCTTGATAAGTGCCACACGCACATCATCGACCATGGCCACGAGCATCTTGCGCAGGTTCTCGACCTGCGCCTGCGAGCCCAGCACCAGCGACTGCCGCGGGCTGAGGCTGGCGCTGATGGCAGCCATGCGCAACACGCCGTCGATCAGCTTGGACACCACCGGACCGAACCGCTGGCTGACCTCGGCCAAGGTCACCTTGCCCTCGCGTACTGAACGGTAGATGACCGCGGCCACCAGGGAATCCTGGTCCAGCTTGAGGTCAGCCAGGATTTCGGCAATTTCCAGGCCCGCCTGGAAGCTGGACGTACCGTCCGCCCAGGAATGCTTGGCCGGGTTGCCCTTTTTCTCGATCTCATGGGCAAACTCGCAGGCTTCTTTGAGCGCTGCGCGATCCAGTGCCGAATCGACGCTTACCACATGGTCCAACCATCCTTCGAGATTGATACTGCCGTCGGTGTTGACCGGCTGGTGCACTCTCACCTGTACCATCTTTGTTTTACCTTTCCATACAGCGCACCACACGGGTGCGCTGGCGATCACCGTGTGGCTGCCATTCCATGGAAGCCACACCAAGGGGCCAGTCTGCTAGCCCGCTTCGAATAACGCCATGGCCTCGACATGCGCCGTTTGAGGAAACATGTCGAGAATCCCGGCCCTTTTTAACCGGTACCCCTGGCCGACCAGCACCTGCGCGTCTCGCGCCAGCGTGGCCGGGTTGCACGATACGTAAACCAGCCGTTTGGCCTGGAGGCGTGCGATGCCTTGCACCACCTCGAACGCACCGTCGCGCGGTGGATCCAAGAGTACCGCAGAAAAGCCCTCGGCGGCCCATCCGGTGCCTGCCAAAGGCTGCGATAAATCGGCCTGAAAAAACCGTGCGTTATGCACATTGTTGTTCCGGGCATTGGCCGCAGCCCGATCGACCATGGCCTGCACACCTTCGACAGCCACTACCTCGCGGGCCTTGCGGGCCAGCGGCAGGGCAAAGTTGCCCAGGCCGCAGAACAGGTCCAGCACCCGCTCGTCGGGTTGCGGCGCGAGCCAGCCCAGGGCCTGCTCGATCATCGCCGTGTTGACCTGGGCATTCACCTGCACGAAGTCACCTGGGCGCCAGGCCAGCTCAAGCTGCCACGGCGCCAGGGCAAAGCCCAGTTGCGCGGCAGGGTCCACCGGCGCCGGCTCATCTTCACCTTGCAGCCACAGCTGGGCATTGGCCTGTTCGCAGAACGCCTGCAACTTTGCCAGGTCTTCTGCCGGCAGCGGCGCAACGTGGCGCACCAACACTGCCTCGGCGGTGCCACTGAACAGTTCCACGTGGCCCAGCGCCTGCGGTTTGCTCAACGAGCGCAGCACCGTCGGCAAGTGGCGCAGAATGGACTGCAAGGGCTGTACCAGCACTGCGCAATCGTCGATGGCAATGATGTCCTGGCTGGCTTCGGCACGGAAGCCCACCTCCAGCTGACGCCCCTTGACGTCCCAGCGCACGGCCACACGGGCTCGGCGCCGGTAGCCGAATTCCGGCCCGCTCAGAGGTGCGGCCCATTCCTCGGGTTGCACGCCGGCCACCCGCTGCAGTTGCTCGGCAAGGGTGCGCTGCTTGAGCGCCAGCTGCGCTTCATGCGGCAGATGCTGCAGGTTGCAGCCACCACAGCGCGCATAATGGCGGCACGGTGCCTCACGGCGCTCAGGGCTGGCCTGCAGCAGACGCTCCAGGCGGGCCTCGACCACTTTGCCACGGGCGTTGAGCACCCGCGCCTCCACGGCCTCACCGGCCAGTGCACCACTGACGAACCAGGTGCGCCCGTCGAGGAAGGCGATGCCACGGCCGTCACCGGCCAGGCGCTCGATGTCCAGGCGCTGCTTCTTGCCCACGGGGACCTGGGGAGTGCGGTTGCCGCCGGCCGGCTGGAAGCGCAGGCCACTGTTGCTTTTTTTCTTGGACATTTAGCTCGGATCAAACAGGCCGGTGGACAGGTAACGGTCGCCGCGGTCGCAGATGATGGCGACCATCACGGCATTTTCCACTTCGCGGGAGAGGCGCAGCATGGCCGCAACCGCACCACCTGAGGACACGCCGCAAAAAATGCCCTCTTCACGGGCAAGGCGGCGGGTGGTGTCTTCGGCTTCCTGCTGCGACATGTCGACCACGCGGTCGACGCGGGTGGCGTCGAAGATTTTCGGCAGGTATTCCTCGGGCCAGCGGCGAATGCCCGGTATGGCCGAGCCTTCCATCGGTTGCAGCCCGATGATCTGTACCGCCGGGTTCTGCTCCTTGAGGTATTGCGAGCAGCCCATGATGGTGCCGGTGGTACCCATGGAGCTGACGAAATGGGTAATGTTGCCCTGGGTCTGCTGCCAGATCTCAGGGCCGGTGCTGTTGTAGTGGGCAATCGGATTGTCGCCGTTGGCGAACTGGTCGAGCACCAGGCCGCGGCCTTCGGCCTGCAGCTTCTCGGCCAGGTCGCGGGCGCCTTCCATGCCCTCCTCCTTGGTCACCAGGATCAACTCGGCGCCATAGGCGGTCATGGCGGCCTTGCGCTCGGCGGTGGAGTTGTCGGGCATGATCAGGATCATCTTGTAGCCCTTGATCGCCGCCGCCATTGCCAGGGCGATACCGGTGTTGCCGGACGTGGCTTCGATCAGGGTGTCGCCGGGCTTGATCTGGCCCCGCAGTTCGGCGCGGGTGATCATCGACAGCGCCGGGCGGTCCTTCACCGAGCCGGCAGGATTGTTACCTTCGAGCTTGAGCAGGAGGGTGTTGCTGGTTTCACCAGCAATGCGCTGCAGGCGAACCAGGGGCGTATTGCCGACGCAATCGGCGATGGTTGGGTACTGCAAGGTCATGGTGTATTTCACAATCCGGACGGCAGGGGCGCCTATCATACCGGCAAACCCCTCGCGGCCATATCACGCAATCTGTGGTCCATATAGCTACAAGCTATATCGATGACCTGTGCGGGCCTCTTCGCGGGTAAACCCGCTCCCACAGGTACGCCACTGGCCTCAAGAGTAGTGGTAACCCTGTGGGAGGGGGTTTGCCCGCGAAGAGGCCGGTACATGTAACGGCAATCGCATCCACAGCCGCAGCCCATGCTTGCCATTCTGCGCCCACAAGGTGCCGCCCTGGCGCTGGATGGCACTGCGGGCGATGCTCAAGCCCAGGCCAAAACCACCATCCCCCGGCCGAGAACCGTCCAGCCGCGAGAAGGGTGCGAAGATCCGCTCCAGGTCTTCTTCAGCCACACCGCCACCCTCGTCCTCCAGCCACAGCCACCAATAACTGCCTTCGCGCTGCCCACCCAGGCGCACCACACCCTCAGGCGGCGAGTGACGAATGGCATTGCGCAAGATGTTTTCCAGCGCCTGGGCCAGATGGTTGAGGTTGCCTTGCACCCAGCAGTCGGCCGGTACTTCGCAGCGCAGCCGCGCGGGCGACCAACCACTCTCGTAGCTGGCATTTTCGGCCAGCAATTCCCAAAGCGCGTGGACTTCGATGGGTTCCAGGTTCATCGGCGCACGCTCGGCGTCCTGCCAGGCCAGCTGCAGGGTGTCCTCCACCAACTGCTGCATGCAGTCCACTTCACGGGTCAGGCGCTCGCGCAGGCGCTGCAGGTCGGTTTCGCCGTCGCAGGCCACCCGTAACCGGCTCAATGGCGTGCGCATTTCGTGGGACAGGTCGCGCAGCAACTGCTGCTGCATGGCCACCGTGCCCTGCAGCCGCTCGGCCATCTGGTCGAAAGCGCGGGCCAGCTCGCCCAGTTCGTCATGCCGGGCAATGGTGCGCGAGTCGAGGCGCGCCGATAGCTGATCAGCGCGCCAGGCATTGGCCTGCTCACGCAGCTGGTTCAGCGGCACGATCAACATACGGTACAGGCCCACGCACAACAGCAAGGTGAACAGGCCAGGGATAATGCCGTTGGTGACGATGCGCCACAGCAACCGGTACTGGTCCGGGTTGAACCGCTGCGGCAGTTCGATCACCAGCATGCCCTCCTCCGGTGCCCCCGGGAACGGTATGCGTACCCACGGCTGGTCGACGCTGCGCCGGCTCATCGGCCAGTCGACACCGCGCAGACGCGTCAGTCGCTGCATGATCTGCGGATCGAGAGTAGCGCTGTCGAGCGGTCGCAGGTTGATATCGAGCACGCCAACCCAGCCCCGTTCGCGCTGGTGCATCGCCGTCACCCACTGGTCCAGCCCTTCCCGCCCACCACTGCGCCACGCCTGCTCAGCCTCACTGGCGTAGCCTCGCAGCGTCTGCCGCGCCGGTTCCGAGAGGAAGGCATTCTGGATTTCCATATGCCGGCCCCACGTGTAACTGAGGCCGATCATCAGCAGGCAAAAGCCCACCAGCAGGATGGCCAGCTTCCAGAACAGCGAATGGCGGTCAAGCATGGCTCACTCTGCCTCGCCGGTGCTGAGTACGTACCCCTTGCCCCACACGGTACGGATCTGCCGCTCGTGATAGCCGATCCCCTTGAGCTTGCGGCGGATCTGGCTGACGTGCATGTCCAGGCTGCGGTCGTGCCGCGAATAGCCGCGCTGCAACACCTGCTGGTAAAGGAACGGCTTGCTCAGCACATCATCGAAGTTGCGGTTGAGGATGTCGAACAGCCGGTACTCGCTGGGGGTCAGGCCTGCCAGGCGGCCATTCAGGCGTACATCGCACAGCCCCTCGTCGAACTGCAGCTCGCCGCAGGCAGCCTGCTCCTGCGGGGCTTGATGACGGCGTTCGAGGGCCACCCGGCGCAGGATTGCCTCGATGCGCACCTGCAGCTCGGCCATGCTGAAGGGCTTGGGCAGGTAATCGTCGGCCCCACGCTGGAAGCCACTGATGCGGTCGGCCTCGGCCCCCAGCGCCGACATCAGGATCACCGGCGTAGCGCTGCGCTTGCGCAGCTGTGCCAGGGCGTCCAGGCCGTTCAGCCCGGGCAGCAGAATATCCATGAGCACCACATCGAAAACCTCGCGACCAGCCCTTTCCAGGCCCTCCAGCCCATTACGGCACCAGGTGACCTGGAAGCCGCCACGTTGCAGCTCTTCGTGCAGGTAGGCACCCAGGACCGGGTCATCCTCGATGGCGAGGATATTGGAGTTGTAAATAGCTACAGGATTCATTGGCAACTGCCATGCATTCTCAATTGCGCAATTATTGAGTATCCACTACCGGTCAGGCAACCGCCCTGCGACCAATGCCTCGGCAACAACGCAAAACAGCGACTAAAGAGGTGCAATAGCGCTGCAGGCGGAGTAACTTCCCGGCTTGGCCGTCATCGCTTGACGGCTTCCAGGCACATCACAGGAGGCGAGTGTGCTCGATCGCTTGGGAATCCGCAGCCGGGTTCTGCTACTGGCCCTGCTGCCTGCCGGCCTGATGGCCCTGGTGCTGGGCAGTTACTTCACCTGGCTGCAACAGAACGACCTGCGCACCCAGCTGTTGCAACGCGGCAAGATGATCGCCGAGCAACTGGCGCCATTGGCTGCGCCCGCCATGGCCCGGCTTGCGCCCGCACAGCTGGAGCGCATTGCCGCGCAAACCCTGGAACAGGCCGACGTACGCGCCGTTGCCTTCCTGGCCCCGGACCGCACGCGCCTGGCACACGCCGGCCCGAGCATGCTCAACCAGCCTCCCAGCGGCGGTACCGGCACGCAATTGCTGCAGCGCAGCGGCAATGACGCCACCCGCTATTTGATGCCCGTATTCGGCCACCACCGCGACCTCGCCACCGATGCCGTGCCGGCCGAAGCCGAGCGCCTGCTGGGCTGGGTCGAGATCGAGCTGTCGCACGACGGCACCCTGCTGCGCGGTTACCGCAACCTGTTCACCAGCCTGCTTCTGATCCTCGCCTGCCTGGTGCTCAGCGGCCTGCTGGCGCTGCGCATGAGCCGCACCATCAACGACCCCATCGAACGCATCAAGCACGCAGTCAACCAGCTCAAGGACGGCCACCTCGAAGAACGCCTGCCGACCATGGGCAGCCATGAGCTGGACGAGCTCGCCCGCGGCATCAACCGCATGGCCGAAACCCTGCAGAACGCCCACGAAGAACTGCAGCACAGCATCGACCAGGCCACCGAAGACGTGCGCCAGAATCTGGAAACCATCGAAATCCAGAACATCGAGCTGGACATGGCGCGCAAGGAGGCCCTTGAGGCCAGCCGCATCAAGTCGGAATTCCTGGCCAACATGAGCCACGAGATCCGCACCCCGCTCAACGGCATCCTCGGCTTTACCCATCTGCTGCAGAAAAGCGAGCTGACGCCACGCCAGCTGGACTACCTGAACACCATCGAGAAGTCCGCCGACAACCTGTTGGGGATCATCAACGAGATCCTCGACTTCTCCAAGATCGAGGCCGGCAAGCTGGTGCTCGACAGCATTCCGTTCAACCTGCGCGACCTGATCCAGGATACCCTGACCATCCTCGCCCCGGCCGCCCACGCCAAGCAGCTGGAATTGCTTAGCCTGATCTACCGCGACACCCCTGCTTCGCTGATCGGCGACCCGCTGCGGCTCAAGCAGATCCTCACCAACCTGGTCAGCAACGCCATCAAGTTCACCCGCGAAGGCACCATCGTCGTGCGCGCCATGCTCGAAGACGAACACGAAGACAGCGCGCAGCTGCGCATCAGCGTGCAGGACACCGGTATCGGCCTGTCGCCGCAGGAGGTGCGCACGCTGTTCCAGGCCTTCAGCCAAGCCGACAACTCGCTGGCCCGCCAACCCGGCGGCACAGGGCTGGGGCTGGTGATTTCCAAGCGCCTGATCGAGCAGATGGGCGGCGAAATCGGTGTCGACAGCACCCCGGGCGAGGGCTCGCAGTTCTGGATCAGCCTTAACCTGCCCAAAGCCCACGACGACCTCGAGGAGCAGCCGATGCAGCCGCTGCTGGGCCGTCGCGCAGCCATCGTCGATGGCCACGAGCTGGCACGCCAGGCGCTGGAGCACCAACTGGAAGACTGCGGCCTCAGCGTTAGCCTGTTTGCTTCCTACGACCAGTTGCTGCAGGCGGTTCAGGCTGCCAGCCAGGCCGGCCTGCCGTTCGAGTTCGCCGTGCTCGGGGCCAACCTGGGCAACCTTTCGCCCGAGCAACTGGGCCACTACCACCTGCAACTCGAACGCTATCACTGCCAGTGCGTGGTGCTGTGCCCGACCACCGAGCAGGCGCTGTACCACCCGTACCTGCCCAACGGCCATGGCCAGTTGCTGTCAAAGCCCACCTGCACCCGCAAACTGCGCCGCCTGCTGATGGAACTGGTGCAACCGCGCCGCCCGCAGGGCGAGGCACAGAGCCTCAACGGCCAGCGCCAGCCGAAGGTCCTCTGCGTCGACGACAATGCCGCCAACCTGCTGCTGGTGCAGACCCTGCTCGAAGACCTGGGCGCCGAGGTGCTGGCCGTCGACAACGGCTATGCAGCGGTACAGGCCGTGCAGGCTGAACCGTTCGACCTGGTGCTGATGGACGTGCAGATGCCCGGCATGGACGGCCGTGTCTGCACCGAGCAGATCCGCCTTTGGGAAAACACCCAAAGTGGCAACCCATTGCCGATCGTCGCCCTTACCGCCCATGCCATGGCCAACGAAAAACGCGCCTTGCTGCACGCCGGCATGGACGACTACCTGACCAAGCCGATCAGCGAGCGGCAACTGGCCCAGGTGGTGATGAAGTGGACCGGCCTGAGCCTGGGCGTGCCGCAACAGGCGCAGGCCGAGCAAGCGACCAGCAGTGATGACCTGAAGGTGCTCGACCCCGAAGAAGGCCTGCGCCTGGCGGCGGGCAAGGCGGACCTGGCGGCCGACATGCTGAGCATGCTGCTTTCGTCGCTGGACGCGGACCGCGATGCCATACGCGCTGCTCGCGAGGCGGACGACCGCGACCGCCTGATAGAACAGGTACACCGCCTGAACGGTGCCTCGCGCTATTGCGGCGTGCCGCAGCTGCGCGCCGCGTGCCAGCGCAGCGAGACCTTGCTCAAGCAGGAACACCCACAGGCGCAGCAAGCGCTGGATGAGCTGGACGGCGCAATCAGCCGGCTGGCGGCGCAGGCCAGACTAAGTGCATGGCCGCTGCTGTGGCCTACACAGCATTTGTAGGAGGAGCCTCACCATGCGCACCCTGTTGTTCAGCAGCCAGCATTACGACCAGGAGAGCTTTACCCAGGCCGCCCGCGGCAGCGCGCTGGAGCTGCATTTCCAGCCCGCTCGCCTGACCCTCGACACCGCCGCCCTGGCCAGTGGCCATGAAGTTGTTTGCGCCTTTATCAATGACGAACTCGACGCCCCGGTGCTCCAGCGCCTGGCCGAAGGCGGCACACGCCTGATCGCCCTGCGTTCGGCCGGCTACAACCACGTCGACCTGGCCGCTGCCAAGCGCCTGGGCCTTGCGGTGGTACGCGTGCCGGCCTACTCGCCCCACGCCGTGGCCGAACACGCCGTGGCACTGATCCTGGCCCTCAACCGGCGCCTGCACCGGGCCTACAACCGCACCCGCGAAGGCGACTTCACCCTGCACGGGCTGACCGGTTTCGACCTGCATGGCAAAACCGTCGGCGTGGTCGGCACCGGCCAGATCGGCGTTGCCTTCGCCCGCATCATGGCCGGCTTCGGCTGCCAATTGCTGGCCTACGACCCTTACCCCAACCCGGAGCTGCTGGCCCTCGGCGCGCGCTACCTGACCTTGCCCGAATTGTTGCGCGAAGCCCGTATCATCAGCCTGCACTGCCCGCTGACCGAGCACACCCGGCACCTGATCAATGCACAAAGCCTGGCCCAGCTGCAGCCCGGCGCCATGCTGATCAATACGGGCCGTGGCGCACTGGTCGACACCCCGGCACTGATCGAGGCGCTGAAAAGCGGCCAGCTTGGCTACCTGGGCCTGGACGTCTACGAAGAAGAAGCCCAGCTGTTCTTCGAGGACCGCTCCGACCTGCCGCTGCAAGACGATGTGCTGGCCCGCCTGCTGACTTTCCCCAACGTGATCATCACTGCCCACCAGGCCTTCCTTACCCGCGAGGCGCTGGACGCCATTGCCGCGACCACGCTCGACAACATCAACCGCTGGGCGGCAGGCAATCCACAGAATCTGGTAATGGGTTAGTGCTAGGATACGCGGCATTTCTGGAGGACCCATGGTCGAGCACGATTTCCGCTACACCCTTTTCAACCCGCAACACACCCTGATCGAGTGCCGTGCACTGGTGCCGGGCCGCTATCAGGTCACCGGCAACGGTGGCTCGATGCATAAAGGCGACACCCTGCTGGTGACCCTCAAGGGCAGCAAGGATTTGTCCATGCGATTGACCGTGGACAGCGTGCGCCACTTGATCAATCCGCGCGGCCAGTGGGTCGCCGTGGCCAGCGGACCGGTGTTCAACGAACTGGAAATTCTCACCTGGCAGGTCGAGTGCGACAGCTGCGACGCTGTGCTGGATTTTGAATTTGCCGTGGACGCCAAGCTGGGCAAGAAAGCCCGTCAGCCCGCCGCCAGCGCACGCATTGCCGAACTGGGTTGGGCCAGCCGTGGCGAAAAACACCTGTGCCCGCGTTGCCAGGAGAGCGCCGAGTGAAGAATCTGCTGACCGGCGTGCTGATTGCCACCGGCCTGCTCGGCTGCGCCGCAGAACCTTCAAAGCTGCAGCAGGAGCGCAGCTACGTGCTGGAATGGATTGGCGAGCGCCCGCTGATCGACTACAGCCACCTGACCCTGACCTTGGCCAGCGATGGCCGCGCCTACGGCAATGGCGGCTGCAACCACTGGTTTGCGCCGTATACGCTGGAGGGCGAGCGCCTGAGCTTCGGCAAGGTAGGCAAGACCCGCAAGCTGTGCGCACCGGCGTTGATGGAGCAGGAAAAACGCTTTTTGCAGGCGCTGGAAACGGTAGAGCGCTGGGATGTGTCGCCGGTGGAGCAGATGCGCTTCTGGCCGGCCGAGGGCAAGCCACTGCGGTTCTGGCCTGAGGAAGGCTGACATCATGGGGGCTGCTTTGCAGCCCATCGCGGCACAAGGCCGCTCCTACAAGAACGCGCAACCCCCTGTAGGAGCGGCCTTGTGCCGCGATGGGCCGCTAAAGCGGCCCCAACTGCATCAGGCGCCTTTCAGGGCCTTGATCTTGGCCTGCAGCCCTTCCAGGGTCTGCTCACCCAGCAGCTGTTCGCGCACCTTGCCCTTGTCATCGATGATGTAGGTGACCGGCAACGCCTCGCTGCGCGGCAGGTCATAGCGCTCGGCCGGGTCCTGGGCCAGTACGGTAAAACCGATGCCCAGGGTTTCAGAGGCCTGTTTCAGGTCCTGCCCTTGCAAGCCATCGAAGTTCACCCCCACCACTTTGATACCATCGGCCGCCCACTGCTTGGCCGCCGCATTCAATTCCGGGATTTCGGTACGGCACGGTCCGCACCATTCGGCCCAATAGTTGAGCACCAGCCAGTGCCCTTCGATCTGTTCGGCCTTAACCGTATTACCGTGTTGGTCCACGCCATAATCGGCACCGCAACCACCGAGCAACAGGCTCGCGGTGATGGCCAGTACTGCTGCCAGACGCCTTGCCATGGGTCAATCCTTCTCGAGTTTTAAAGCAAATTGGTCAGTCGCTGCGGTTAGAATAGCCGCCACACCCAGCTGGATGCGACCCGACATGACTGACCTGACGCTCTATCATAACCCGCGCTGCTCGAAATCCCGCGGCGCGCTGGAACTGCTCGAAGCCCGTGGCCTCGCCCCGACCATCGTGCGTTATCTGGAAACCCCGCCCGACGCCGCCACGCTCAAGGCCCTGCTCGCCAAGCTGGGCATCGCCCCGCGCGAGCTGTTGCGTACCGGCGAGGACGAATACAAAACGCTGAACCTCGCCGACCCGGCGCTGACCGACGCACAATTGATTGATGCCATGGCCCAGCACCCTAAACTGATCGAACGGCCGATTCTGGTCGCTGGTGACAAGGCCGTGGTCGGCCGCCCGCCGGAAAAAGTGCTGGAGATCCTGCCGTGAGCGCGCCCTACATCCTGGTGCTTTACTACAGCCGCCATGGCTCGACCAGCGAAATGGCCCGTCACATCGCCCGCGGCATCGAACTGGCCGGCATGGAGGCGCGCCTGCGCACAGTGCCTGCTATCTCTACCGAATGTGAAGCGGTGGCACCGGACATTCCGGCCAGTGGTGCGCTGTACGCCACCCTGGACGACCTTCGCCACTGCGCGGGCCTGGTACTGGGCAGCCCGACCCGCTTTGGCAACATGGCAGCGCCGCTGAAGTACTTCCTGGATGGCACCAGCAGCCTGTGGCTGGGCGGTGAACTGGTCGGCAAGCCGGCGGGCGTGTTCACCTCTACCGCCAGTTTGCACGGTGGCCAGGAAACCACCCTGCTGTCGATGATGTTGCCGTTGATGCACCACGGCATGCTGGTGATGGGCCTGCCGTACAGTGAGTCGGCCTTGCTGGAAACCCGCGGCGGCGGCACCCCTTACGGCGCCAGCCACCATGCGGGGGCCGATGGCAAGCGTGAGCTTGATCAGCACGAAATTGCCCTGTGCCGCGCCCTGGGCCAACGCCTGGCGACCACGGCCAAGGCCCTGGAGGCCGCGCGTGGCTAAAAAGCCCAAGGTGTTGCCGCCGCTGGAATGGCTGGCACCGCGCCTGCGCCTGACACGGGCGTTGAGCCTGGCGTTTTTCTTCGGCCTGATCGGCCTGCTGCTGGTGAACAACCTGTGGTTCGCCAACCTGCATGGGGCGCGAGTCGGGGTGATTCTGGCAATCGAGCTGGTGCCACTGCTGCTGTTGTTACCGGGCATGCTGACAGGCAGCGCTCGGGCACATGCCTGGGCCTGTTTCGTGGTGAATATCTATTTCATCAAGGGCGTGCTGGCGGCGTTCGACCCGGCGCGGGCGGTGTTTGGCTGGGTTGAAGTGCTGGCGAGCCTGGGGTTGTTCATTGCCGGGCTGCTGTATGTGCGCTGGAAGTTCCAGCATGAGCGACGCATGGCGGGCGAAGGAAGTTGAATTCGGGGGCTGCCCTGCAGCCCCGACGATCTCAATGGTTGACGGTATGTGCCAGCATCACCGACAACTGGCACAGCGGCCGCCCACTTTCTTCATGCCACTGGTTGAACGCCTGTTGCACAAAGGCCAGGTCGCGTTGACTGGTCGGCTGCTTGTCGATCACCTTCTGTGCAATCAACGCCGCCGCCATGTCATCGGTAGGGATGAAGGTATCCTTGCCAACCATGCGCAAAAAGCGCGGCGCCGACAGCCCGCCCAGCTGGTTACCGTGCTTGGCCAGGTACTTCCACAAGCCGACAATGTCGGTCACCGGCCAGTCGGCGATGAAAGCGCCAAAGCTGCCCTTCTCCTTCGTCACGTCGAGGATCATCTGCGCATTGCGCGGTACGCTCCTGAGCTTGCCCAGGTGGCGGATGATGCGCTCGTCCTGCATCAGCCGCTCCAGGTGCTCGGCGCCCATCAGCACGACCTTCTCCGGGTCGAAGCCGAAAAACACCTGCTCGAATGCTGGCCACTTGGCATCCACCAAGCTGTGCTTGAGCCCCGCACGGAACACGCGCAGGGCCAGGGTCGACAGGTAGCGGTCGTCGCTGATACCGCGCAGTTGCACAGCTGTGCGCGGTTGCGGCAGGAAGGCCTCCAGCGCCTGGGCCGAGCCAAAGCGGTTCAGGCAGTACTCATGCAGCCACTGGTAATCGCGCATGGGCTCAGATGTTCAGCACGTCGAGGAAACGCGGCGTGGCGTTTTCGTCGATCTTCAGGCCGATGAAGTCGAACAGGTTGCGGTCGGCCAGTTGCGACGGCGCCACGTTCTGAAGGGCACGGAAGATGCTCTCGGTACGGCCCGGGTGCTTGCGCTCCCACTCCACCAGCATGTCCTTGACCACCTGGCGCTGCAGGTTTTCCTGCGAGCCACACAGGTTGCACGGGATGATCGGGAATTCCTTCATGTCCGAGTAGGCCTGGATGTCCTTCTCGCTGCAGTAGGCCAGCGGGCGGATCACCACATTGCGGCCGTCGTCGGCGCGCAGCTTTGGCGGCATGCCCTTGAGCGCACCATTGAAGAACATGTTGAGGAAGAAGGTTTCGACAATATCGTCGCGGTGGTGCCCCAGCGCCATCTTGGTCGCGCCGATTTCGTCGGCGAAGGTGTACAGGGTGCCACGGCGCAGGCGCGAGCACAGCGAACACGTGGTCTTGCCCTCGGGTACCAGCTCCTTGACCACCGAGTAGGTGTCTTTCTCGACGATGTGGTACTCGACGCCCAGCTCTTTGAGGTAGGCCGGCAGCACGTGCTCAGGGAAGCCTGGCTGCTTCTGGTCCATGTTCACCGCGACGATCTCGAACTTGATCGGTGCCACCTTCTGCAGGTGCAACAGAACGTCGAGCATGGTGTAGCTGTCCTTGCCGCCAGACAGGCAGACCATGACCTTGTCGCCATCCTCGATCATGTTGAAGTCGGTGATGGCTTCGCCGGCGAGACGACGCAGGCGTTTTTGCAGTTTGTTCTGGTTGACCGAGAGGGTGCCCATAGCGCTTGGATCCGCGAGGTGTGACAAAAGCCGACTATTTTACGCACAAACGCAGCATCGCTGTAGGCATTCCGATAAAGACTTCGATGTAATCAACAGCCCCCCTGACAGCGCAATTTGCTCTAAAAAGCGCGGTTCGTGCCGGTAGCCGCTTCCTATACTGCGACATAAGGCCACATTACCGCTTGCATCGGTGTTCGGGCCTCGGGCCGCTTGCGCTCCATCTGGGGGGCGTTTGGCAACATTGAGAGGAGTGATCGGCATGATTCATCACGTTGTGGGGCTGTTTACCCATCCCGATCAGGAATGGCGGGAAATTCGTGGCGAAGAAGAAACCATCAGCCACATGTACCTGACGCACACCTTGATCCTGGCGGCGATCCCTGCCGTTTCCGCATTCATCGGCACTACCCAGGTGGGCTGGGTAATCGGTGACCGGCCAGCCGTGATGCTCACCATGGAAAGCGCCATCTGGATGAGCATCATGTCGTACCTGGCCATGCTCGGCGGGGTGGCGGTAATGGGCGCGTTCATCCACTGGATGGCCCGCACCTACGATGCCAATCCGTCCATGGCACAGTGCATCGCCTTTGCCACCTACACCGCCACACCGTTGTTCATCGGCGGCTTGGCGGCGCTGTACCCGCACCTTTGGCTGGGCATGCTGATCGGCACTGCTGCTATCTGCTACACGGTGTACCTGCTGTATGTCGGCTTGCCGACGTTCATGAACATACCGTCCGACGAAGGCTTCCTGTTCTCCAGCTCGGTGCTGGCAGTGGGCCTTGTGGTACTGGTGGCGATCATGGCTGCCACGGTAATTATCTGGGGACTGGGCGTGGGGCCCGTCTACACCAACTAGAACAGACTCAACCAACACTGGGGCATCAACCAGGGGCCGCCGCAAGGCGGCCTCTGGCTGTGCGCAGACCGGTGGCACGGCAGGCCGCCGATGCTTGCGGCATAATGCCCGGTCAGGAGAACCGCCCCACCATGCCCGAGCTGCTCAAACAACGCGTCGAAACCTGTTACCAGCAAGCCGAAACCTTTTTCAAACGCCCCTTCCCGCGCCCGGAAGTCAGCTTCAAGCTGCGCGGGCAAAAAGCCGGCGTCGCCCACCTGCACGAGAACCTGCTGCGCTTCAACCTGCAGCTTTACCGGGAAAATCAGGAAGACTTCCTGCGCCAGACCGTTGCCCACGAAGTGGCGCACCTGGTGGCCCACCAGTTGTTTGGCGACCGTATCCAGGCTCATGGCGAAGAGTGGCAATTGATCATGCGCGGGGTGTATGAGCTGCCACCCAACCGTTGCCACAACTATGAAGTGCAACGGCGCGTGGTAACCCGCTACATCTACCGCTGCCCTTGCCCGCAGGGTGATTTCCCGTTTACCGCACAGCGGCACAAGCTGGTGCGCCAGGGGCGGCGGTACCTGTGCAAACGCTGCCGGGAGATTCTGGTGTACAGCGGCGAAACTCGCGTCGAATAGGGGCCGGCCTCATCGCCGGCAAGCCCGCGAAAAGGCCGGCACAAGCAATGCAAAAATCACCGGCATAAGAAAGGCGACCCGGGGTCGCCTTCTAGTACCAGCCTGCGTCTTACTTCTCGACGAAGGCACGCTCGATCAGGTAGTCACCCGGCTCGCGCATGCGGGCGGAGACTTTCAGGCCGAAGCTGTCCAGCACTTCGCTGGTCTCGTCGAGCATGCTCGGGCTGCCGCAGATCATCGCACGGTCGTCCTGCGGGTTGATCGGTGGCAGGCCGATGTCGCTGAACAGCTTGCCGCTGCGCATCAGGTCGGTCAGGCGACCCTGGTTTTCGAAAGGCTCGCGGGTCACGGTCGGGTAGTAGATCAGCTTGTCGCGGACCGACTCACCGAAGAACTCGTTCTGCGGCAGGTGCTCGGTGATGAACTCGCGATAAGCCACTTCGTTCACGTAACGCACGCCGTGTACCAGGATCACTTTTTCGAAGCGCTCGTAGGTTTCCGGGTCCTGGATGACGCTCATGAACGGCGCCAGGCCAGTGCCGGTGCTCAGCAGGTACAGGTGCTTGCCCGGGTTCAGGTCGTCGAGCACCAAGGTACCGGTAGGCTTCTTGCTGATGATGATCTCATCGCCTTCCTTCAGGTGCTGCAGCTGCGAGGTCAGCGGGCCATCAGGCACCTTGATGCTGAAGAACTCCAGGTGCTCTTCCCAGTTCGGCGAGGCGATGGAATAGGCACGCATGAGCGGACGGCCGCTTTCCTGCTGCAAGCCGATCATCACGAACTGACCGTTCTCGAAGCGCAGCCCCGGGTCGCGGGTGCACTTGAAGCTGAACAGGGTGTCGTTCCAGTGGTGCACACTGAGGACACGTTCGTGGTTCATGTTGCTCATCGATGGGGCTCCTGAAGAAAAACGCGGCGCGCAAAACGCGCAGTTGCGCGATAGTTTAGGGGCAGCGACAATATCTGTTAACTGGATTATCAAGATATGTGTTATCGGTTATATCGATATGCGATTCACACTCCGTCAACTGCAAGTCTTCGTCGCCGTCGCACAGCACCAAAGCGTCTCCCGGGCCGCTAGCCTGCTGGCGTTGTCGCAATCGGCCGCCAGCACTTCCATCACCGAACTGGAGCGGCAATCGAGCTGCCAGCTGTTCGACCGTGCCGGCAAGCGCCTGGCGCTCAACGCCCTGGGCCATCAACTGTTGCCACAGGCGGTGGCCCTGCTCGACCAGGCCAAGGAAATCGAAGACCTGCTTAACGGCAAGTCCGGTTTCGGTTCGCTGGCGGTCGGCGCCACATTGACCATCGGCAACTACCTGGCCACCCTGCTGATCGGCAGCTTCATGCAGACCCACCCGGAAAGCCAGGTCAAGCTGCATGTACAGAACACAGTGCATATCGTGCAACAGGTCGCGCACTACGAAATTGATCTGGGTCTAATCGAAGGTGACTGCAACCACCCCGACCTGGAAGTGCAGCCGTGGGTCGAGGACGAACTGGTGGTGTTCTGCGCGCCGCAGCATCCACTGGCCAAGCCGGGCCGGGCTGATATCGAAAGCCTGTCGCAAGAGGCGTGGATATTACGCGAGCAAGGCTCAGGCACGCGCCTGACCTTCGACCAGGCCATGCGCCACCACCGCGCCAACCTCAACATCCGCCTGGAGCTGGAACACACTGAAGCAATCAAACGCGCGGTGGAGTCGGGCCTGGGGATTGGCTGCATTTCGCGCCTGGCCCTGCGGGACGCCTTCCGCCGGGGAAGCCTGGTACCGGTGGAAACCCCGGAACTGGACCTGATGCGCCAGTTCTATTTCATCTGGCACAAACAGAAGTACCAGACCTCGGCCATGCGCGAGTTTCTGGAACTGTGCCGCAACTTCACCGCGGGCTATACCCGCAGTGATGAAATCGTGCTGCCGCCGATCGCTTAAAGCAGGATCACACCCCACACCAACGCCACCATGGTCAGTGCCACCAGTTGCGCGGCGCTGCCCATGTCCTTGGCGTTTTTCGACAGCGGGTGGCGCTCCAGCGAGATACGGTCGATGGCCGCCTCCACCGCCGAGTTGAACAGCTCGACGATCAGCCCCAACAGGCACACCGCAATCATGATCGCCCGCTCGGCACGGCTGACCGGCAGCCAGAA
Source organism: Pseudomonas sp. BN505 (assembly GCF_029873175.1). Taxonomy (NCBI): domain Bacteria; kingdom Pseudomonadati; phylum Pseudomonadota; class Gammaproteobacteria; order Pseudomonadales; family Pseudomonadaceae; genus Pseudomonas; species Pseudomonas sp. BN505. The sequence goes on from NZ_SSOI01000056.1 coordinate 29,962, forward strand.
GGCAATCGGGATCAGCAGCACGTTAAGCAGCACCAGCTGGCGGAATGCGGCCTCACCCTTGAAGGCGGCACGCAGGCCATCCAGCGAGTAGCCGGCGGCGTTGAAGATACGTTTCAGGCCGGTCTGGCCCTTGAATGGCGATGTCATGTGAGTCACTTCACAACAGAAAGGCCAGCAGACTAGACCGGCTCGGGTCAAAAAAGCGTGAAGCCACGCGCAGTCAGTTGCTGGCAACCGATTCAAGTTGTTGCAGCAGCAGCGCGGCCTGGGTGCGGGTACGCACGCCCAGCTTGCGGAATATTGCGGTCACGTGGGCCTTGATCGTGGCCTCGGAGACACTCAGTTCATACGCGATCTGCTTGTTCAGCAGGCCTTCACAGACCATGGTCAGCACGCGGAACTGCTGCGGCGTGAGGCTGGCCAGCCCCTCGCTTGCGGCCTTGGCCTCGGCCGAGACATCGACCTTTTCGAACGCCTGCGGCGGCCACCAGACCTCGCCATCGAGCACCTTGCGCACGGCATCCTGGATCACTTCGAGGGTGCTGGACTTGGGAATGAAGCCACTGGCGCCAAACTCGCGGGACTTGACCACCACCGCGGCCTCCTCCTGTGCCGACACCATCACCACAGGGATCTGCGGGTATTGCCCGCGCAGCAGTACCAGCCCGGAAAAACCATAAGCACCCGGCATGTTCAAGTCCAGCAGCACCAGGTCCCAGTCGGCTTTTTCGCTCAGGCGGGTTTCCAGTTCGGCAATGCTCGCGACTTCGACCAGGCGCACATCCGGGCCCAGGCCGAGGGTAACGGCCTGGCGCAGGGCGCCACGAAACAACGGGTGGTCATCGGCAATCAGGATTTCGTAAGTGGCCATCGATCTAAGGATCCTGTTCTATGCCAGACGCTCGGGGAAGAGAAGCGCCCGGCGGGGAATCGGCGCCAAGGATGTCGAGCACGGTCAAGGATGGTCAAGCCATTCGCCCTGCCGTCTCGCCCCCCTGGCTGCCAGCCCCGTCATTATGAACCAAAGCAGGGGTTGTGCCCCTTGGACTATAGGAAGGTATGCAAACGCTGATGGGTGTCGTCCTGATCATCCAGCGGCAGGCGCCGCTTGCCGCTCAGGTAATGCAGGCTGAACACATCCAGGTAGGCATCCAGCGCCTGCGAGGCCTGGCTGTCGCCGGCCAGGTCCAGGCACATGGCTGCGACCTCTGCCGTGCAGAAGTGATCGTCGCGCTTGGAGCGCCGCAGGCGATAGCGCGACATCTGCTCGGCCTGCAGGCTCAACACCGGAAAGCGGTCCAGGTACGGGCTTTTGCGGAACATCTTGCGGGCTTCGGTCCAGGTGGCATCCAGCAGGATGAACAGCGGGCGCTTGCCCGGCTCGCGCACCACCTCGCTGACTACCCGCTGCTCGGCCACGAACTCACCGGGGAAGACGATATAGGGCTGCCAGCGCGGGTCGTCCAGCAGGGCCAGCAAGCGCTCGTCGACCGAGGTGCGCTGCCAGCCGAAGGCCCAGGTGTCTTCGATCAGGTCGGCAATAAGCCAGCCGGTGTTGGTGGGCTTCAACGGTTCGGTGTCATGCATCAGCAGGCACACACCAGACTCGGCCTGCACCCGAGGCTTCCAGGCACACAGGCAATGGGTGGCGATGACCCGGCAATCCGCGCAGCGCTCGGCACGCGAGCCACGGGCGATGAAAGGCTTGTTGCTGCGGGCCAGGCGTTCGGCGCGCAGCCGCGCTACCGCGTGGCTCATGCCGGCAGGCCTCTGGGAAGGTAGGAAATGGGCACAAGGATGACTCGGAAAAAACAAGGCGCCCAGTTTAGCAGAACAGGGGCCATTTACTGTGCAGCTGGCGAGGTGCCCCTTATAATCGACGCTTACCGTGCCCGAACCTCGCGCTCGCGCGACTTTCACGGAACGCCGTCGACCGGCGCATGTCAAAGCGCCAGTCATCGAACCAGGAGAGATTCATGCTGCGCCTTATCGTCCCCGCCCTGAGCCTGCTACTCGCTCTGCCCCTGGCAGCCCAGGCAGCCTCCAAGCAGGATTACGACCTCAACAGGACATTGCAGAAGGTTGCCAAAGAAAGCAGCGTCGGTACCCCGCGCGCGATCAACGAGGACATCCTCGACCAAGGCTACACCGTGGAAGGCAAGGCACTGGTCAACCACCTGAGCGTACGCCAGAGCCACGCCGAGCGCATGCAGGCCAATCCCGCGCAGGTACGCAGCCAGCTGGGCGACAGCGTGTGCCGCAACAGCGGCTTTCGCAACCTGATGTCCAAGGGCGCGGTCATGGTCTATCGCTTCACGGTGTACAAGACCAACCAGCCGATCATGGACCAGGCATTCGACAGTGCCAGCTGCATGGCCGGCAACACGAAGAAGTAACAGCAGCTGTTCAAGCTATACCTTCTCGTCGTCGCGGGCGCGCCAGCGCCCATCGGCCGCATCGGCGCGCATCTCGGCCAATAACGCCTGCAAGTAGCGCGACTGGCACTCCAGCCCCGCCAACCTGCGGCAGCACTCGTCCTCAAGGCTCAAGTGATGCACCTGAGCCGCACTCTCCAGCTGCTGGTAGAGCTGCCGGTCAATCTCGATGATCAAGCGATGCATACCGCCACCTCCTGCATCGATACGTTTCGCTTTACCAGTTAACCAAACCCCTGCTGCCGGTGGCCACATACCGACGGGCGGCTGCGCCAAACAGCCCGGCACGATCCTGCGCAAGGGTCTAGATTGAGGTCAGAGGTATTGGTGCAGAAGGAGACGTTGCATGCCTTACCAAGCGAATGAACTGCTGTTCAGCCACTTCCGTGACAACCATATCGACCTGAGCAACATCGACGCACAACTTCAACTGGTAGCCCCCGACAGCCCCAACCTGCCGCTGTACCGCGACATGATGCTGACCATCCTGCGCATGGCCCATGACGACAGCGACCGCTGGAGCGCCAAGATCACCCTGCAGGCGCTGCGCGAACTGGACCAATCGTTCCGCACCCTGCAGCGCTACAAGGGCCGGCGCAAGGTGACCGTGTTCGGCTCGGCACGCACCCCGCTGGAGCACCCGATGTACGCCCTGGCCCGCGAGTTGGGCGCTACCCTGGCGCGCTCCGACCTGATGGTCATCACCGGTGCCGGCGGCGGCATCATGGCTGCCGCCCACGAAGGCGCTGGCAGCGACCACAGCCTGGGTTTCAACATCACCCTGCCCTTCGAGCAACACGCCAACCCCACCGTGGGCGGCACCGACAAGCTGCTGCCCTTCCATTTCTTCTTTATCCGTAAGCTGTTCTTCGTCAAGGAGGCCGATGGCCTGGTGCTGTGCCCGGGCGGCTTCGGCACCCTGGATGAAGCACTCGAAGTGCTGACGCTGATCCAGACCGGCAAGAGCCCCTTGGTGCCGGTGGTGCTGCTGGACTCGCCCGGCGGCAGCTTCTGGCGCGACTGCCTGGACTTCATCAGCCGCCAGCTGGAAGAAAACCGCTACATCCTGCCCAGCGACCTGAAGCTGGTGCGCCTGGTGCACAGTGCCGATGAGGCCGTGGAGGAAATCAACCAGTTCTACAGCAACTACCACTCCAGCCGCTGGCTGAAGAACCAGTTCGTGATCCGCATGCACCACCCGCTCAGCGAAGCAGCGCTGTTTGATATTCAGGAAGGCTTTGCCGACTTGCGCCTGAGTGGCAAGTATCACCAGCAAGCGGATAGCAGTGCCGAACATGAAGTGGGCAACTTCAACCATTTGACCCGGCTGTCATTCGCCTTCAATGGCCGCGACCAGGGCCGGCTGCGCGAGCTGGTGGATTTCATCAACTTGCCGGAAAACTGGGCCAAGCCTCAGCCAATGCATACCACGCAGCGGGCCAGGGAGGCGTTGAAGGTGAGCTGATGCCGCTTGAGATTCGCCTGCTGCACTGTACCTGTGTGAGCGGGCGAGCCCGCTCCCACATGGATTGCGTCAGCTTTCTGATTTCAAGTCAGACCTTAAACCATGCGAGACCGCCTACAACTGCAGATCTGGTGGTCAGTAATCGTCGAGATCACGTCCACTGAGCAGGCGGCCGATCATGTCCATGGGGAAACCCCGGTAAGCCAGAAAACGGGTTTGCTGGGCACGGCTGCGCGGATCCTGCGGGTGCTGCCCGGCAAACTTGCGCTGCCACACATCACGCATGCGCTCGCGCCAGTCCACCTCGCTCTCGCGCAATGCCTGCTCGATATCAGCACGCGCCAGGCCACGCTGGCCCAGCTCCTCACGAATACGCGAAGGGCCATAGCCAGCGCTGGAACGGTACCTGATGAAGCTTTCGAGGTAGCGGGCTTCGCAAAGCAGCCCTTCTTCGGCGAGCCGGTCGAGCTCAGGCTCGATCAGCTCATCCGAAGCGCCGCGCTGACGCAACTTGCGCGTCAGCTCGACGCGACCGTGCTCACGTCGCGCAAGCAGGTCCATGGCTGTCCGCCGAATGGCGACGGGGGTGTCGAGTACGGCGGACATATTGGCTATCTACCGCGCAATCAATAACCGGCTTCGGCGTCAGCCACATCGTCGGCACTGGCATCAACGGCGGCAGCTTTGTTGGCTTCAGCGGCAGCACCTGCTTTCAGCAGCTTCTCACGAATCTGCTTCTCGATCTCGGTACCAATAGCCGGGTTCTCCGCCAGGTATTTGGCAGCGTTGGCTTTGCCCTGACCGATCTTGTTGCCCTGGTAGGCGTACCAGGCACCCGACTTCTCAATCAGGCCTTGGGACACACCCAGGTCAATGATCTCGCCATTACGGTAAATACCTTTGCCGTACAGAATCTGGAACTCGGCCTGACGGAACGGCGGCGAAACCTTGTTCTTGACGATCTTGACGCGGGTTTCGCTACCGACCACCTCGTCGCCTTCCTTGACCGCACCGGTACGGCGGATGTCCAGACGCACCGAGGCGTAGAACTTCAGGGCGTTACCACCGGTGGTGGTTTCCGGGCTGCCGAACATCACGCCGATCTTCATACGGATCTGGTTGATGAAGATGACCAGGCAGTTGGCGTTCTTGATGTTACCGGTGATCTTGCGCAGCGCCTGGGACATCAGGCGAGCCTGCAGGCCCACGTGCATGTCACCCATTTCGCCTTCGATCTCGGCCTTGGGTACCAGCGCGGCCACGGAGTCGACGATGATCACGTCAACGGCGTTGGAGCGCACCAGCATGTCGGTGATTTCCAGGGCCTGTTCGCCGGTGTCTGGCTGCGAGACCAGCAGGTCGTCGACGTTGACGCCCAGCTTGCCGGCGTACTCAGGGTCGAGGGCGTGTTCGGCATCGACGAAGGCGCAGGTGGCACCGCTTTTCTGGGCTTCGGCGATGACCGACAGGGTCAGCGTGGTCTTACCCGACGATTCCGGGCCATAGATCTCGACGATACGGCCTTTTGGCAGGCCGCCGATGCCAAGGGCAATATCCAGGCCCAGGGAGCCGGTGGAGATGGCCGGAATGCCTTGGCGCTCCTGGTCACCCATGCGCATGACTGCGCCTTTGCCGAATTGGCGTTCGATCTGACCCAGGGCCGCAGCCAAGGCGCGTTTCTTGTTGTCGTCCATTGAAATCCTCACGTGTTCGACTTGGCCCTGATGGCCGGAATACCTGTATAAGTAGCCAGTATTATTCCACAGGCAGGCGCCCGCGCAAACCCCTGTCGTCGATTTACTCGGCACCAAGCTGTAACAAGCCGTCTAACGCGGCGCTCACCGTCTGTCGGCGCACCGCTTCGCGGTCACCGTCGAACTGGCGGCGCTCGCTGAACACCCGGTTGCCGTCACCCCAGGCCAGCCATACGGTACCTACCGGTTTGGCCGGCGAACCACCGTCCGGCCCGGCCACGCCGCTCACCGCCACGGCGAAGCGCGCGCCGCTGGCGGCCTGGGCACCGCGTACCATGGCTTCGACCACTTCCTGGCTGACTGCGCCCACCTGGCCGAACAAGGCCTCGGGCACGCCCAACAGGCGGGTTTTCTGGGCGTTGGAATATGTCACGTAGCCAACCTCGAACCAGGCCGAGCTGCCAGGTATACGGGTGATGGCTTCGGCAATGCCACCGCCGGTGCAGGATTCGGCGGTAGCCACCTGTGCATTGAAACGGCGCAGGTGTTCACCCAGGCGGGTGGCGAGTGTGGTGATCGGGTCCATGTCGGGCTCCTGGAAGGCTGCACCTACCCTACCAGCTTGTGTGTTTCACTGATATTCGGCCAGATCGCGAAGCCTGCGACCACAACGGCAGCAGGCCTGCCGTGAAATGACGATTTCGCCGACAAACACGCGCTCGACTTCGACAGGCTTGTGCCTGTACAGCCGGCACAGCACAAGCCTGAGCCATTCGGTCATATCAGAAGTTCAACCGAAGCACGGTGCGCCAGATGTTCTTCGCCGGTGAACGACGATGCTTGGCCCAGTTGCGCTCCCACCATTCATCTTCATTGCGTACCACCTGCTCCAGATCACTGCCGGTAACAGCGGCCGCATGCTGGCGGAACATCATGGGGAATACGCAGTGCTGGCGGATCCTGTGTTTGACCACTACATCCACCGGCGTGCCATCGTAGGGCGTATCGGCCAGGATCCGGCAGCCTTGGCGCGACAACACATAGGCGTGCAACGCGACCACCCGCCCCCTGGCGATGAACGGAAACCAGGTCAGCCACGTCCGCCCCATGGAGTAGCCCAGGTGCAGAGCCTCGAAAGGCCGCTTCTGCATGAAGCGGTTTACCCAGCGAACCCGGGTAGCCGTAAATTCATAGGCCTTGGCATCGTCCTCGAAAATCAAAATTCTATCCAGGCCGTTTTCCAGCGCATGGCGAGCCAGTTGCTGATGCGACTCGTAGCAACCACGCGCGGGATCGCTGTTTTTCTGGACGACATGAAAAACCACCTCATTGTCCAGCTGCTGACCGATAGTTTCTGTGAATAGTTTACGCCGGTCACCCCGGGTATCGAGAGAGATGCAAAAAACTGCATCGACATCAAATCGAATTCGGCTCACTGCTTTAATCAACCCGATTGCAATAACTGTTAAGTGGGTCACACGCCACCGCAGTCGATTCCGGCAGGTCTTCCCTGATGTTAAAAAGCCGCCAATTCTCCATGGGGACGCCGTACTGTCAATATGCCCTCACTCCAATCCTGGCCAGGACGTGCAGGTACTGCCCGTGCGGTTGCCGTGGTACCCTATGCGGCTTGAAAAATCAGGTGGGTCTCGGCGCCGCGCACGCAACACGGAACGCCCCAATTTGCCCCACAATGTTGAGACCTACTTTCTAAGCCTTTAATGAATAAAGCAATTTCCGATCTTTCCGCACACACCCCGATGATGCAGCAGTACTGGAAGCTGAAGAACCAGCACCCGGACCAGCTGATGTTCTACCGCATGGGCGACTTCTACGAAATCTTCTACGAAGATGCGAAGAAGGCCGCAAAACTGCTGGACATCACCCTGACCGCGCGCGGCCAGTCGGCCGGCCAGTCCATCCCCATGTGCGGGATTCCGTTCCATTCGCTGGAAGGCTACCTGGCCAAGCTGGTCAAGCTGGGCGAATCGGTGGTGATCTGCGAACAGATTGGCGACCCGGCCACCAGCAAGGGCCCGGTGGAGCGCCAGGTGGTGCGCATCATCACCCCAGGCACGGTCAGCGACGAGGCGCTGCTGGACGAGCGTCGCGACAACCTGATTGCCGCGCTGCTTGGTGACGAACGCCTGTTCGGCCTGGCCGTGCTGGACATCACCAGCGGCAATTTCAGCGTGCAGGAAATCAAAGGCTGGGAGAACCTGCTGGCCGAGCTTGAGCGCCTCAACCCGGTCGAGCTGCTGATCCCTGACGACTGGCCACGCGACCTGCCCGCCGAAAAACGCCCGGGCGCCCGCCGCCGTGCACCGTGGGACTTCGACCGCGATTCGGCGCGCAAGGCCCTGTGCCAGCAGTTCGCGACCAAGGACCTCAAGGGCTTTGGCTGCGACAAGCTGACCCTGGCCATCGGCGCCGCCGGCTGCCTGCTGACCTACGCCAAGGAAACCCAGCGCACCGCCCTGCCGCACCTGCGCAGCCTGCGCCACGAACGCCTGGACGACACGGTCATCCTCGATGGCGCCAGCCGTCGCAACCTGGAGCTGGACGTCAACCTGGCGGGCGGGCGGGACAACACCCTGCAATCGGTGGTCGACCGCTGCCAGACTGCCATGGCCAGCCGCTTGCTGAGCCGGTGGCTGAACCGCCCGTTGCGCGACCTCAAGGTATTGCAGGCACGCCAGGACTCGATCCGCTGCCTGCTCGACAGCTACAGCTTCGAGAAGCTGCAGCCGCAGCTGAAAGAAATTGGCGACATCGAGCGGATCCTCGCCCGAATCGGCCTGCGCAATGCCCGCCCTCGCGACCTGGCGCGCCTGCGCGATGCATTGGGTGCCTTGCCCGAACTGCAGAATGCCATGAGCGAGCTGGAGGCGCCGCACCTTGCGCGCCTGGCGGCCATTACCGGCACCTATCCGGAACTGGCCAGCCTGCTGGAGCGGGCGATCATCGACAACCCGCCAGCGGTGATCCGCGATGGCGGCGTACTCAAGACCGGCTATGACAACGAGCTGGACGAGCTGCTGGCGATCAGCGAGAACGCCGGCCAGTTCCTGATCGACCTGGAAACCCGTGAAAAGGCCCGCACCGGCCTTGCCAACCTCAAGGTCGGCTACAACCGCGTGCACGGCTACTTCATCGAGCTGCCGACCAAGCAGGCCGAGCAGGCGCCGGGCGACTACATCCGCCGTCAGACCCTCAAGGGCGCCGAGCGCTTCATCACCCCCGAGCTGAAAGTGTTCGAGGACAAGGCGCTGTCGGCCAAGAGCCGCGCCCTGGCCCGTGAGAAGATGCTCTACGACGCCCTGCTGGAAACCCTGATCAGCCACCTGGCGCCGCTGCAAGACAGCGCCGCCGCCCTGGCCGAACTGGATGTGCTCAGCAACCTGGCCGAACGTGCGCTGAACCTCGACCTGAACTGCCCGCGCTTCGTCGACGAGCCGTGCCTGCGTATCGAGCAAGGCCGCCACCCGGTCGTGGAGCAGGTACTGACCACGCCGTTCGTGGCCAACGACCTGGGCCTGGACAACAGCACGCGCATGCTGATCATCACCGGCCCGAACATGGGCGGTAAGTCCACTTACATGCGCCAGACCGCCCTGATCGTGCTGCTGGCGCACATCGGCAGCTTCGTGCCGGCGGCCAGCTGCGAACTGTCGCTGGTCGACCGCATCTTCACCCGCATCGGCTCCAGCGACGATCTGGCCGGCGGGCGTTCGACCTTCATGGTCGAGATGAGCGAAACCGCCAACATCCTGCACAACGCGACCGACCGCAGCCTTGTGCTGATGGACGAAGTGGGCCGCGGCACCAGTACGTTCGACGGCCTGTCACTGGCATGGGCTGCCGCCGAGCGCCTGGCCCAGTTGCGCGCCTATACCCTGTTCGCCACCCACTACTTCGAGCTCACCGTGCTGCCGGAGAATGAGCCGCTGGTGGCCAACGTGCACCTGAATGCAACCGAGCACAACGAGCGCATCGTGTTCCTGCACCATGTACTGCCTGGCCCTGCCAGCCAGAGCTACGGCTTGGCCGTGGCACAACTGGCCGGCGTGCCGGGGGTCGTGATCCAGCGTGCTCGCGAACACCTGGCGCGCCTGGAAACCACCAGCCTGCCCCATGAACACGCCCCGGCCGAAAAGGCCAGGGATGTGCCACAGGTACCGCACCAAAGCGATCTGTTTGCCAGCCTGCCACACCCGGCCATCGAGAAGCTGGGCAAACTCCAGCTGGACGACATGACCCCGCGCCAAGCTATCGAAATGCTATATCAACTAAAGAACCTGTTATAACGGCGCCCACTACAAGCTGGTAGAATCCGCCGCGGTTTGCTGGTGCTGCAGGTTATTAGCCTGGCCTGCAGCCACATACCTGTAAACCGCGCGGCCCTGAGAGGAAGGGCCGCCGCCGTCGCCTGAGGAGAGAACTAGAAATGACCTTCGTCGTCACCGACAACTGCATCAAATGCAAATACACCGACTGCGTGGAAGTCTGTCCGGTGGACTGCTTCTACGAAGGCCCGAACTTCCTGGTGATTCACCCGGACGAGTGCATCGATTGCGCGCTGTGCGAACCGGAATGCCCGGCACAAGCCATCTTCTCGGAAGACGAAATCCCTGCCGGGATGGAGAACTTCATCGAGCTGAACGCCGAACTGGCGGAAGTCTGGCCAAACATCACCGAGCGTAAGGATGCCTTGCCTGACGCTGAAGAGTGGGACGGCAAGACTGGCAAGATTGCAGACCTGGAGCGCTGATAGCGCCCGGACACGAAAAAGGCCCCTCGGGGCCTTTTTTGTTTTTCTGCGGGCAAAAAAAGGGGCGGTTTGACCCGCCCACATTTTTTTCCGTAGTCCCTGCTTGTCCCAAACATCTTCCTGATGAAATCGCTTCTTGCGATGTCCTTGGCCTTCGTCCTGAATGCCTGTGCATGTCCCTGTGCACAGTTCGAATACTAGCGGGTTCAGCCGGGCGGGCAAGCGCGAGACCTCACAAGGTATTACAGGGGACACATTTCCTCACAGCCGAATAAGCCATGCTTTTCAATGGGTTGTAAAAATACCGGGGCTGAAAACGACAATGATTTACTGCGACTTGCATAGATAGCTTACAAAACAAGTAAGAAAAGGCTTACACGCAATGTCACTGGGGTAGCGCAGTACACATTAGATATCTGTTTTACCCGGCAGATTTTGGGGGCTGCTTTGCAGCCCATTCGCAGCACAAGGCTGCTCCTACATGAGACCGTGATTGCCTACATGATCGCGTATCCCTGTAGGAGCAGCCTTGTGCTGCGAATGGGGCGCGCAGCGCCCCCGACATTCTCAAATGACACACACAAAAACGCCCCGAGGTCATCGGGGCGTTTTGTGTGACAGGCCTTCGCTACTGGAACAGCGACTCGCTGGACAGGCCGTTCTTCTCAAGGATCTCTCGCAAGCGCTTGAGCCCCTCTACCTGGATCTGCCGTACCCGTTCCCGGGTCAAGCCAATCTCCAGGCCTACGTCCTCGAGGGTGCTGCTCTCATGCCCACGCAGGCCAAAGCGACGCACTACCACTTCCCGCTGTTTGTCAGTCAGCTCGCCCAGCCACTGGTCGATGCTCTGCGACAGGTCGTCATCCTGCAGCAGTTCGCATGGGTCGGTGGGGCGGTCGTCAGTCAAGGTGTCGAGCAGGGTCTTGTCCGAGTCCGGGCCAAGCGACACATCCACCGAAGACACCCGCTCGTTCAGGCCCAGCATGCGCTTGACCTCGGCGACCGGCTTCTCCAGCAGCGTGGCGATTTCTTCCGGGGAGGGTTCGTGGTCGAGTTTCTGGGTCAGCTCGCGTGCGGCGCGCAAGTAGACGTTCAGTTCCTTGACCACGTGGATGGGGAGGCGGATGGTGCGGGTCTGGTTCATGATCGCCCGTTCGATGGTCTGGCGAATCCACCAGGTCGCATAGGTCGAGAACCGGAAACCACGCTCAGGGTCGAACTTCTCGACCGCACGGATCAACCCCAGGTTGCCCTCCTCGATCAGGTCGAGCAGCGACAGGCCGCGGTTCACGTAACGACGGGCAATTTTTACAACCAGGCGCAGGTTGCTTTCGATCATGCGCTTGCGGCCAGCGGGGTCGCCCTTCTGCGACAGGCGCGCAAAGTGCACTTCTTCTTCCGGCGAAAGCAGCGGCGAGAAGCCGATCTCGTTGAGATACAACTGGGTGGCATCCAGCGCCCGGGTGTAATCGATGTATTTGTGTTGCTTGAGCGAAGAGCCCGACTTGGCCCTCGTCCGAACCGAAGATACAGCAGGTTCGTCTGACACCACATCCGTTTCCAAAACGATGCCCGTCTCCATGAGGAGGACGTCATCGTCGATGTCAAACTCCGGCACTTCTTTACTGAGAGCCATTGTTATAGTCCTTTGCTGAGTTCGAACTCAGACTCGAGCGGCACCTTGATCCCTGGCAGCGCTGGAGCCTGTCCCCTCTACATCACAGGAACAGGCCGGGTACAACGATCAACGGCGTGGCAGGAACTGGAGTGGATCGACGGGTTTGCCCTGGCGGCGAATCTCAAAATGCAGCTTCACCCGATCTGTGCCCGTAGACCCCATTTCAGCAATCGACTGCCCTGCCTTGACCTGCTGCCCCTCCCGAACCAACAGCCTGCGGTTATGACCGTAGGCACTGACGTAGGTATCGCTGTGTTTGATGATGATCAGCTCGCCGTAGCCCCTCAAACCACTCCCGGCGTAAACCACCGCACCATCAGACGCAGCAAAAACAGGCTGTCCCAAATCACCGGCGATATCAATGCCTTTATTCAAACTACCGTTTGAAGCAAATTTTCCAATCAGCACGCCGTTGGCAGGCCAGGTCCAGCCGCCTACCGCGCGCTCCGCAGCGGGCACGGTGGCAACCACTGGCGAGCTGGTGGAGGGTGCCGGCGCGGCCGGTTTGCCGGTGCTGGCAGGCACCGTGGCAGTGCTGCCCACAGGCCGCCGCGTGACCGTGGTGCGGCTCGACGAGGACGGGTTGGTCACCACCGTGGTACTGCTGCTCGAACCACTGCTGAAACGAATCGCCTGGCCCGGGCGGATGGTATAAGGCGCCGGGATACCGTTGCGCGCAGCCAGCTCCTTGTAGTCCCAGCCATAGCGGAAGGCGATGGAGAACAGCGTGTCACCCGGCTTGACGACGTACTGCCCGGACGTTACCGCCGGGCGCTTGGGCACGCTGTTGTTGCGGTCGACCACCCGCGCGCTGGTGTTACTGGTGCTCGAGCAACCCACCAGTAGCGTGCCCATGGCCAGTGCAATCACCAGAAGCTTGAAACCCGACCCATCCTTGCGCTGCCGAATGACTGTGTGACCCACCCGCGCTCCCCTCATGGTGCCGAAATACGATATGAAGACAAGAAATGCAATATTGTTGCAATTATAACCAAGCCGGCCAGTAATGGCAGGCTGATGCAAAAGGCTGTAGCAAAGCCACGATGTGCGCTGCGTGCTAGCGCTTCGCTCCGCCAGATAGACAGGGCGAAGCTGCAAGAATTCGGCGCCGGCGCAAAAATACCGCGCAGCTCACACCGCCAGCGCCCGGCTCGGCGCAGTGCTCAGGCCAGCGGGCCATTGAGCAGCGGTACGAAGCGCACTGCCCCCAGCACTCTGCGGGAGAATCCATGCTCCTCGCGCACGATCAGCATCAGTTGCTGGGTTTCGCCGGCCGGCCCCACCGGGATCACCATGCGGCCACCAGGTGCCAGTTGATCAAGCAGTGCCTGCGGCACTTCCGGCGCCACTGCCGTGACGATGATGCCGTTGTACGGCGCCAGCGCCGGCCAGCCTTCGCAACCATCGCCCCAGCGGAATACCACATTGCGCAGGTTCAGCTCCACCAGGCGCTCTTTGGCCCGGTCCTGCAGCACCTTGATACGCTCGACCGAGAATACCCGCTCCACCAGCTGGGCAAGGATCGCCGTCTGGTAACCCGAGCCAGTGCCGATCTCCAGCACCTTGTCCAACGGACCGGCTTCGAGCAGAAGCTCGCTCATGTGGGCAACCATGAAGGGCTGGGAGATGGTCTGGTTGTGGCCGATCGGCAACGCGGTGTCTTCGTATGCACGATGCGCGAGTGCCTCGTCGACGAACAGATGACGCGGGGTACGCCGGATCACGTCGAGCACCTTGGTGTTCGACACACCCTCTTCGCAAAGGCGCTGGATCAGACGCTCCCGGGTACGCTGGGAGGTCATGCCGATACCACGCCGTAGCATATCGTCCTCGCGCATCAGAGCAGGCCCTCCAGCCAACCGTCGAGCTGCTCGAAGGCATCATTGAAGGTACGGTCGAGCTGCAGCGGCGTGATCGAGACGAAGCCTTGCATCACCGCATGGAAATCGGTGCCAGGGCCGCCATCTTCGGCATCACCGGCCACGGCGATCCAGTAGCCTTCCTTGCCGCGCGGGTTGACCACCTTGGTCGGTGCCGCCGCCCGCGCCCGGTGACCGAGGCGGGTGAGCTGGATGCCACGGATGTGCTCCAGCGGCAAGTTGGGGATATTGACGTTGAGGACGGTGCGTGGCGGCAGCACCAGACGCGACTGTGCCTCGACCAGGCGACGGGCGATGTAGGCCGCCGTCGGCAGGTTGTCGGGCTGACGCGACAACAGCGAAAACGCCAGCGATGTGGTGCCCAGGAAACGGCCTTCCAACGCAGCGGCGACCGTACCGGAGTACAAGACGTCATCACCCAGGTTGGCACCGAGGTTGATCCCCGACACGACCATGTCCGGCACCTGCGGCAACAGCCCATTGAGCCCCAGGTGCACACAGTCGGTCGGTGTGCCGTTGAGGCTGATGAAGCCGTTGGCCAGGGTCTGCGGGTGCAGTGGCCGGTCCAGCGTCAGTGAACTGCTGGCGCCGCTCTTGTCTTGATCCGGGGCGATCACCGCGCACTCGGCATAATCCGCCAGCGCAGCGTGCAGCGCGGCGAGGCCGGGTGCGGTAACACCGTCGTCGTTCGAAATCAGAATACGCATGGGCTGTCCGTCTGCCCTGCCGACACCAGATCCAAGACTTCGCGCACCACTACGGTGGCGAAGCATCCGGCCGGCAGGACGAATTCCAGTTGCAGGATATCAGGCTCGGGATAATGCCATGTCAGGCCGCCAATAGGGAGCCGCAAAATACGCCGTTCGTGATCCATGCCCGCCTGCGCCAACCACTGGCAAAGTGCCGGCTGCCGTGCGCCGACGGCATTTTCCAGCTGCGCGATGGCGCCGCTTGCAGGCGAGTCGCCCTCGCCCCACATCGGGCCGGTCGGGTGCAGGTCGAGAATCGCCAGGCGTGGGTCGGCGCATTCCGCCTCGCCAGCCGGGAAGAAGCTACGGCTGTCGGTGAACGCCAGCAGGTCGCCGACCTGGGCCTGCGCCCAGCTACCTTCGGCGACACGTGCCGCCAGCACCTGGTTGAACAGGTAGCTGCGCCCGGCCGAAAGCAGCCGCGAACGCACGTTGCGCTGCTCGGGTAATGCTTTGCGGGCGGCCCAGTCGAGCGCGTCATGCACGTTGCCCCCGCCGTGACCGAAGCGCTGGGTGCCGAAATAGTTGGGCACACCGTGCTGCTTGAGCTGTGCCAGGCGTGCATCCACAGCCTGGTGGTCGGCAGCCAGGGCCGTCAGGCGCAGGGTGAAGCCGTTGGCCGAATGCGCGCCACGCTGCAGCTTGCGCTGGTGGCGCACCTGCTTGAGCACGCGCAGGCTGGCATCTTCAGCGCGCGACAGGTCCGGGTCGGCCTTGCCCGGCAGGTGCAGGCTGAACCACTGGCGGGTCAGGGCCTGACGGTCCTTGAGCCCGGCGTAGCTGATCGAACGCACCGGCACGCCTGCGGCGCGCGCCAGGCGGCGGGCAGCCTCTTCGGTGTTCAGGTCACGCTTTTCGACCCACAGCCACAGGTGCTCGCCTTGGCCGGACAGCGGAATGTCCAGCACTTCATCGACCTGGAAGTCTTCAGCCACCGCCTTGAGGACAGCAGTGCCCAAGGGTTCGCCCGATGCGCGCGGGCCCAGCAGTTCCAGTTCGGTCATGCCGGCAGCAGCAGGGCGACCGAATGCACGGCAATCCCCTCCTCACGGCCGGTGAAGCCCAGCTTTTCAGTGGTGGTGGCCTTGACGTTGACCTGGTCGAGTTCGACCTGAAGGTCTTCGGCGATCAGCTGGCGCATGGTCTCGATGTGCGGGGCCATCTTCGGCGCCTGGGCGACGATGGTGGCGTCGACATTGCCGACCTTCCAGCCCTTGGCCTTGACGATGCCGACTACATGGCGCAGCAGCACGCGGCTGTCGGCACCCTTGAATTGTGGGTCGGTGTCGGGGAAGTGCTTGCCGATATCGCCCAGCGCCGCGGCGCCCAGCAAGGCATCGCTCAGGGCGTGCAGCAGCACGTCGCCGTCGGAATGGGCCAGCAGGCCGTATTTGTGGGGGATACGCACCCCGCCCAGGGTAATGAAATCACCGTCGCAGAAACGGTGCACATCGTAGCCATGGCCAATACGCATAGAAAAACGCCCTGAATGAGTCAGGGCGTGATTCTACCTGCTTTACAGGGGATTTGTGGGATTGGGGGCTGCTGCGCAGCCCTTCGCGGGCACGCCCGCTCCCACAGGAACCGCAAGCCTGTGGGAGCGGGCGTGCCCGCGAAGAAAACAACGCAGCCTTCGAAGCGTTAAACCCGCCCCAGTGCCACCGCATGATGGCGCAGGTGATCCTCGATGAAGCTGGCAATGAAGTAGTAGCTATGGTCGTAGCCCGGCTGCAACCGCAGGGTCATTTCATGCCCCCCTTTACGTGCAGCCTGCTCCAGCGCTTCGGGCTTGAGCTGCTTTTCAAGGAAGTCGTCACGGTCGCCCTGATCGACCAGCAACGGCGGGCATTGGCCAGCAGGGGTTTCGGCCAGCAGTACGCTGGCATCCCACTCGCGCCAGCGCGCTCGGTCTTCACCCAGGTAGCGGCTGAAGGCCTTCTCGCCCCACGGGCAGTCCATCGGGTTGCTGATCGGCGAAAACGCCGACACCGAGCGGTAGCGCCCCGGGTTGCGCAAGGCGCACACCAGCGCGCCGTGCCCACCCATGGAGTGGCCGCTGATGCTGCGCTCGCCCGACGCCGGGAAGTGCGCCTCGATCAGCGCCGGCAACTCCTCCACCACATAGTCGTGCATGCGGTAGTGCTGGGCCCAGGGTTGCTGGGTGGCGTTGAGGAAGAAGCCGGCCCCCAGGCCGAAGTCCCAGGCGCCGTCCGGGTCGCCCGGCACCTGCTCGCCACGCGGGCTGGTGTCGGGGGCCACGATGATCAGCCCAAGCTCCGCAGCCATGCGCTGGGCGCCGGCCTTCTGCATGAAGTTCTCGTCGGTGCAGGTGAGGCCGCTAAGCCAGTACAGCACCGGCAGCTTCTCGCCCTGCTCGGCCTGCGGTGGCAGGTACACGGCAAACACCATGTCGCAGCCCAGCGCCTTGGAGTGATGCCGGTAACGCTTGTGCCAGCCGCCGAAGCTCTTCTGACAGGAGATGTTATCCAGGCTCATGGCACACCTCTCAGAAGTGGATCACGCTGCGGATGCTCTTGCCTTCATGCATCAGGTCAAAGGCTTTGTTGATGTCCTCCAGGCCCATGGTATGGGTGATGAAGGTATCCAGCGGAATCTCGCCTTTTTCAGACATTTCCACGTAGCTTGGCAGCTCGCTGCGGCCACGCACGCCGCCAAACGCCGAACCACGCCAGACGCGCCCGGTGACCAGCTGGAACGGACGGGTGGCGATTTCCTGCCCGGCACCGGCTACGCCGATGATGACCGACTCGCCCCAGCCCTTGTGGCAGCATTCCAGGGCAGCGCGCATCAGTTGCACGTTACCAATGCACTCGAAGGAGAAGTCCACGCCGCCGTCGGTGAGGTCGACGATCACTTCCTGGATCGGGCGGTCGTATTCTTTCGGGTTGATGCAGTCGGTGGCACCCAGTTGGCGGGCGATCTCGAACTTGGCTGGGTTGATGTCGACGGCGATGATGCGCGAGGCCTTGGCCTTGACCGCACCGATCACTGCCGACAGGCCGATGCCGCCCAGGCCGAAGATGGCCACGGTGTCACCGGGTTTGACCTTGGCGGTGTTGAGCACCGCGCCGATACCGGTGGTGACGCCACAGCCCAGCAGGCAGACCTTTTCCAGGGGTGCTTCTTTCTGGATCTTGGCCACGGAGATTTCCGGCAGCACGGTGTACTCGGAGAAGGTCGAGGTGCCCATATAGTGGAACAGCTGCTGGCCCTTGTACGAGAAGCGCGTGGTGCCGTCCGGCATCAGGCCCTTGCCCTGGGTAGCGCGTATGGCCTGGCACAGGTTGGTCTTGCCCGAGAGACAGAACTTGCACTTGCCGCATTCCGGGGTGTACAGCGGGATCACATGGTCGCCCACGGCCACCGAGGTCACGCCCTCGCCTACCGCTTCGACGATCGCGCCGCCTTCATGGCCGAGGATCGACGGGAAGATGCCTTCCGGGTCGGCACCGGACAAGGTGTAGGCATCGGTGTGGCAGACACCACTGGCGACCACACGCAGCAGCACTTCACCGGCCTTGGGCATGGCCACGTCGACTTCGACGATTTCCAGGGGTTTCTTGGCTTCGAAGGCTACGGCAGCACGGGACTTGATCATCAAAGGTCTCCAGACAGAGGGTCGATTCAGACTAACAGTGTAATTCACCACCTTTTGATGAATAATCCGGCCAAAGACAAAACATTATTGCCACACAGGGACAATCCATGAGCAGCCGCTGGGAAGGCATCGACGAATTCGTCGCCGTGGCGGAATCGGGCCAGTTCACGGCAGCAGCCGAACGCCTGGGGGTTTCGTCGTCGCACATCAGCCGCCAGATCGCCCGGCTGGAGGAGCGCCTGCAGACGCGCCTGCTGTACCGCAGCACCCGCCGGGTCACCCTGAGCGAGGCCGGGCAGACTTTTCTGCAGCATTGCCAGCGCCTGCAGGATGGCCGCGAGGAAGCCCTGCGCGCGATGGGTGACCTGGCCAGCGAGCCCAAAGGGTTGCTGCGCATGACCTGCGCGGTCGCCTACGGCGAGCGCTTCATCGTGCCGTTGGTAACACGGTTCATGGCGCTATACCCGCAGTTGCGGGTGGATGTGGAACTGAGCAACCACACCCTCGACTTGCTGCATGAGGGCATGGACCTGGCCATCCGCCTGGGCCGCCTGGCCGATTCCCGGCTGGTGGCCACGCGCCTGGCGCCGCGGCGCATGTACCTGTGCGCCTCGCCGGCCTACCTGGAACGTTATGGCCGGCCGCACAGCCTGTCGGAACTGGCGCGGCACAATTGCTTGGTGGGCAGTTCGGACTTGTGGGCACTGCAACAGGACGGCCGCGAGATCAGCCAGCGGATACAAGGCAACTGGCGCTGCAACAGTGGCCAGGCAGTGCTGGACGCGGCGCTGCAAGGGATAGGGTTGTGCCAGTTGCCGGATTACTACGTGCTGGAGCACCTGAACAGTGGTGCGCTGGTGTCCTTGCTGGAGGCGCACCAGCCGCCAAATACGGCAGTGTGGGCGCTGTATCCGCAGCAGCGGCACCTGTCGCCGAAGGTGCGGAGGCTGGTGGATTACCTGAAGGAAGGGTTGGCGGGGTTGCCGGAATATAAGCTTGGCTGAAGGGATACATTTGCTGTACCGGCCCCTTCGCGGGTGAACCCGCTCCCACAGGTAGTCCACAGGTTGCTGATCCGGTGGAGATCCTGTGGGAGCGGGTTCACCCGCGAAGAGGCCGGTACAGAAGAGCGACGTTCAGCGCCTGCCCGCCCAGCGCTGGCGCAACCATTCCAGGTCTTCGGGGCGGGTGACCTTGATGTTGTCACTGCGCCCTTCCACCAGCCGCGGCGCATGGCCGGACCATTCGATGGCAGAGGCCTCATCGGTCACCACCACGTCCGACACCAGGCACTCGGCCAGCGCCCGGTGCAACGCCCCAAGGCGGAACATCTGCGGGGTGTAAGCCTGCCAGATAGTGCTGCGGTCCACGGTGGCGCTCACCCGCCCATTACTGTCGGCACGCTTGAGGGTGTCGCGTGCTGGCACGGCCAGCAGGCCACCCACCGGGTCGTTTGCCAGCTCCGACAACAACTTGTCCAGGTCGCTGCGCGCAAGGTTCGGCCGCGCGGCATCGTGCACCAGCACCCAGTCGCTGTCCGAGGCCCCTTGGGCATGCAGCAACAGCAACGCATTAAGCACCGAATCGGCGCGCTCACGCCCGCCCGCTGCGCGCTGGATGCGCGAGTCGCTGGCGCAACGCAGGGTGGGCCAGAACGGGTCATCTTCAGCAATGCTGACCACCACGCCGTTAAGCCCCGGGTGGCCAAGAAAACAGTCGAGGCTGTGCTCGAGAAGGGTCTGCCCGGCCAGCTCCAGGTATTGCTTGGGGCGGTCGGCAGCCATGCGGGCACCAACGCCCGCAGCAGGAATCACGGCCCAGAAGGCCGGCAAGGTATCGATCATTTCTGTGGCAACTGGAAGAGGGTTTCGCCCTCTTTGACCATTCCCAATTCGTGGCGAGCCCGCTCTTCAACGGTCTCCATGCCTTTTTTCAGCTCCAGCACTTCGGCATCGAGCACACGGTTACGCTCCAGCAGCCGCTCGTTTTCGGCATGCTGCTCGGCAATCTGCTGCTTCAGCTCGGTCACTTGCGCCAGGCTGCCATTACCCACCCACAGGCGATACTGCAGGCCACCCAGCAGCAGGAGCAGGACGAGGAACAACCAATAAGGACTGCGCATCTAGGTATCCAGGTTAAAAAGACCGCCGCACACTATGCATTTCGGGGTCTCAAATAGCACGAAGCCTGGCCGAGGCCAGGCTTCGTAGACAGAAACCCGTTGGAACGTAGTAACGTTCAGTACGAACGTCCTACAGCTCCGGCTGCTGTCTTTTTACCATCTCTTGCTTAGCCGCGAAACTCGGCACGACCACGGTAAACCGCTTTGGCACCCAGTTGCTCTTCGATGCGCAGCAGTTGGTTGTACTTGGAAACGCGGTCGGAACGGCACAGCGAACCGGTCTTGATCTGGCCGGCAGCAGTACCCACGGCCAGGTCGGCAATGGTCGAGTCTTCGGTTTCACCGGAACGGTGCGAGATCACCGCGGTGTAGCCGGCAGCCTTGGCCATCTGGATGGCTTCCAGGGTTTCGGTCAGCGAGCCGATCTGGTTGAACTTGATCAGGATCGAGTTACCGATGCCCTTCTCGATGCCTTCCTTGAGGATCTTGGTGTTGGTCACGAACAGGTCGTCGCCAACCAGCTGTACTTTCTCGCCGATCTTGTCGGTGAGGATCTTCCAGCCAGCCCAGTCGGACTCGTCCAGGCCGTCTTCGATCGAGATGATCGGGAAGCGCTCGGTCAGGCCTTTCAGGTACTCGGCGAAGCCTTCGGCGTCGAACGACTTGCCTTCGCCGGACAGGTTGTACTTGCCGTCTTCGTAGAATTCGGAAGCCGCGCAGTCCAGTGCCAGGGTCACGTCGGTGCCCAGCTTGTAGCCGGCTTTTTCGACCGCTTCGGCGATGGCAGCCAGGGCGTCTTCGTTGGAAGCCAGGTTAGGCGCGAAACCACCTTCGTCACCCACGGCGGTGTTCAGGCCACGGGCCTTCAGCACGGCTTTGAGGTGGTGGAAGATTTCGGTACCCATGCGCAGGCCGTCGGAGAAGGTCTTGGCGCCAACCGGCTGAACCATGAACTCCTGGATGTCGACGTTGTTGTCGGCGTGCTCGCCACCGTTGATGATGTTCATCATCGGAACCGGCATCGAGTACTGGCCCGGGGTGCCGTTCAGGTTGGCGATGTGCGCGTACAGCGGCAGGTCCTGGTCCTGGGCAGCGGCCTTGGCGGCAGCCAGGGAAACAGCCAGGATGGCGTTGGCGCCCAGCTTGGCCTTGTTCTCGGTACCGTCCAGTTCGATCATGGCGCGGTCCAGGGCCTTCTGGTCGGAAGGGTCCTTGCCCAGCAGCAGCTCACGAATCGGGCCGTTGATGTTGCCGACGGCTTTCAGCACGCCCTTGCCCAGGTAACGGCTCTTGTCGCCATCACGCAGCTCCAGCGCTTCGCGCGAGCCGGTGGAAGCACCGGACGGCGCGCAAGCGCTGCCGATGATGCCGTTGTCGAGCAGTACATCGGCTTCCACGGTGGGGTTGCCACGCGAATCGAGAACTTCACGACCTTTGATGTCGACGATTTTTGCCATTGTTGTAAGCACTCCAGAATTGACGAAAACAACCTAGCTTAAGAAATTCTTGCCGTTCACCAGGCGGACTTTGCAGTGGGCAGGCCGGGTGAAGGGAGCCCCTGACCGATTGGTCAGGGGTGGATCGGGCGGTACTTTACCCGAGAAATGAGCTTTACGCGGTTTCTACCGTCGGAAAACTTTTCACCAGGTCGTCCAGTTGCTTGAGCTGGGCCAGGAATGGCTCCAGTTTGTCCAGGCGCAGGGCGCATGGGCCATCGCATTTGGCGTTGTCCGGGTCGGGGTGGGCTTCGAGGAACAGGCCGGCCAGGCCCTGGCTCATACCGGCCTTGGCCAGGTCGGTGACCTGGGCGCGGCGGCCACCGGCGGAATCGCTGCGACCACCCGGCATCTGCAGGGCGTGGGTCACGTCGAAGAACACCGGGTACTCGAACTGCTTCATGATGCCGAAGCCGAGCATGTCCACTACAAGGTTGTTGTAGCCGAAGCTCGAACCACGCTCGCAGAGGATCAACTGGTCGTTACCAGCCTCAGCGCACTTGGCCAGGATGTGTTTCATTTCCTGGGGTGCGAGGAACTGGGCCTTTTTGATGTTGATCACCGCGCCGGTCTTGGCCATGGCCACCACCAGGTCGGTCTGCCGCGACAGGAAGGCCGGCAGCTGGATGATGTCGCACACCTTGGCGACGGGCTCGGCCTGGTAAGGCTCGTGCACGTCGGTGATCACCGGCACGTTGAAGGTGCGTTTGATCTCTTCGAAGATCTTCAGCCCTTCTTCCATGCCCGGACCACGGTAGGACGTCACCGACGAACGGTTGGCCTTGTCGAAGCTGGCCTTGAACACGTACGGGATACCGAGCTTCTCGGTCACCCGCACGTACTCTTCGCAGACCTTCATTGCCAGGTCACGGGACTCCAGGACGTTCATGCCGCCGAACAGGACGAACGGCTTGTCGTTGGCGATCTCGATGTTACCGACGCGAATGATCTTCTGGGTCATTGATCAGGCCTTGTTCTTCTGAGCCAGGGCTGCCTTGACGAAACCACTGAACAGCGGGTGGCCGTCACGCGGGGTGGAGGTGAATTCCGGGTGGAACTGGCAGGCGACGAACCATGGGTGGTCCTTGGACTCCACCACTTCCACCAGCGCGCCGTCTTCGGAACGGCCGGAAACCACCAGGCCGGCGTCGACCAGTTGCGGCAGCAGGTTGTTGTTCACTTCGTAGCGGTGACGGTGACGCTCGGTGATCACGTCCTTGTTGTAGCAGTCGTGCACCTTGGAACCGGCAGCCAGCTGGCAGTCCTGTGCGCCCAGGCGCATGGTGCCGCCCAGGTCGGAAGCCTCGGTACGGGTCTCGACGGCACCGGTGGCATCAGCCCACTCGGTGATCAGGCCGACGACCGGGTGGCCGCTGTTGCGGTCGAACTCGGTGGAGTTGGCGTCTTTCCAGCCCATCACGTTACGGGCGAACTCGATCACGGCCACCTGCATGCCCAGGCAGATGCCCAGGTACGGTACCTTGTTCTCACGGGCGTATTGCACCGCGGTGATCTTGCCTTCCACGCCGCGCAGGCCGAAACCGCCCGGCACCAGAATGGCGTCGGCGCCTTCGAGCAGGCTGGTGCCCTGGTTCTCGATGTCTTCCGAGTCGATGTAGCGCAGGTTGACCTTGGTGCGGTTGGTGATGCCGGCGTGGCTCATCGCTTCGATCAGCGACTTGTACGCATCCAGCAGCTCCATGTACTTGCCGACCATGGCGATGGTCACTTCGTGCTCAGGGTTGAGCTTGGCATCGACCACCTTGTCCCACTCGGACAGGTCGGCGCCATTGCACTGCAGGCCGAAACGCTCGACGACGAAGTCGTCCAGGCCCTGTGCGTGCAGCACGCCCGGGATCTTGTAGATGGTGTCGACGTCTTCCAGCGAAATCACCGCACGCTCTTCAACGTTGGTGAACAGCGCGATCTTGCGACGCGACGAAGCATCGACCGGGTGGTCGGAGCGGCAGATCAGCACGTCAGGCTGCAGGCCGATGGAGCGCAGTTCCTTGACCGAGTGCTGGGTCGGCTTGGTCTTGGTTTCGCCAGCGGTGGCGATGTACGGGACCAGGGTCAGGTGCATCAGCATGGCGCGCTTGGAGCCCACTTCGACGCGCAGCTGGCGAATGGCCTCGAGGAACGGCTGCGACTCGATGTCACCCACGGTACCGCCGATTTCCACCAGGGCCACGTCGGCATCGCCGGCGCCCTTGATGATGCGACGCTTGATCTCGTCGGTGATGTGCGGGATGACCTGGATGGTCGCGCCCAGGTAGTCACCACGACGCTCTTTACGCAGCACATGCTCGTAAATGCGACCAGTGGTGAAGTTGTTGTTCTGGGTCATGGTGGTGCGGATGAACCGCTCGTAGTGGCCCAGGTCGAGGTCAGTCTCGGCGCCATCGTGGGTGACGAACACTTCACCGTGCTGGAACGGGCTCATGGTGCCCGGATCGACGTTGATGTACGGATCCAGCTTGAGCATGGTGACCTTCAGGCCCCGCGCTTCCAGGATGGCCGCCAGGGAAGCCGAGGCAATGCCTTTCCCCAATGAAGAAACAACACCGCCCGTGACGAATATGTAGCGCGTCATGAAAAACCCTAGAAGTCTGCGTTAAGGCGGCCAGCGCCGCCGGAGAAAGCGAAGGAAGGCCGAAGCCCCCGATCACCTGCGTCAGTCACAGTGCATCTCGAAAAACTGTCGCGTCTGTACAGACCAGGGGTATCCCCGGCATGGAGCTCGCTCGTCATTTTCAGAATCAGCCCAGCAAAAAACTGCTTGGTAACCGGCAACCCCTGTGTTTTCGCGGAAGCCACAGAAGTTGTATCAAGAAGGGAGGGTAGTCTACCGGAATGTACCCTTCATCTCAAACCTTGCGCGCTCGTCGGCAACTGCCAATGCAGCTGGCAATCCGCCTGCACCAGCCCGGGCAGGCTGGCCACCGCCAGCAGGCGCTCGCCCTGGTACAGCAACGGCAGGCGCGGACGCAGGAAATACGGTACCCGCTGCTCATTGAGCAGACGCTTGAGATCGCGCCGGCCGCGGCCGGGAACCTCCAGCATTTCGCCGCCCTGCCGGTAGGCAATGCGCAGACCAGCCATTGGCACGGCGACATCAAGACGCACCCTGCCGTTACCTGGCAGTACCAGGGGCAACGTTGAATTCGGCCAGGCCATTTCTCCGACAGGCTGTTGCAGCCAGTCGCCGCTCAGCCACCAGATTCGGCCATCGCTACGCAGCAGCTGCCCATCGGCAAGCCGCCAGACCGGCCGGGCATCGGCGGCAGCATCGCGCAGGTCTGCCCAGCCGGCCCAATGCCGGGTGTCGGGCAAACGGGTGCGCCGGCTCAGCCAGTATTGCAAGGCATTGCGCTGACGGGCTGGCGACAGCGCCATGAGCGTGGCCAGGTCAAGGGAGTCCAGGCCCGACCAGGCGACGGACGACCCCTCCTGCGCAGGCGCCAGGTCGCCCTGGGCCAGTTCATCCAGCAGGCCCAGGGCTTCACCCAGGTGCTCTGCGGCGCGCGCAAGATTCTGGCTGGCCTGTGGCCAACGTTGTTGCAACTGCGGGAACACTTCGCCGCGCAGGTAGTTGCGGGCAAATTGTGTGTCGGCGTTCGATGGGTCTTCAATCCAGGCAAGCCCGTTCGCCTTGGCATAGTCATGCAGTTGCTGGCGTGAACAACCCAGCAACGGCCTGACCAGGGTGCCCTGCCCTAGCGCCCGCTGCCCGGGCATCGCCGCCAGGCCACGCAACCCGGCGCCGCGCAACAGGCGGAACAACAGGGTTTCGGCCTGGTCATCGCGGTGCTGCCCGGTGAACAGAATGTCGCCAGGGCCGAGGGACTGTTTGAAAGCGGCATAGCGAGCGTCGCGGGCCCCCTGTTCGAGGCTGGCGCCGGGAGTGACCTGGACGTGAATGACCTGAAGTTCGATGCCAAGGTTGTCGCAGATGGCTTGGCAGTGGGCAGGCCAGGCGTCGGCCGCGGCTTGCAGGCCGTGGTGGATATGGATGGCGCGCAGCGGGGGGGAAGCGTGGTTGCGGGCGTGAGTGGCCAGCAGGTGCAGGAGGACGGTGGAGTCGAGGCCACCGGAGAAGGCTATGCACCAGGTGGGGGCTTGCAGCCAGGGGGTGAGGTTGATCATGAGGGCCTCACATGGCTTGAGATTGCCGGGGGTGCTTTGCCCCCCTTTCGCCGGCAAGCCAGGCTCCCACAGTGAGCCTGGTGGGAGCCTGGCTTGCCGGCGAATGGGCCGCAGAGCGGCCCCGGTGGTATGTCAGAGGCCGTAGCTCATCAGGCGCTCGTAACGGCGAGCCAGCAGCGCGTCGTTATCGAACTTGCCGAGCATGTCCAGCTGTTCGATCAGGTCAGCACGGATGCTTTCCGACACTTTCACCGGGTCACGATGGGCGCCGCCCAACGGCTCCTGGATGACCTTGTCGACGATGTTCAGGCTCTTCAGGCGCTCGGCAGTGATGCCCATGGCCTCAGCGGCATCGGCCGCCTTGTCGGCAGTCTTCCACAGGATCGACGCGCAGCCTTCCGGCGAGATCACCGAGTAGGTGGAGTATTGCAGCATGTTCAGCTGGTCGCACACGCCGATGGCCAGTGCACCGCCAGAACCACCCTCACCGATCACGGTAGCAATGATCGGGGTTTTCAGGCGCGCCATCACGCGCAGGTTCCAGGCGATTGCCTCGCTCTGGTTGCGCTCTTCGGCATCGATACCCGGGTAGGCACCCGGGGTGTCGATGAAGGTCAGGATCGGCATCTTGAAGCGCTCGGCCATTTCCATCAGGCGGCAAGCCTTGCGGTAGCCTTCAGGGCGCGGCATACCGAAATTGCGGCGTACCTTCTCGCGCACTTCACGGCCCTTCTGGTGGCCGATGACCATGACCGGCTTGCCATCCAGGCGCGCGGTACCACCGACGATGGCGGCGTCGTCGGAGAAGTGGCGGTCACCGTGCAGCTCTTCGAACTCGGTGAAGATGTGCTCCAGGTAGTCCAGTGTGTAAGGACGACGCGGGTGACGTGCCAGGCGGGCGATCTGCCAGCTGGTCAGGTTGCCGAAGATGCTTTCGGTCAGTGTGTTGCTCTTGTCTTGCAGACGGGCAATTTCATCGCTGATGTTCAGCGAGTTGTCGTTACCTACCAGGCGCAGGCCTTCGATCTTGGCTTGCAGGTCGGCAATCGGCTGTTCGAAATCGAGAAAATTCGGGTTCATAGTCATCCGTCTTGGGTCTACGGCCAGGCGGCCGGCCGGTTGATCCGTTTGGCGCCCTACCTTAAGGGATCAGGCGCATTCAGGTCGAGATTAAATTTTTTGTCGATTCAACGATATTGCAGGAAGACGTTCTCACGCCCGAACTGGTCACGCAGCGCCTGAATCAGCCCATCGGCCGGGTCGATCGACCACTGCTCACCGAACTGCAGCATGGCCTTGGCGTCGCTGCCGGTGTACTCCAGGGTGATCGGGCAAGCACCGCGATGGCGGGTGATCAGTTCGCCCAACCACTTCAACCGGTCGCCCTTGAGCGCCTCGTGTGCCACCTTCAGGCGCAGGCTCTCGGCCAGCTTGGTGCGCGCGTCTTCCATGGTCATCACCTGCTTCACCCGCAGGCGCAGGCCGCCGGAGAAGTCGTCGTTGCTGACCTCGCCTTCGACGACCACCATCGCATCGGCCTGCAGCAAGGACTGTGCCGCCATGAAGGAATCGGCGAACAGCGAAGCCTCGATGCGCCCGGAGCGGTCATCCAGGGTGACGAAGCCCATCTTGTCGCCCTTCTTGTTCTTCATTACCCGCAGGGCAATGATCATGCCGGCGATAGTCTGGGTTTCGCGCGACGGCTTGAGGTCGATGATGCGCTGGCGGGCGAAGCGGCGGATCTCGGTCTCGTACTCATCGATCGGGTGACCGGTGAGGTACAGGCCAAGGGTGTCCTTCTCGCCCTTCAGGCGCTCCTTGAGGGTCAGCTCGCGCACCTTGCGGTGGTTGGCATAGACGTCGACTTCCACCTCGTCGAACATGCTGCCGAACAGGTCGACATGGCCGCTGTCAGCGGTGTGAGCCGCCTGCTCTGCAGCCTTGATGGCCTCACCCAGTGCCGAGAGCAAGGTTGCACGGTTGATGTCGATGTTGGCCTGGTAGGCCTTGATCTCATCATGGAAGTGCGGGCCAAGACGGTCCAGTGCGCCACTGCGCACCAGCGCATCCAGGGTGCGCTTGTTGACCCGCTTGAGGTCGATGCGCTCACAGAAGTCGAACAGGTCCTTGAACGGCCCGCCCTGGGCACGCGCCTCCACGATCGCTTCCACCGGGCCTTCGCCGACACCCTTGATGGCGCCCAGGCCATAGACGATACGGCCATCGTTGTTGACGGTGAACTTGAAGTCGGAAAAGTTCACATCCGGCGCGTCGAGGCGCAGCTTCATGCTGCGCACCTCCTCGACCAGCACCACCACCTTGTCGGTGTTGTGCATGTCCGCCGACAGCACGGCAGCCATGAACGGCGCCGGGAAGTGGGTTTTCAGCCAGGCGGTCTGGTAGGACACCAGGCCATAGGCGGCGGAGTGGGATTTGTTGAAGCCATAACCCGCAAACTTTTCCACTAGATCAAAGATGTTACCGGCCAGGTCGGCATCGATGCCGTTGTTGGCGCAACCTTCGATGAAGCCACCACGCTGCTTGGCCATTTCCTCGGGTTTTTTCTTACCCATGGCCCGGCGCAGCATGTCTGCACCACCGAGGGTGTAGCCTGCCATCACCTGGGCGATCTGCATCACCTGTTCCTGGTACAGGATGATGCCGTAGGTAGGCGCCAGCACCGGCTGCAGGCCGTCATACTGGTAATCGGGGTGCGGGTAGGCCAGCTCGGCCCGGCCGTGCTTGCGGTTGATGAAGTCGTCCACCATGCCCGACTGCAGCGGGCCCGGGCGGAACAGCGCTACCAGTGCGATAAGGTCTTCGAGGCAGTCGGGCTTGAGCTTCTTGATCAGCTCCTTCATGCCACGGGATTCAAGCTGGAACACCGCAGTGGTTTCGGCTTTTTGCAGCAGTTCGTAAGTCTTGCGGTCATCCAGCGGGATGAAGTCGATGTTGAGATCTGGCAGGTTTTTCTTAGCCTGCTCGCGGTTGATGATCTCCATCGCCCACTTGATGATGGTCAGGGTCCGCAGGCCGAGGAAGTCGAACTTGACCAGGCCGGCGGCCTCGACGTCGTCCTTGTCGAACTGGGTTACCAGGCCGCCGCCCTCTTCGTCACAGGCGATCGGCGAAAAATCGGTGAGCTTGGTCGGCGCGATAACCACACCACCGGCATGCTTGCCGGTACCCCGGGTGACGCCTTCCAGCTTCAGCGCCATGTCCCAGATTTCGCGGGCATCCTCGTCGCCCTTGAGGAAGTCGCGCAGGATTTCTTCCTGCTCGTAGGCCTTCTCCAGGGTCATGCCCACTTCGAACGGGATCATCTTCGACAGGCGGTCGGCCAGCCCGTAGGACTTGCCCTGCACCCGCGCCACGTCTCGCACTACCGCCTTGGCGGCCATGGTACCAAAGGTGATGATCTGGCTAACCGCATTGCGCCCGTAGGCATCGGCCACGTATTCGATCACCCGATCCCGGCCATCCATGCAGAAGTCGACGTCGAAGTCGGGCATGGAAACCCGTTCAGGGTTGAGGAAGCGCTCGAACAGCAAGTCGTAGGCCAGCGGGTCGAGGTCGGTGATCTTCAGCACGTAGGCCACCAGCGAGCCCGCACCCGAACCACGGCCAGGTCCGACCGGCACGCCGTTGTTCTTGGCCCACTTGATGAAGTCCATCACGATCAGGAAGTAACCGGGGAAGCCCATCTGGATGATGATATCCAGCTCGAACTTCAGACGGTCCAGGTAGACCTGGCGCTTCTCATCGTAATTGGGTGTGGTGTCTTTAGGCCACAACACCGCGAGGCGCTCTTCCAGGCCTTCGTGGGACACAAGCCGCAGGTAGTCGTCAATGCCCATACCGTTCGGCGTGGGGAAGTCGGGCAGGAAGTGCTTGCCCAGCTGCACCTGAATGTTGCAGCGCTTGGCGATCTCGACGGTGTTGGCGATGGCGTCGGGCAGGTCGCTGAACAGCTCGGCCATTTCCTCGGACGATTTCAGGTACTGCTGGTCACTGTAGCCACGCGGGCGGCGCGGGTCGTCAAGGGTCCAGCCCTCGCCAATGCAAACGCGGGTTTCGTGGGCGTCGAAGTCCGCCTGCTTGATGAAACGCACGTCGTTGGTGGCCACCAGCGGGGCGCCAAGCTTGTCGGCCAGGGCCACCGCCGCGTGCACGTATTCTTCATCGCGGGCGCGGTTGGTGCGCTGCACTTCAACGTAGAAGCGCTCGGGGAACATGCCCATCCAGTCTTGCAGCAGGGCCTGGGCTTCTTCATCCCGGCCGGACAACAAGGCCATGCCGATATCGCCTTCCTTGCCCGCTGACAGGGCAATCAGGCCCTCGCTGGCGGGGGCGATCCATTCACGCTGGAGGATGACCAACCCGTTACGCTGGCCATCGGTCCAGCCGCGCGAGATCAGCTCGGTGAGGTTGCGATAGCCCTTGGCGTCCATGGCCAGGAAGCAGATGCGCGACAGCGGCGCCTCTGGATCGGCACCGGCCAGCCACAGGTCGGCACCACAGATCGGCTTGATGCCCGCACCCATGGCAGTCTTGTAGAACTTCACCAGCGAGCACATGTTGCTCTGGTCGGTGATCGCCACCGCCGGCATGTTCATCCCGGCCAGCGCCTTGGCCAGCGGTTTGATCCGCACCAGGCCGTCGACCAGCGAGAATTCGGAGTGGACGCGCAGGTGAACGAAGGGAACCGACATGGAAGATCCTGTAGCA
Organism: Pseudomonas sp. BN505; assembly: GCF_029873175.1. Lineage (NCBI taxonomy): Bacteria > Pseudomonadati > Pseudomonadota > Gammaproteobacteria > Pseudomonadales > Pseudomonadaceae > Pseudomonas > Pseudomonas sp. BN505. The sequence continues at coordinate 60,745 of NZ_SSOI01000056.1, forward strand.
GTGCTTAACGACAAGGGCGGGATTGTAGCTTAAATGGGGAACAGATTTGGGGCTGCTTGCACCCTCCCTGTAGGACCAGCCTGGTGCTGCGAAAGGGCCAGTACAGGCACAGCAACTTCATTTACTTGACTGGCGCTTTCGCAGCACAAGGCTGCTCCTACAAGAGCGAAAGGGCCGCGAAGGGCCCTGGCAGGTCAGATCAGGGAATCGGTAACGCCTTCGCGTGCTTCCCAGGCCGCACGCACCGGGGCAAAGGAACGCCGATGGATGGGCGTAGGCCCCAGGCGCGCGAGCGCTTCAAGGTGCACCGGGGTCGGGTAACCTTTGTGCCCACCCATGCCATACCCTGGGTAGATCAGCTCGAACGCGCTCATCTCACGGTCACGGGTTACCTTGGCCAGGATCGAGGCAGCTGCAATAGCCGGCACCTGGCTATCGCCTTTGATCACCGGCGACGCCGGCACGGCCAGCTTCGGGCAGCGGTTGCCATCGATCAGGGCCAACTTCGGCGTAATGTGCAGGCCCTCCACCGCACGCTGCATGGCCAGCATCGTGGCCTGCAGGATGTTCAGGCGGTCGATTTCGTCGACCTCGGCGCGGGCGATGCAAAAGCTCAAGGCCTTTTCACAGATCTCGTCGAACAACGCCTCGCGCTTGGCTTCGGTGAGCTTCTTCGAATCGTTCAGGCCGAGGATCGGGCGCGCCGGATCAAGGATCACCGCCGCCGTCACCACCGCGCCGCACAGCGGCCCGCGGCCCACTTCGTCGACGCCGGCGACCAGGTCTTCGACCAGGTTGAAGTCCAGTCCAATTTGCATGTCAGCGGTCCTTGAGCAAGGCCAATACCGCCTCGGCCGCCTGGTTGGAGGCGTCACGGCGCAGGGTGCGGTGAATTTCGTCGAAACGTTCGGTCTGCTGGCTGCCATCGCGCACCAGCGGCGCAAGGGTGTTGGCCAAGGCTTCGCTGGTGGCGGCGTCCTGCAACAGTTCGGGCACCAGTTCACGCTGGGCGAGCAGGTTTGGCAGGGAAACGTAAGGGCTCTTCACCAGGCGCTTGAGGATCCAGTAGGTCAAGGGCGCAAGGCGGTAGGCCACCACCATTGGCCGCTTGTACAGCAGCGCTTCGAGGGTGGCTGTGCCCGAGGCGATCAGTACTGCATCACAGGCCGCCAGGGCCTGGTGCGACTGGCCATCGAGCAGGGTCAGTGGCAGTTGGCGCCCTTCAAGCATCTGTTCGACCTGGGCACGCCGCGCGGCGTTGGCGCAGGGCAGCACGAAGTGCACGCCTGGCACTTGCTGCTGCAGGCGCTCGGCGGCGTCGAGGAACAACGCCCCCAGGCGCCCTACCTCGCCACCACGGCTGCCAGGCATCAGTGCAACCACCGGCCCCTCACCCAGGCCCAGCGCAGCACGTGCTGCCGGGCGGTCGGTTTCAAGCGGAATGGTGTCGGCCAGCGGGTGACCGACAAAGCGCACCGGCACCCCCTGCTCTTCATAGAACCGCGCCTCGAACGGCAGCAGCGTCAGCATCAGGTCGCAGCCTTCGCGAATCTTCAGTACGCGCTTCTGCCGCCAGGCCCAGACCGACGGGCTGACGTAGTGCACGGTCTTGATTCCGACCTGGCGCAGCTTGAGTTCAATGTTGAGGGTGAAGTCGGGGGCGTCGATGCCGATGAAGACATCCGGCTTTTCGTCGATCAGTGTCTGGATCAGCAGCTTGCGGCGTTTGAGCAGCTCGCGCAGGCGCCCCAGCACTTCGACCAGCCCCATGACCGCCAGGCGCTCCATGGGGAAATATGATTGCAGGCCTTCGGCTTCCATCAACGGGCCGCCAACGCCAATGAAACGTACGTCGGGGTGGCGTGCCTTGAGGGCACGCATCAAGCCTGAACCAAGAATATCGCCGCTGGCCTCACCTGCGACCAAGGCTACGCAAAGCGGGGCCATGTCAGCGGGTGATGCCGCGGGCGGAATTCACGATCGACTGACGGAACAGTTCGACCTCAGGGTGTTTCGCGGCCATTTCGGCCAGCTCCTTGAGCGCGTCTTCGACGGTCAGGCCCTGACGATAGACAATCTTGTAGCAACGGCGCAGCACGTGGATCACCTCGTCGCTGAAACCGCGGCGGCGCATGCCCTCGAAGTTCATGCTGCGGGCTTCGGCCGGGCTGCCGAACACGGTGACGAAGGCCGGGACGTCCTTGCCGATAGCCGTGCCCATGCCGGAAAACGCGTGGGCACCGATATGGCAGTACTGATGCACCAGGGTATAGCCGGACAGGATCGCCCAGTCGCCTACGTGCACGTGGCCGGCCAGGGCCGTGTTGTTGACCAGGATGCAGTGGTTGCCAATGACGCTGTCGTGGCCGATGTGGGCATAGGCCATGATCAGGTTGTGGTCGCCCACGGTGGTTTCCGCACGGTCCTGGACGGTGCCGCGGTGGATGGTCACCCCTTCGCGGAACACATTGTGATCGCCGATCACCAGGCGCGTCGGTTCACCCTTGTACTTGAGGTCCGGGGTATCTTCGCCAATCGAGGAAAACTGAAAGATACGGTTGTGCTTGCCGATGCGAGTCGGCCCTTTGAGCACAACATGCGGGCCGATAACGGTACCCTCCCCGATTTCCACATCGGGGCCAACGATCGACCAAGGGCCGACCTCGACACCATCGGCCAGCTTGGCCGACGGGTCGATAATGGCCCGAGGATCAATCGAATTCATAGGGAGCGTTCCGCGCATGTGATCTGTGCCGAGCAAACCGGTTTGCCGTCGACCAGGGCGCGGCATTCAAACTTCCAGATCATGCTCTTGCGGCTGAGGAACTTGGCTTCCAGCACCAACTGGTCACCCGGCAGTACCGGCTGACGGAAGCGCAGCTTGTCGGAACCGACGAAGTAGTACAGGGTGCCATCAGCGGGTTTGGCATCGAGCATCTTGAAACCGAGGATGCCGGCCGCCTGGGCCATGGCTTCAATGATCAAAACGCCCGGCATGATCGGGTGCGCCGGGAAATGGCCGTTGAAGAACGGCTCGTTGATGCTGACATTCTTGTAGGCACGAATGCTCTGGGCCTCGAAGTCCAGATCCGTCACCCGGTCCACCAGCAGGAACGGGTAACGGTGAGGCAGGTATTCGCGAATCTCGTTGATGTCCATCATTTCGGGGGGGAAGCCTGTAATAAGAATAGGGAGCGCAGGTGCTGACCACACGCTCCTTTAGCAATCCAAAGAGGAGCCAGCTAGCGACTGTTCACTCTTGCTCAGGGAATGGTATCAGCCTTCTGATGTCGGCAGGCCACCTGAGGTCACGGTATCGACGCGTTTTTCCAGCTGCTGAAGACGCTTGGCCATGTCATCCAGCTGGCGGATCCGCGCAGCGCTCTTGCGCCAGTCAGCCAAAGGCTGCATGGCTGTGCCGGATGAATAGGAACCGGGTTCAGTGATCGAACGGGTTACCATTGTCATCCCTGAAACAAATACGTTATCGCAAATATCAATGTGCCCTACCAGGCCCACGCCCCCGGCCAGCATGCAGTGCTTGCCGATGCGCGTACTGCCGGAAATGCCCACACAAGCGGCCATGGCCGTGTGGTCACCGATCTGCACGTTGTGGGCGATCTGGATCTGGTTGTCGAGCTTGACCCCGTCGCCGATCCGCGTGTCGGACAGCGCACCACGGTCGACGGCAGTATTGACGCCGATTTCCACGTCATCACCAATGGTGACACCGCCGATCTGGGCGATCTTGCGCCAGATACCCTTCTCATTGGCAAAGCCGAAGCCTTCGCCGCCGATCACAGCACCCGACTGGATGACCACGCGCTTGCCGATCACGACGTCGTGATACAACGTCACCCGCGGCGCCAGCCAGCCGCCTTCACCTACAACGCAACGCGCACCGATGAAGCAATGCGCGCCGATGCACACATCAGCCTCGATGCGCGCACCGCTTTCGATCACCGCGAACGGCCCGATGCTGGCGCTGGCGTCCACCTGCGCGTCCTCAGCCACCACGGCGCTGGGATGGATTCCCGCCACAGCCTTGGGTTTGGGGTCGAACAAGTGGGAAATACGCGCATACGCTTGGTACGGGTCGGCCACGATCAGGGCATTGCCAGCGAAACTTTCGGCATCCGCAGCCTTGAGCAATACCGCACCCGCCTGGCAGTTATCCAGGTACTTGCGGTACTGCGGGTTGGCGAGGAAGCTCAATTGACCGGGGCCTGCCTCCTGCAAGGTGGCCAGCCCGGTAATCTGCAACGCCTCGGGCCCCTTGAGGGTGGCACCGAGGGCCTCGGCCAGCTGGCCTAGCGTCATGGTCACACTCATATCAACGGGCTTGGTTCATGCGCTCGATGACCTGGCGGGTGATGTCGTACTGAGGTTTGACATCGATGACCGCACCACGCTCGAGGACCAGGTCGAAACCGCCCTTCTTGATCACTTCCTCGACAGCACCATCCAGCTTCGGCTTCAATTGCTTGAGCATGTCGCGGTCAGCAACGGCTTTGGCTTCGTTCAGTTCCTTGGACTGGAACTGGAAGTCACGGGCCTTTTGCTTGAACTCGAGCTCCAGGCGCTCACGCTCCTGCTGCTGCATCTTGTCGCCGCCCTTGATCAGACGGTCCTGGATGCCCTTGGCGCTGCTTTCCAGGCTTTTCAGCTTGGTCAGTTGCGGACCGAACTTCTTCTCGGCATCGACCGCGTATTTCTTGGCGGCATCCGATTCGAGCAGGGCCATCTGATAGTTCAGCACGGCAACCTTCATTTCGGCGAATGCCGGGGTGGCGACCAGCGCCGCGGCCACTACGGCCAGTTGAGCCAATTTACGCACGATGCACTCCTGGATAAACCGTTGTCATTAAGCAAGGGCCGACCTTAGAAGGTCTGGCCCAGAGAGAATTGGAACACCTGGGTATCGGCATCGTCCGGCTTCTTGACCGGCATTGCCAGGCTGAAGCTCAACGGGCCCAGTGCGGTAATCCAGGTCACACCCAAGCCGACCGAACTGGCCATGCCCGAGAAGCCGACCTTCTCGCAATCAGGCTTGTTGCCGCAATTGGTGTCGAACACGTTACCCACGTCCCAGAACACGGAGGTGCGCAGCGAACGCTGGTCCTTGACGAACGGCAGCGGGAACAGCAACTCGACACCACCCTGTACCAGCACGTTACCGCCGAACGGCAACGGATCCTGATCCGGGTCACGGATAGTACCCGGCTTACCGTTGGGATCGTCTGCCCCACGGCTCGGGGTGCTGCGCGGACCCAGGCTGCTGTCCTTGAAGCCACGGACAGAGTTGAAGCCACCTGCGAAGTAGTTCTCGTAGAACGGCAGGCCGGAGGTGCTGCCATAACCATCACCATAGCCCAGCTCGGTGTGCAGGCGCAGGGTGTAGTCGTTGTTGATCGGCTGGAACAGCTGGCCACGGTAGTCGAGTTTGAAGAACGACAGGTCGCTGCCCGGAATGGTGGATTCCAGGGTCAGGCTTTGCGAGTGGCCACGGGTGGCCAGCACGCCTTTGTTGAGAGTGGACTCGGACCAGCCGATCGAGGCCTTGAAGTTCAGGAAGTTCTCGCCTTCCTGGTCAAGGAAATCGAAGATCTCGTCAACGGTGTACTTACCGGTCTTGATCTTGTCCTGCTGCACGCTCAGGCCGTAGGTCAGGCGCGAGGTTTCGCTGATCGGGTAGCCCAGGCTGACGCCGGCACCCAGGCTGTCCACCGCATAGCTGGCCACATCGACGTCGAGGTCGTCGTAGTCGGTGCTGCGGTAGAAGGCGTTGTAACCCAGGCTGACGCCATCGGCAGTGAAGTAGGGGTCCACGAAGCCGAAGTTGTAGCGGGTCTGGTATTCCGAACGGGTCAGGCCGATGGACACCTTGTTACCGGTACCGAGGAAGTTGCTCTGGCTGATCGAACCACCGAGGATCAGGCCGGCGCTCTGGGCGAAACCGACGCTGGCGGTGATCGAGCCGGAGGCTTGCTCTTCGACGCTGTAGTTGACGTCGACCTGGTCGTCAGTGCCGGCTACCTGCGGGGTCTCGACGTTGACTTCCTTGAAGAAGCCCAGGCGCTCCAGGCGGGTCTTGGACTGGTCGATCAGGTAGGTCGAAGCCCAGCCGCCTTCCATCTGGCGCATTTCGCGACGCAGCACTTCGTCTTCGGTCTTGGTGTTGCCGCGGTAGTTGATGCGGTTGACGTAGGCACGCTTGCCCGGGTCGACCACGAACATGATGTCGACCGTGTGGTCCTGGTCGTTCGGCTGTGGCACGCCGTTGACGTTGGCGAAGGTGTAGCCTTCGTTGCCCAGACGACGGGTGATCAGCTCGGAGGTGGTGGTCATCACCTTGCGCGAGAACACCTGGCCCGGCTGCACCAGCAGCAGCGACTTGACCTGGTCTTCCGGCACTTTCAGGTCACCGGACAGCTTCACGTCGCGAACGGTGTACTTCTCGCCTTCGTTGATGTTGACGGTGATGTAGACGTGTTTCTTGTCTGGCGTGATGGACACCTGGGTGGAGGCGATGTCCATGTTGATGTAGCCGCGGTCCAGGTAGTAGGAGCGCAGGCGCTCCAGGTCACCGGACAGTTTTTCGCGGGCATACTTGTCGTCGTTCTTGAAGAACGACAGCCAGTTGGTGGTCTTCAGCTCGAACAGCTGGCCCAGGGTGTCATCATCGAACACGTTGTTGCCAACGATGTTGATGTGCTGGATGGCAGCGACGGTGCCTTCGTTGATCTTGATCTTCAGCGCCACGCGGTTGCGCGGCTGCGGCACGACTTCGGCGTCGACCTCGGCCGAATAGCGGCCCTGGGCCACGTACTGGCGCTGCAGTTCGTTACGCACACCTTCAAGGGTGGCACGCTGGAAGATCTCGCCTTCGGCCAGGCCCGATTGTTTCAGGCCCTTCATCAGGTCTTCGGTGCTGATCGCCTTGTTGCCTTCGATCTCGATGCTCGACACCGACGGGCGCTCGACCACGTTGATGATCAGCACATTGCCATCGCGGTTCAGCTGGATGTCCTGGAAGAACCCGGTCTTGAACAGGGAACGGGTCGAGTCCACCAGGCGGCGGTCATCGGCCTGATCGCCGACGTTCAGCGGCAAGGCACCGAAGACACTGCCAGCGGAAACCCGCTGCAGGCCGTTGAC
>NZ_SSOI01000057.1:0-63975 GCF_029873175.1 Pseudomonas sp. BN505
TCCCGCGAGCAAGTGCGCCAGTTCTCGCTGGAGCAACCGGCAATCACCATCGAAGACGCCTACGCCATCCAGCGCGCCTGGGTGGCAAAAAAGATCGCCGCCGGGCGCAAGCTGGTGGGCCACAAGATCGGCCTGACCTCGCGCGCCATGCAGGTATCGTCGAACATCACCGAGCCCGACTACGGCGCCTTGCTCGACGACATGCTGTTCGACGAAGGCAGCGACATCCCCTTCGAGCGCTTCATCGTGCCGCGGGTTGAAGTGGAGTTGGCGTTCATCCTCGGCAAGCCGCTGAAGGGCCCGAACATCACCGTGTTTGATGTGCTGGACGCCACCGAGTGGGTGATCCCGGCGCTGGAAATCATTGACGCGCGCATCCAGCAGGTGGACCCGCAAACCCAGGCCACCCGCAAGGTGTTCGACACCATCTCCGACAACGCCGCCAATGCCGGCGTGGTGATGGGCGGGCGGGCCGTGCGCCCCACCGAAATCGACCTGCGCAAAGTGCCGGCGGTGCTCTACCGCAATGGCGTGATCGAGGAATCCGGGGTCAGCGCTGCCGTGCTCAACCACCCGGCCAAAGGCGTTGCCTGGCTGGCCAACAAACTGGCGCCGTACGACGTCACCTTGCAGCCCGGCCAGATCATCCTTGGGGGTTCGTTCACCCGCCCGGTCGCCGCTCGCCCAGGTGACACCTTCCACGTCGACTACGACATGCTCGGCTCCATCGCCTGCCGCTTCGTTTAAGGACCTGCTCATGGACATGCCCATCAACCACTTCAAGCGACGCCTGCACAGCGGTGAACCGCAAATCGGCCTGTGGCTCGGCCTGGCCGATGCCTACTGCGCCGAGCTGGCGGCCAATGCCGGTTTCGACTGGCTGCTGATCGACGGCGAACACGCGCCCAACGACCTGCGCGGCATGCTCGCCCAGTTGCAGGCGGTGGCGCCCTACCCCAGCCAGGCGGTGATCCGCCCGGTGATCGGTGACACCGCGCTGATCAAGCAGGTGCTGGATATCGGCGCGCAGACCTTGCTGGTGCCGATGGTGGAAACTGCTGAACAGGCGCAGCAACTGGTCAATGCCATGCAGTACCCGCCCAAGGGCATTCGCGGGGTGGGGAGTGCGCTAGCGCGGGCTTCGCGCTGGAACACCATCCCCGGTTACCTGGACCACGCTGATGAGCAGATGTGCCTGCTGGTGCAGATCGAGAACAAGGAAGGCCTGGCCAACCTGAACGAGATCGTTGCAGTGGAGGGTGTGGATGGCGTGTTCATCGGGCCTGCGGACCTGAGTGCGGCCATGGGGCATCGGGGCAACCCCGGGCACCCGGAGGTGCAGGCGGCGATTGAAGACGCAATCGCGCGCATTGGCAAGGCGGGCAAGGCTGCGGGCATTCTCAGCGCGGACGAGAAACTGGCTCGGAGGTACATCGAGCTGGGCGCCGCCTTCGTGGCAGTCGGCGTCGATACCACGGTGCTGATGCGAGGTCTTCAGGGCCTTGTCGGAAAATTTAAGGAAGCCCCACAACAAAACACTGCACGCGATGGGGTCTACTGAATTTTAGTTTGCTGGTGAAAGCGGTGCCACTGGCGCCGTTTTCTGTTAGCGCTTCAATTAGTCAGCCAATAAAGGACAAAGACCTTTAGCTTAGGGCTTGATATTTTTCATGTCATTGAGTAGCTGCATGAGTAGCTGCAGATTGTCTTCACCAACTTGCTTGACGATTTTTTCATAGCCGTCCTTCATCTCCTCGCTCATTGCCAGAAAGGCCTGATGGCCTTTCACTGTCAAACTGACCAAAACCCTTCGCTGGTCGACCTGCGACTTGCGCCTGGCCACCAGCCCGTCTCGCTCAAGACGCTTCAGGACGCCGGTCATACTGAGCTTGAGAATGCAGGCAAGCTCCGCCAACTGATAGCTTTCCAGTTCCTCTTGTCTGCGCAGAATACGGACGACACGCCATTGTTGTTCTGTCAGTTCATGAGTATTCAATGAAGGGCGAAAGAATGCCATCGTGGCTTCTCGAGCCTGTAAAAGCGTGAGGGTGAGTGAGGGTGTTCGGGGGTGCATGCGGGCCTGAGGATCATGTAAATGAATGGTGCTGGCTGATGCCAGCACATTCATTAATATATTAATAAGTCATTAGTTGCCAGTATTCTCAGGCAACCTAGCCACTTCGATTGTCGAGGCGCTGAACACCCAAAGATGGGGCTCCTAGCTAATCGTATGGATGGGCTCTTCCCTCACACGACGTACCCCCAAATGCCTTCACTCCTTATCCTCCTGGCGCCTTGGCGGCGATTGGAGGAGCAGCTATCCATGGCATGATCTCTTGCGAACATCAAGAATCATCGGGCCGCGAGCCGCCCCAGCTCACCTTTGACAACGTCCTCAAATGGCGTAGTAGGACGTCCTAAGAGCTTGGACAATTGGTGGTCCTGATTGAATAGCGCGCCGTTGGCGGCATCAACATCCCAGGATGCCAATCCCAAAGCAAAAGCCTCCGGTAGTCCTGCCTGCTTGAGCGCCGCCGCGTAATCATTTACTGGAATGTCCACATAGGGAACTTCCTTACCGGTTTGATCTTGCCCAGCAGCCGTGGACACGGGTTTAAGCACACATCCTGGCCTCGAAGGCCTCTGGGCTGATGTGCCCCAGCGTGCTGTGTCGCCGCTGGCGGTTGTAATCGGTTTCGACGTATTCAAACACGGTTTCACGCATCTGGGCGCGGCTCGTGAAGCGCTCGCCGTGGATGCACTCGACCTTCAGGCTGTGGAAGAAGCTCTCTGCACAGGCATTGTCGTAGCAGTTGCCTTTGACGCTCATGCTGCATCGCAAGTGATGGGCGCGGATCAGCTCCTGGTAAGCCGCTGAGCAGTACTGGCTGCCGCGGTCGCTATGCACGATCACGTCATTAGGCTGCCTGCGTCGCCACAGCGCCATGTGCAAGGCATAGCAAACCAAGTCGGCCGTCATGCGTTCGTTCATGGCCCAGCCGATCACCATCCGTGAATACAGATCGATGACCACTGCCAGATACAGCCAGCCTTCCTCCGTATGCAGGTAGGTGATGTCACCCACCCATTTCTGATTTGGCGCAGATGCCTTGAAATCCTGCTTGAGCAAGTTCTCTGCCACTGGCAGGGAGTGCTGAGAATTGGTCGTGGCCTTGAACTTCTTGGCGGCCTTGGCACGCAGTCCTTGCCGTTGCATCGAGGCGGCTACCGTCTTGCGATTGCAGGGTAGGCCGGCTTCCCGCAGGTCGTGGCACAGCCGTGGAGCCCCGCTGCGGCCCTTGCGTGCGCTGTATGCCTGAGCGACCTGCCGATCCAGTTCGGCTCTTCGCCGCTGGCGCATTGACGGCCTGCGAGAGCACCAAGCGTAGTAACCGCTGCGGGCAACGCCCAACACGCGACACATGGCCTGGATCGAGAAATGCGCGGTATGAGTCCTCATGAAGGCGTACTTCACTTGAGGCTCTTGGCAAAGTACGCGGCGGCCTTTTTTACGATGGCCAGCTCCTCGGCGTGCTCGGCCAACAGCCGCTTGAGTCGGGCATTCTCGTCGGCCAGCGACTGCTCGCGCTCGCTGCCGGCCTGAGTCTGGTGCTTCTTGCTCCGCCAGCCGTAGAGCTGGGAAGCATGCAGGCCGAGCTGTTCGGCAGCCTTGCTGACGCCAATGCGCTCGGCCAAAGCCAGCGCTTCGTCCTTGTAGGCTTGGGAATGGCGGGTGCGGGTCTGTTTCATTGGGGTTGCTTGTCTTGCCATGATTCACCTCGTTGCAGTTTATCGCTTAACGGGGTGTCCACTGGGACTGGGCAAGATCAATTCATTGCATTCCCCTTGCCACTGTCAATCCTCACCTAGCGTAGGGCGTCGCCAACCTTCGAGCGTTGCAGACTGAGCAGGAATAAATAGATGCCATGCTAACAGTTGCCTTGTAAATCGTTATCTTGTAAATTCTTCTCGATTCATTGATGAGCGACCGATTCAGCATGACTTCGACGCGTGATGGCAGAGGCATTCCATGCTAACTGATCAAGGGTGTACTGACCGACGTCCGATGCCCACTCCACTTGTGGCTATTGGCTCCGAAGCGAACTCCGGCTCAGTTGAACCGGTGTGCGTGCAGCACGCTTCGCGAGTGTAAGGCCGATGTTCTTCGAACGGTCCCGATGGACCTTTTCCATTAAATTATTCTTAGCTGCCATGTTGGCCTACTGGCTCTCAGTCCATCTGGCACTGCCGCAGAGTTATTGGGCCGTCGTGACCTGCTGCGTAGTGATGAATCCGACCACGGGCGGTGTCTATTCCAAGAGCGTCTATCGCTTCACCGGCACGCTGTGTGGTGGCGTAAGTGCCCTCATACTGGCTGGGATGTTGAGCACCATTCCTTTGATGCTGGTGGCCGTCAGCGGGCTGATAGCTTGTGCAGCCTTTGCCTGGGCCGTACTTGACCGTACACCGAGGGCTTATGGCTACCAACTCTTCGGCGTCACACTGCTCTTGGTTGCACTGGCCAGCATCGATCAACCGCAGTTGATATTCGACACCGCTGCAGCGCGCGTTCTGGAGATCGGTCTGGGCATCTTCTGCTGCTGGATAGTCGATAGCATCCTTGCACCACGCTCATTAGCTCCCGTACTGCACCAACGGATCCGTCAATGGATTCCCCATATGCGTAGTTGGCTTGAAGACGAATTTCTCGTCCGCCCCAATAGCGAACAGGGCCGCCTTGAACAACAGAAGAGCATCACCGACATCACCTCACTGTCATTGCTCGTGAGCCAATTGGATTACGACCCGATGGTGAATCGGCAGGAGCGAGAATACGCAGTGGCCATCCAGCATCGGCTGCTGCAGTTGATGCCCATGCTCTCTTCAATCAGGGGGCATCTCGACTGCCTTGAGCCAGATCGCCGGAGCAGAATGCTGGCGTGGCTGGAAGCAACCTGGCGAGTGGCGAACACACAGGACAGCCAGCTTGACGAGCACCTGCGCTCACCAGAAGCAACGCCAAGCGCCGCAGACGAATGGCCGACGTTGATAGAACTCAATCTGCGACACGTCGCCGGCGATGTGCTGCGCATCTGGGGCACCATCCAGCATCTTGCCGAGGGGTTGGCAAAGCCCCAACGGCTTAGCCCAGCGCTTAAAGCGCTGGCACATGGAACTGCGCCATTTCCCCTGCAACCGGACTTTTATATGGCCCGGCGGGTTTTTCTGGCAGCTGCGCTGGCCTATAGCGCCGTTGCTGCACTGTGGTGTATTACCGGCTGGACTCAGGGCGCCAACGCGACGCTGATGGGCATGGTGGCAATTGGGTTCTTTGGTCATCTGGACGAAGCCGGCAAGGCTATTGGTAAATTCGGCAAGTTCAACGCTCTAGCCCTTGCGCTGGCGGCGGTGGTTGCTTATGGGCTGCTGCCCTTCGCTCAAGACTTCCCATCCCTGGCGCTCGTCCTGGCCATGGTAATGCTGCCCCTCGGCGCCTGGGCCGCTACCAATCCAATGGCTGTGCTGATGATGGCCATCGCGCTGAGCAATATCAATCTTCAAGCTCAGTACACGCCTCTGGAATTCGGGGTTTTCCTTGATACGGCCAGCGGCAGCTTATTGGGTATCCTGACGGGCTACTTCTGTTTGGTAACCATTCGCCACATGGGACCGGCGCACCTGCGCGAACGGTTCATAAAGCTCGAGAGACGCGATGTCTTGAAACTGAGCTACCGCGCTGATGCAAGGAGCTTGGGCGAATATGCCAACCGCGCGTTGGACCGTGCAGCAGCCTTGGCAACACGGATCACTGCGGATGACCAACTGCAATATCAACGCCTTGGCCTGCTGGCCTGGCTGCGCCTTGGGATGGCGGTCGGCAGCACACGTCGAGCGCTGGAGGGCGTGACTGGCCAACGCCGTCGGGTATGCGAGGGTCTGCTCGCTCGCATACGAGAAGCGTTGAAGGGTGACGAACTCGCACTTACCCCAGAGCTCACCGATGCCATTGATACGACCATCGCCCTTGTATGGCGCCAGGCCAGGCCGTATCCCGATAGCCTGGTAAGGGGGCTCATAGGGCTACGACTTGCACTATGCGCAGCGCAGCAGCCTGTAAAGGAGCCGGTATGACGGGTGAACTGAATGTGGCAGGCGTACTCTTCTCGCCTCTGATGCTCTGTTTGATGATCGCATTCCTCGGTCGCCTCCTGTTGTCGCGCCTGTTAGCCGCGCTTGATCTTTATCGCTACATCTGGCGTCGGACGCTGTTCGATCTTTCTGTTTTCTTCGTCCTGGTGGGGTTGGCCTTCGTAGTTCTGGTTGCCACCCCGCACTGGCTACATGGCTGATCCCTGATATGAGTGTCTTTTCCAACTTGTCGTCTCGATTACTGAAGACCGCTGGTACGCTCAGCGTGAGTGCACTGGCCTTGGCGGCTGCCTGGTATATCTACGTGTACTACACATATGCCCCGCAGACGCGCGACGGAAAAGTGCGCGCGGATGTAGTCGCGCTTGCCGCTGATGTATCGGGCCGCGTCGACGAGGTCTCAGTGCGCGACAACCAGCGCGTACGAAAAGGGCAACTGCTTTTCACGGTCGATAAAGACAGGTTGAGCAATGCGCTTAAAACTGCTGAAGCTGTCTTGGCTATTGCTGAAGCGCAGAACGAAGCAGCGCAGCGCGAGCAGCGCCGATATCGTAATTTGCAAGGCGTGGTCCCACCGCAAGCATTCGACCAGCGTGTGACCGCGGCCAAAGAAGCCGCAGCAAGGCGCCAGCAGGCAGCCGCAGACCTTGAGCGTGCGCGAATTGATCTCGACCGTGCGAGGGTGCGCGCCCCAGTCAACGGGATCGTCACCAATTTCTCACTCAGGCCCGGCGCCTATGCCATGGCCGGCCAGCCCGTCATGGCGTTGGTAGATGAAGACAGCTATTACATCGCGGGCTATTTCGAAGAGACCAAGCTCGCACGCATACGCACGGGAAGCTTGGCAAAAGTCCAGATAATGGGTGAAACGCGCCCGCTGTCGGGCCATGTCGAAAGTTTCTCGGCCGGCATTGAAGATCGGGAGCGCAGCACATCGACCGGCTCGATGCTGGCCAACATCAATCCCACTTTCAGTTGGGTCCGCTTAGCACAGCGAATTCCAGTGCGCATCACCTTGGATGAGGTGCCAGAAGGCGTTCACCTGATTGCCGGACGCACCGCGACCATAGAGCTTGAAGATATGGAAATGGCGCAATGAGCATGCCGATAATAGCTCCGCGTCGATGGCTACCGCGATTCATACCGGCTGTCTGTATGTTACTCTCAGCCTGCTCTGCAGTAGGACCGGACTACCAACTACCGCAGTTGCCTGCGGGCTTGTCGCAAAAGCCACAGGTGGAGTTTGAAGCCTCGGATGAGCTCATCTATGAATCTCAAGATTTACCGTCAGATTGGTGGCGACTGTATGCTGCTCCAGCGCTGGACGATTTGGTTGCAGAGGCCATAGCGCACAACACGGACCTTCGCGTCGCTATCGCTAACATCGAAGTCTCCGAGGCTGCGTTGCGTGGTGTTCAGAGCCAAGGCAGCATACAGACGCACGTCGCCACCCCCGAAGGTGCGCCGGCAATTGCTTGGACACAATCCTCCAATAAAGGTCTTTCCCCCGCAGGTGAAGCGCACGGTCAGTATGATATTTCCCTTGGCATTTCCTACGAGGTCGATGTCGCGGGGCGGCTGCGCCGTACTCTTGAGATGAGCACAGCCAGCTTGCAAGCAACTGCCGCCGCTCGCGACTTAGCACGCACAACAGTTGTTGCCCGTGTCGTGCGGGCCTATGGCAAAATCTGTTCGTTAGGTGAGAGGAAAGCCGTTGCACAACAATCGGTTGCTCTTCAACAACAGAGCTTGACGCTGCTGCAGCGCGGCGCGACGGCTGGCATCTATTCCTCACTGGACCTATCCCGTGCGCGCGCACTCCTCGCCCAGTTGCGAGCTGAGATCCCATTGCAGGAAGCGCAACGCAAGTCTTCGCTCTATGAGTTGGCGGTGTTGCTGGGCCGTCGTCCGGAAAATTTCCCTACACAATTGCAGGAGTGCGTTACACCTCCGCAATTGACCCGACCAATCCCCGTTGGAGACGGAATGACCTTGCTCAGGCGTCGCCCCGACGTGCGCGCAGCCGAACGCGAATTAGCTGCCGCTACGGCAAAAATCGGGGTGGAAACGGCTGAACTATACCCTTCTATAAGCTTGGGCGCCGGGCTTGGCACTACAGCCCGCATGGGTACCGATGCATTAGCCAATGCCGCCATTCACTACAGTCTGGGGCCGGTCATATCCTGGACATTGCCTAACCGGCAGCTCGCTCATGCACGCATCGATGCGGCTGGTGCAGAAGAGCGTATTGCACTGGCGCGCTTCGATGCCGTAGTGCTCAAGGCGTTGCAGGAAACGGAAGATGCGCTGGCGACCTATGCAGGCCATCTGGACTGGTATCGTGATCTTGAAGTCGCACGTGAAGAGAGTCGCAAGTCGTTGGATATTGTCCACCGCCGAGGCATTGGCGGGACGGTGTCCACCCTCGATCGACTCGACGCTGAGCGCACACTAGCAGCCACCGAGAGCGCACTCGTGGCCGCTCGCGGCCAATTGGCAGACGACCGCGTGCAAATTTTCCTTGCGCTCGGCGGAGGCTGGTAGCGTGGCCGGAATTACCTTCGTTGTAAGGAATTACCAACCAATGAGAGCATCGCAGCCCGCAGACCAGTCCGCTTTTGACTCGAGGAGACAAAGACATATAATTTACAAGGCAATAATTTCAGGACGTCTTTCAGATGAGCGAATCAAATTGGCTGTTTGAACTTACTAATGCACTGCAACCGGTCAGGCGAGCGTGGATACAGGCTTCAGCAGCAGCAACAGCGGACAGTGGGATACCTTTTCCGGTGGCGACTGCAGTCGTTCTGCTGGCACGTCTTGGAGACGGTGCACAACAAAGCACATTAGCAGAATTGGCGGGAGTAAACCCCGCAGCCATGCTGCGGACATTGGACCAGGCAGAAGCCCTGGGGCTTTGTGAGCGGCGGGAAATTTCGAACAACCGACGAATCAAGCCCCTGCATTTGCTGCCCGCAGGCAAAGTATTGGCCACTCGCGTAGAACACCAGTTAGCTGAACTGCGCGAAGAAATGTTTGCAGGCATTGATCCTGATGAAATTGAATCAGCCGTCAGAACCCTGCGGGCCTTTGAAGAGCGGATTTTGAGTCATCTAAGCAAATCATAAAAACTCTTTCGTCGACGTCCTGGGTGGCGTACGTGTGAGGGGGCCAGTCGTCATCAAAGAACCGGCCTCCGCGCCCCTCTCCTAACTGAGCAAAATGGCTTCCAGCACATCGACGGTCGGCTTGAGCGTCACCCTGCGTCGAATCTTGAGCCACTCACGCATGCGGCGGGTATCAAAAATCTGCCCTTCTTCCATCATCATCATGATCAGTGCATGCGACATCAGGTAGTCCCCACATGCCGGGCAGCTCCGCTCCTCCCAACCTGCCGGGCAATCGATCGATTGAGCATGGCCTGCGCAAATAAGACAACTCATACACCCCCCTATTGGTTTTTTTGTCGGGTACGTAAAGGCAGCATTCATCTGTAAGCTCTAGTTCATACTCTACGCGTTACCAATTATAAACAGGTACTTTATGCAATGGCGGACGCGATAGATCAGATCGCGTGAACCTGCTCAAGATTTCGTTATCTTTTTGCTGACGCGCGGGGATCTGTACTTTGAGATACTCGATCCACTTACGCACGTTGGCCGAAAGGAAACGTCGAGAGGGATAGAGCGCAGTGATTCCTCGATGATGGGCCTGAACGTCCGGTAACACCCGGATCAATTCCCCCGAGCGTATACCTGCTGCTGCCGCGTGACCTGGGAGCAATGCCAGACCGAGACCAGCTTTCGCAGCTTCAGCTACCCCATCGGCCAAGTTGGTTTTGAAGGCTTGCTGACCAAGCTCAAACTTAGCAGCATCCAGCCCAGCGATCTCCCACCCATGCGGAAATGCTGCGTCATCCAATTCAAGGCAGGTGTGCGCATAAAGATCGGACAAGGTGTGAGGTACGCTTCGTCTCGCCAAATATTCTGGTGCCCCACAAATCACACTGTACGAGCGCCCTAGTGTTTGGCAGATGAATGCAGAGTCCGGAATCTCACAGCTGTCCAGAATGACCACATCATACCCACCCGCCAGCATGTCCGGCGGAGTTGGATTCAGCGTAAGATCAATACTTAAATCGGGATGTTGATGGCGGAATTCGGCAATCAACGGGATGATGTAATGCTTACCTATTCCGTTGGGTGCATGCATACGCAATGTGCCTGCCACTTCTTGCCGCGAACGGACAGCCTCCAATTGAGCAGACTCGAGATCCTCCAGCAGGAGCCTGCAGCGTTGCAGGAAGCGTGCGCCAGCATCCGTCAGCGCCTGCTGGCGGGTTGTTCGGTGAATGAGCTTAACCTGTAAATGCTGCTCCAGCTCACACAGTACCCTCGACACTTGAGGCTTGGAACAGTGGAGTGAATCCGCCGCAGCGCTTTGGCTGCCCTTGTCTGCAACATGAACGAATACATTAATAGCGTTGAAGATATCCATTAGCCCTCCTATCCGCTTCACTCTGCCCCTGCGATGAGTTTCACCATCAACGCACTTCGCTGAGACGGTAATATTTTGAGTCTTTGCTTCCATCGCTCCCCTCGCATGCTTCTGTGCATACTCGGACGCAAAAAAATGCCAGCCACTCCCTTGACTGGCGACTTGCACGTGGCAAGAAAAACGTACTCCGCTAGGCGGCCGGAGCTGGATAGGAAGCATCCTTAGCCAGCGACGAAGGTTCGCTCTGCCAGCCCCCGCCGAGCGCCTTGAACAGATTCACTTCGCTTTGTAGCTGATTCAGTCGATCCTCAATCAGTTGCTGCTGGGCACTGAAAAGCTCGCGCTGGGCGTCGAGCACAGCCAGGTAGTTGTCCACGCCTTCGCTGTAGCGTTGTTGAGCTAAGCTGAAATAGTGCTGATTGTTATCCACCAACATCGACTGCGAGTGCAGCTGTTTACCGTAAGTCGCTCGCGCCGCCAGGCCATCTGCGACCTCTCGGAAGGCGCTTTGAATGCTGCTCTCGTAGCGCGCAACATTGATGTCCTTCTGAATCTGCGCATAGTCCAGATTGGCACTCAAACGTCCTGCGTTGAAGATCGGAATATTAACTTGCGGGACAAATTGCCACACACCTGAACCGCCGTTGAATAACCCACCGATGTCGCTACTTGCAGTACCCGCAGCGGCACTGAGTGTTACGCTGGGGAAGAAAGCGGCCCGGGCAGCGCCGATGTTGGCATTCGCAGCCAACAGTCGGTGCTCGGCAGCGCTGATGTCCGGTCGCCGCAGCAGCAGACTAGAAGGCTGGCCCGCCGGGAATTGCGCGATCATCTCCTCATCCAGGCTATCGCGTGGTGCGGTTGCATTCGGCAATTGAGTGCCGATCAGCACCTCCAGGGCGTTAGCCGCCTGCGCCACTTCCCTCAGGTAGCGCGCTTCGCGTGCCTGCGCTTCCCCGACCAAGCTCTTGGCCTGTCGAACGTCAATCTCAGAAGCGGTACCCGACCCAAACCGTTGATCGATCAACTCGAGATTGGCTGTGTAGTTACGTAGGGATGATCGAGCAAGCGATAGTTGAGAGTGTTTGCTTACCCAGGCCAGATAGGCGTTGGCCACATCGGCAACGAGCGTGATTTGAACGCCGTACCGTGCCTGCTCAGAAGCAAGGTATTCCTCCTGAGCGGCCTGGCTCAAGCTACGCAGGCGGCCGAAAATATCGACCTCGTAGGCAACATCCAGCGTCACATCGTACTCACTCTGGATGCCCGACTCCCCAGTGGTGGAGAGGTCTTTCGGCAAGCGCGTGCGACTGCTGGCGAATCCTCCTTCAACGCTCGGCGCAAGCGCTGAGCGTTGAATGCGGTGCAGCGCACGATAAGCATCGACGTTCAATACCGCCTGACGCAAATCGCGATTATGCTCGAGGGCTAAGCCGATGAGTTGGCGCAGCGCCGGGTCACGAAATACCTGCTGCCACTGAAGCGACTGTGCGGTGTTCGTGCTTGCTGACGCAGAATAAGCCTCGCCTTGTGGCCACGTGTTCGCAATGGGCGAGTCCGGCTGTTGGTAGTCAGGTATCAGTGAGCACCCACCTAGGGCCATGACGAAGGTTAGAGGCAAGATAGTGAATTTCATGCTTGCTCTCCCTCAACCAATGCGGATTTCTTGCGACGCTCAAACAGCGACACGACAGCCACATAGAACAGGGGAACGAAGAACACAGCGAGCACCGTCGCGGTGATCATCCCACCTACCACACCCGTGGCAATCGAGTGCTGGCTACCAGAGCCTGCACCAGTTGCCAAAGCCATAGGCAAGACACCGAAGGTGAAAGCAAGCGATGTCATCACGATGGGACGCAGACGCAACCGTGCTGCTTCGACTGCAGCTTTCACCAGTGGCATGCCCTCACGCTCGTACAGCTCTTTGGCAAATTCAATGATCAGGATGGCGTTCTTCGCACTCAAGCCTACGGTCGTCATCAAACCAATCTGGAAGTACACGTCAGCGGTCAGATCACGCCACAAGGTAGCGAGTACCGCACCGAGAACCCCCAGCGGTACCACCAGCATCACGGCCGCCGGCACGGACCAGCTTTCATACAAAGCAGCCAGGCAGAGGAACACGATCAGTACGGTCAAGGCATAGAGCATGGGCGCCTGGCTGCCAGTCTTGATCTCCTCATAGGACAAGCCGTTGTAACTCAAGCCGACGCCTTCAGGCAGTTTCTGCATGATTTGCGCGATCGCAATCATCGCCTCGCCGGAGCTGTAACCTGGAGCTGGTTCACCCAGAATTTGTACGGCTGAGATACCACCGAAGCGCTCTAACTTGGGCGATCCATAGACCCACTCGCCTTTGGCAAAGGCGGAAAATGGCACCATCTGACCGACTTTGTTACGGACATACCACTTGTCAAAGTCCTCGGGCGAAATACGGGCGGTATCCACACCTTGCAGATAGACACGCTTCACGCGTCCGCGGTCGATGAAATCGTTGACGTACATCGAGCCCCAGGCTGCCGACATGGTGTCGTTGATATCTTGGATGCTGACTTGCAGCGCTCGTGCTTTTTCATCATCAATACTGACCTTGTACTGCGGCTCGTCATCCTTGCCGTTAGCACGGACAGAGCGTAGTACCGGATTTTCACCTGCCAGTTGCAGGAACTGATCGCGCGCCTCCATCAGCGCGGTATGGCCGCGGCCAGCATCGTCCTGAAGGTAGAGGTCGAAGCCCATTGCGTTGCCCATTTCGAAAATGGCAGGCGGCACAAAGGCAACCACTGTCGCATCTTTGATAGTGGCGAAATATTTGTTGGCACGTTCCGCCAGACTGACAACGTCCTGTCCTTTACCTTTACGCTCCCCCCAGTCCTTGAGCATGACCAGGCCAAGCCCAGCATTCTGCCCACGGCCGGCGAAGTTGAAGCCGTTGACCGTGAGGGTAGAGTTGACCGTGTCACCCTCCTCCTCTTGCAGGTATGTCTGTACCTGCGTAAGTACGGCTTCCGTGCGTTCTGCTGAAGCATTAGCCGGCATCCGGACCTCAACCATCAGTACGCCTTGATCTTCGCCAGGCAAGAACGCGCTCGGAATGCGAGTAAACAGGAATCCGGTACCGACCGTGATGAGCAGGAAGATCACCAGGTATTTGCCACGGCTTCGTAGCATTGCGCCGACGCCGCGCTCGAAACGCTGCGTACCATTGTCGAAGCTACGGTTGAACCAGCCGAAGAAGCCCTTTTTCTCATGATGCTCGCCGGCGTGCGGAGCTTTTAGAATGGTGGCGCACAAGGCGGGCGTGAAGATCAGCGCTACCAGCACCGACAGCGCCATGCAGACCACCACCGTCACAGCAAATTGCTTGTAGATGATGCCGGCAGAGCCCCCAAAGAAAGCCATTGGCACAAAAACTGCGGATAGCACCATGCCAATACCGACCAGTGCGCCGGATATCTGCCCCATGGACTTGCGGGTAGCTTCTTTCGGAGACAATCCTTCGAGGTGCATCAGCCGTTCGACGTTCTCGACCACCACGATGGCATCATCCACAAGCAAGCCGATCGCCAGGACCATCGCATACATCACCAACACGTTGATGCCGATACCGAACATCGGCAACACCGCGAACGCAGCCAGCAACACTACAGGGATCGCCAAGGTGGGTACCAGCGTTGCGCGGAAACTTTGCAGGAACAGGTACATCACGATGAACACCAGGATCACCGCTTCGAAAATCGTGTGCAGGACTGACTCGATCGATGCGTCCACCACGGGTGTCGTGTCATAGGGGTAATTGACTTCGACGCCTTCAGGTAGGTTCTTCTCGAACTTCTCCACCACAGCCCTAACAGCCTCGGCGGTATGCAGCAAATTGCCTCCAGGTGCGAGGCGCAATGCCAGCCCTGACGATGCATGACCACCAAACTTAGTGCTGATCGAATATGTGTCAGCAGCCAGCTCCACCTTGGCCACATCTTTGACCCGAACCTGGGATCCGTCGTCATTGACCTTCAGCAGCACTTCATCAAATTCAGCCGGCGTGGTCATGCGCGTTTTGCCGATCACGGTGGCATTGAGCTGGACGCCACTGCGTGTTGGCAGGCCGCCCAGCTGGCCAGAAGAGACCTGTACGTTTTGCTCTTTGATCGAAGTGGCAACATCAGTTGGGGTCAACTGATAGCTGTTGAGCTTGGCAGGATCAAGCCAGATGCGCATTGAGTAGGGTGCGCCGAACAACAAAATGTCGCCGACACCATCCACACGGGAAATCGAATCTTGCAGGTCCGAGGCAATCAGGTTGCTCAGGTCGAAGCTCGACATATTGCCGCTCTTGTCCACTAAGCCGATAACCAAAAAGAAGTTCTGCTGATACTTCACCACGCGCAGACCTTGACGCTGCACCTCTTCAGGAAGTCTTGGAGTGGCCAGCTGCAACTTGTTCTGAACCTGGACCTGAGCAATGTCTGGATCGACACCCTGCTCGAAGGTCACGATGATTGTCATACTGCCGTCGGAATTACTTTCAGCCGACATGTAACGGAAGCCATCAAGACCGCTGAGTTGCTGCTCAATTACTTGGGCAACGGTATCTTGTACGGTTTGTGCCGAGGCACCGGGGTAAGACACTTGTATCGACACGGCCGGCGCGGCAATGTTCGGATACTGGCTGATCGGCATCTTGATCAGCGAAACGGCACCGGCGAGCATGACCGCTATCGCTATTACCCAAGCGAAAATGGGTCGATCGATGAAAAAACGGGACATGGACAATAGCTCCTCAGTCGGCTGCAACTGCAGGCTGATCGAAATTTGCGACCAGGCTTACATTCGACGCGGCTTGTGGCTCTACGGCAATGCCGTTACGGACCGCTTGCACACCCTCGGTGATTACCTTATCTCCATCATTGATTCCGTTCCCAACCAGCCAGGCATTACCCACGGTTCTCAAGGTTTCGACAGCGCGACGCTCGACGCTGTTATCGGCTTTGACTACCCAGACCGATGGATTACCGCGAGCATCCCGAACGACAGCTTGCTGCGGAACCAGCATGGCTCGCTGTTGTACGCCTTCGGTCAACTGCGCCCGCACAAACATGCCCGGCAACAACCTGTGCTGTGGGTTCGGGAATTCGGCCCGCAAGGTTACCGAGCCTGTGGTCGGGTCTACACGAACCTCGGAAAACTTGAGAACGCCAGGAATCGGATAAGTACTTCCGTCATCCAGCACCAAGCTGACCTTTGCCTGCTCTTCACCACTCCCTTGCAACCGGCCAGACTCAACTGCTTTCTGCAAGCCGAGCATTTTGGTGATCGGCTGGGTTACATCCACATAGATCGGATCCAGCTGGGTGATCGTGGTCAATTGCTGGGCTTGACCGTTGGTAACCAATGCACCTTCTGTGACGTCAGAGCGACCGATCCGTCCCGAGATAGGCGACATGACCTTGGTGTACTGCACATTGATTCGGGCCATCTGATAATCGGCCTGCGCCTGCTGCCAGGCTGCCACCGCATCATCGTGCTCTTGCCGACTGACGGCATTCGCCTGCAATAGACGCTCATAACGCTTGGCGAGATTGCCAGTAGTTGCCAGCGTTGCCTCACTACGTGCCAACTGCGCGGCGTAGGTGCGTGGGTCGATCTGATAGAGCTGCTGCCCTTCGCGAACTTGAGCGCCTTCAGCAAATAGCCGTTTTTGCAAAATGCCTGATACTTGAGGGCGTACCTCTGCTACACGATAAGCCACCGTGCGGCCCGGCAGGTCACTGGTCAGTGCCAAGGGTTGGGCATGCACGGTAAAGACCCCGACCTTGGGTGCAGGCGCAGCGACTACCGCCTCCTCCTGATTGCAACCGCTCAGGGCGGCGACTATTGCCATTGGCACGAACACCTGGGCAATAGTTCTAGATCTCTTTAAACGCATTTTGTATTTCTCCACATATATGGCCCATTCAGTGTTTGCACTAAGAGCCATACTCATATCAATGTACTGAGCGCAGGAGCATGCCAAGAAGCCTCACAGAGAGGCTTACTTGGTATTCATAACTATCCGGCGCTAAAGGCTGCGCAAATTACAACCGCAGGAATGCAATCTACGCAGCCCGTAGTTCTTCACACCTTTAAATCGACAAACGATTAATGTGCGAACGTGATTTCAGATTTTTTGCCAGGGATCAACGATCAATGTGCGGTGAAACGCCGCCCATTACAGACATACCGCCATCGATCGTTTGAGAGGTGCCGGTGGTGAACCACGATTCGTCACTGGCCAAGTACAGGACCAGATAAGCCACATCGATGGGTCGCCCCATGCGACGCAACGGCTGGGCGGCAATGACTTCATCCATGGCCTGTTGGTCTGGGAATGCATCATCGACCATGTCGGTGTGAATCACCCCTGGGTTGACCGAGTTGACCCGAATATTATCACCGGCCAGTTCGATCGCTGCCGCCCGCGACATCGCATCCACAGCTCCCTTGCTGGCGGTGTACGCCGTGAAGCGGCCGCAGGCATTAACCACCGCTAACGAGGCAACGTTGATGATTGAACCACCACCTGCCGCGCGCATGTGCGGAATAACAGTCTGCATGCCTACGAATTGGCTCCAGGCATTGACATTCATGGTTTTTTGCCAGTGTTCGAATGTCACCTTGTCATAGGCAGCAGGCGCCAAAATCCCTGCGTTGTTAACCAAAATAGTGATCGGACCGAACGCAGCAACCGTCTGCTCCACCACGTCCTGCCAGTCCGATTGCGACGATACGTCATGCCAGAGGGCCATCGCACTGCCCGGGTATTGCTCGTTGATTTCCGCCACCACCCGTGTGACACGGTCCAGATTAATATCTGTAGCAACCACTTTCGCTCCTTCAGCAGCGAGCAGGCGAGCTTCAGCTTCGCCTTGCCCACCCCCTGCACCCGTTACGATGGCGACTTTCCCGTTAACTCTGCCCATGCTGCCTCCCGGCGATTTGCTCTGGATTAATGGAAACGACCGTGCCTGCGGAATCCCTTCAGGCCTAGCTTGCATGAACATTGAATAGAACATTCATTGACGCGTCAACTATTTCAATGTGCCATCATCGGATTTGCCCTTGCAGCGACAGGTGGAGCCCATCCGTGCGGTAAGCGCATTCAGTGGCGCAGCCGTGACTCCCACGACAGGAAATGTGAACCCCCTTCACCGTTAAATTGCAGCTTGGTTGACTCACATCGCTTTTCTGTTGTGCGCGCCCATGCTTTACTCCCCGCGGCAACGCACGGACGGATGAGTGCATCCGTAGGCACTGGCCGCTTCGAACTGCGCAATAAACTTGGAACACCCCAATGATTGACTCGACAATTAACTCGACTGGCGACTGGAAGGTGGATCTCACGTGGACCATTCTCCCGGCTGGGAGGGCCTGGCAACGGGTAGTCGGTAATGCGTTTGCTGCCCATGGGATTTCGCTATCGCTGGCTGCGCCGGTACTGGTGCTGGCATACAAAGGCGATGGCCTGAGGCAGAAAGCCATAGCCGAAGCAGCAGGCATCGATCCTGCAGCGGTTGTCCGCTCACTTAATGAACTTGAACAGAGTGGTCTGCTCGAGAGGAAAAGTGATCCAAGTGATCGCCGCGCCAATACCCTGCACTTGACCAAAGCCGGACGGGACCTGGCTAACAAGCTTGATCAGATTCTTACAGATTTGCGCGAACAGCTTTTTTCAGCGATCAGTGCAGAAGAAGGCAATGCGGTTGCCAAGGTGCTTCACCTGATCGAGCGGGCAGGAGAGTCCTGATTGGTAGGCGATGCATGAATCTCAACTGCGATTGCCCCCTGCCGGGGGCTGAGATGGCGCAGTGTCTACGACTTTCGGCGAGCGGCAAACCGTTCGATGTTGTCGTGGAATTGTGCGGTGGCCATACAATTCAGGATTGCCCTCAATTCGTCCCCCAACTGCTGCCCCATTGGGGTCTGCGCTGATTGCCAGAACAGACGCTTGGTGGCCGCTATCGCTTCTGAGCTGAAGTGGGAAAGCCGCTGGACATGAGCGTGAATGACGGCATCGAGTTGATCGTCATCAACTACCTGTGTCGCCAGCCCACACTGCAGGGCTTCTGGGCCCGTAATCTCATCCTGTAACAGGAACAGCTGCAACGCTTGAGGTGCGCCAAGCGATTGCACTATGCCAACCGACGCGCCGGCATCGGGTGATACACCGAGTGTTGCATAGGCGGGTCGGAACCTACTGGTTTTAGTGCAGATGCAGATATCCCCCATACCAGCGAGCGACATTCCAGCCCCCGCAGCTATGCCATGAATGCGCATGATCACCAGCTGAGGCATGCGCCTTAGCGTCAGCAAAAAATCATTCAAGTGGGTGAGAAGCTCAGAGATAGCCGGGGCCAGATTGGCGGCGTTGGCGATAAACAATCCGATGTCACCACCCGCACAAAACACTTTCCCTGCTCCTTGGAGCACCAATACATGCACATCCGTGCATGACTCGACCTCTCGTGCCTGCCGCGCCAAGCAGCGAGCCATGGAGATATCCAGCGCATTGAATGTCTCTGGACGATTGAGGGTGATGGTTGCCACGCGTCCTTCTATCACGAGGGAAGCCCCTTCTCCCTGACCGCTAACCGTATCACGCATCATTTTCAACTCCTGTGTTGATCGACTCCCGGTCAATCCTACACCGTCCGCAATCACGATCAACACCTCAGTTGACAAGGTTGCCCGACGACCGCAATGATTACCGTGCTAATCAACTTCTGCGTTGACAGCGCACAAAACCTGACACATTCTCTTAGTGACGACAAGAAAAAGAGGCCGGAAGATGAAATTCAATCTCATGCAGACTGGAGTAATTGGCAGACGCTACGAAATTGAAGCGGGAATGGCCGGTCAACGGCCTGAGCTGTACCAGCGATTCCTCGAAGAGGTTCGTGGTTACGTGAGCCTTGCCGATGGACTGGGGTATGCGGGGTACTGCCAGCCGGAACACCACCTCCAGATCGAAGGCTTCGAAATCAATAACCATCCTGGCATGTTCAGCCTGTATGTGGGGATGCATTCCAAGCGCATGAAGGCTGGCATCATGGGCTACACACTGCCCACTCATAACCCGGTGCGCATCGCGGAAGAGATCGCCACGCTCGACCACATGCTGCAAGGTCGCTTGTTCGTTGGTTTTACCCGTGGCTATCACGCCCGCTGGGTTGATTCCTACGCAGCAATCCGCGGGGTTTCAGCGACTACCGTTGACATGGTCAAGTCCAAAGACGCCATGGACGAGCTAAATCGGGAAATCTTCGAAGAGTCGCTTCAAGTCATCAAAAAGGCCTGGACTAACGATGTGTTCAGCCACAAAGGCAAGCACTGGCAGTTCCCACCAAATGGCGGTTCAGCCGGGCACCCCGCTTATGCTGAGTTTGGCAAAGGGATGGATGCGGATGGCATAGTCCGTCAGATCGGCATTGCCCCCCTTTGCTACCAAAAGCCCCACCCACGCATTTATGGTGGCTTCGCCGGCAGCATGAAAACCGTCGATTTCTGGGCGCGAGAAGGCGGTAAGCCCATTGTCCTCTCCGGCGATCTCGATTTCTGTGAGGCCTTGTGGAAACGCTATGCCGAAAGCGCCAAGGCGGCAGGCAACGAAGTTCCACGTGAAGAAGTTGCGGCCTGGGGTGGTTTCCTGATGCTCACCAATGACAAGGGTAAGGCGAAGGAACTGATGGCTGAACATCAATGGTTCTGGGACAAGTGGTTTATCCCGTTCGGTCAGCGCATGCCCAATGTCCTCATCGGCTCAGCCGATGAAATTGCCGACCGCATTGGTGAGGCGCATGACCGGTTGGGCTTCAACGAACTGTTCCTCATGTTCGGTCAAGGTCACCTCAACCCTGATCAGAACAACGAGGAACTGGAGAAATTCGCAAGTCTGGTTGCGCCGCGTTTCTCCAGCAAGGATGCGACTGGCATATACGTTTGATCACTGGGTTTTGAACAAGAATAAAAACGTAGGAGAAGCACAATGAAATGCGGCATTTTCCACACCCCATACACCCTTCCCCATCGTACGGCTCGCCAAGTCTTCGACTGGTCGCTGCTCATGGCAACTGTTACAGATCAAGCCGGCTACGCCGATTTCATGATTGGCGAGCATTCGACGCTGGCTTGGGAAAATGTGCCCTGCCCGGAAATCATCATCGGCGCGGCTGCCAATTTGACAAAGCAGATCCGTTTTGCGCCCATGGCGCACCTGCTGCCTTATCACAACCCCGCCACCCTTGCTATTCAAGTGGGTTGGTTGTCGCAGGTGCTTGAAGGCCGTTACTTCCTGGGCGTCGCTCCAGGTGGCCATCATACTGATGCAATTCTACATGGCTTCCCCAACATCAGTGTGTTGCAGGAACAGATGTTCGAAGCGTTGGACCTGATTGAAAAGGTTTGGAAGCGCGAACCATTCCAGGAAACCGGCAAGTATTTCCAGGCCGGGTATCCAGGCCCGGACGACATGCCCGGCTACGACGTGATTCTAGCCGACAACAGCCCGTACGGTGGACGCGACAGCATGGAAATTGCCGTCACCGGTCTCACCAAGAACTCTTCCTCACTCAAGTGGGCCGGTGAACGCAACTACAGCCCTATCTCTTTTTTTGGCGGCTTTGAAGTCATGCGTTCGCACTGGGATACCTGGGCGACCGCAGCGCAAGCGAATGGATTTGAGACGGCTCGCTCACGCTTTCGGGTGACCAGGGATATCTTCGTCGCCGACAGCGACGCCGAGGCCAAGAGGCGTGCGATTGCCAGTGGCCTCGGAGAAAGCTGGAAACACTACCTGTTCCCCATCTACAAGAAGTTCAACCTCTTCGAAGGCATCATCAAAGACTCCGGCCAGGACATCGACCCCAGCCAAGTCGACCTTGACTTCCTAGCCGAGCATGTCTGGCTCTGCGGTTCTCCGGAAACCGTAGCACGCAAGATCGAACGCATGATTGAGCACTGCGGTGGCTTGGGACAAATTGTCGTGAACTCACACGACAATATTGATAATCCTGAGCCGTACATTGAGTCGCTGCAGCGCTTGGCCAAGGAAGTAATCCCCCTGGTCAACCAAAGCTGACAGACAGCTCATGCATCCTTGGGGTGGAGCCGCCTGCGGCTTCATCTCGGGGTGAGGAGGTCAAAATGTCATTCGATGTTATTGAAGAAGAACAACCCTGCCGCTTGGCAGACCACCAAGTGGTGGCAGCCCTTCTCTCGCATCAGGGCCGAATCGGATTGTTTCGCCGCAGCCGCCAAGTCACTGGCGATATTGGACTGTGGCATTGCATCACCGGCTATCTGTCCGACTCTTACTCACCATTGACTCAGGCCGTCACGGAGGTTGAGGAAGAGGTTGGGATTAGTAGCGACAGCTTAATTCTGGGGGCGACTGCGCAGATCGACCTAGTGGGCGGCGATGGATTGGTCTGGAGAGTCCATGCCTTTCATTTTTTCAGCATGGTCGACACTATCACCCTCAATTGGGAGAACGATGCCGGCTGCTGGGTTCCCTTCGACGAGATCGGTAGTTACCGCACGGTGTCGTGGTTGCACAACGTAATGCGCGCATTGCAACCTCTTAAACACCCCCTTGCCACCAACGCGCCCACCAGCAACACCCCGATCAAAAACATACACTAGCAGTAGGAAGCTTGCCATGAGATACGGAAAAGCAGCTGTTTTGGTGAAAACGGCCACAATTGAAACCTGGGAAGTACCCATCATGCCGCCAGAACCTGGCGGCATTCTTGTTCAGGTCGTGGTGGGCGGCGTTTGCGGAAGTGATGAGCACATCGCATCAGGGGCGGCAGGCCAGATGCCTTTTCCGGTAGTCCTAGGCCATGAGGGCGTGGGCAGAATCGATACGTTAGGCAGCGGAGTCACTACAGATTACGCGGGAGTGCCGATCAACGTCGGTGATTTGGTGTATTGGTCGCCTATAGCTCTGTGTCACCGCTGCCATTCGTGCACCGTTCTTGACGAGACGCCTTGCGACAACTCGTCATTCTTTGAAAATGCATCGAAGCCTAATTGGGGCAGCTACGCTGACTATGCTTGGCTGCCCAATGGCATGGCCTTTTATCGCCTTCCTGAAGGGGCCGATGTCGATGCCATCGCAGCATTAGGTTGTGCCCTGCCTACAGTCTTGCGCGGATTCGAACAATGCGGACCGGTCAGTTACACCGATTCGGTAGTGATTCAGGGCGCGGGCCCAGTAGGCATGGCGGCAGTCATGGTCGCTCAACTCTGTGGGGCGCGTCAGATCATCGTTCTTGACCATTCGCCTCAACGACTCGCGGTGGCTCGCAGCTTCGGTGCAACAGCGACTCTGGCACTGGGTGAGCTCAGCAGCGAGGAGCGCTTAGGTCAGGTGAGCGAGTTGTGTGGCCCACAAGGTGCGAGCGTAGTTGTAGAAGCAGCCGGCGCCCTTGCTGCATTTCCAGAAGGTGTGAACCTGACCGGCAAACATGGCCGCTACATCATTCTGGGGTTATGGGGTGCTATCGGTAATGCGGCTATCGCACCACGTGATATCACCATCCGCAATATGCGTGTTGCCGGTGCCACCTTCCCCAAACCCAAACACTATTACCAAGCCATGCACCTCGCAGCCCGCATGCAGGAGCGCTTGCCCCTGGCTGCTCTCATCGGTCAACGATATGCCATCAAAGACGCAGCCCAAGCCTTGGCCTCCATCAAGGGTGGCCAGACCCTGAAAGCAGTCATTGACCCCTCGATGTAAACACGTACCTGAATGTAGCCGCACAATGATAATAACAAGGAGGCATCCATGAGCCAGCAACCGCAAAGTACGACCGGTACACGCCCCGGACACGTTCCGCTCAACCGTATCGTAAATTTCGACATGTACAACCCCCCCGGACTGGAGGATGGGCTGCAGGTAGCTTGGAGCCGCCTACATCAGCCGGGTGTGCCCGATCTTGTGTGGACCGACCACAACGGCGGGCACTGGATAGCCACACGAGGAAAATTGATTCGCGACATGTTCATGGATCATCAGCGGTTCTCCAGCGAATGCCCTTTCATTCCCAAGGAGGCCGGCGAACAGTACGAATTCATACCTACGTCCATGGATCCACCACAGCATCGCCCCTACCGCGCCCTGATCAGTAAAGCGGTTGGCCCGGCGGTGGTAAAAGGATTGGAAGAGAGGATCCGTGAACTCTCGATCGAACTGATCGAAGCCATCAAGGACCAAGGCGCGTGCAACTTCACTCATGATTACGCCGAACCGTTTCCGGTACGTGTGTTCCTGATGATGGTCGATTTGCCTGAGCGTGATGCCCCCTATCTGAAGCACCTGGCTGATCAGATTACCCGTCCAGATGGCTCCTTGAGCATGCGCGAAGCCAGCGAGGGGTTGTTTGACTATCTGCGGCCAATCATTGATGCACGTCGCGGAAAACCAGGTACCGACGCACTCTCCACAGTCATCAACGGCAGTATTGATGGACGCCCTCTGGATCGGGAAGAAGCTGCTCGGATTGGTGGGCTTTTGCTGTTGGCCGGATTGGACACCGTGGTGAACTTCTTGAGCTTTGTCATGCAGTTTCTGGCGGGAAGCCCTGCTCATCGTGCCGAACTGCAAGCACACCCTGACCGGGTCCCCGCCGCCACCGAAGAGCTGTTACGTAGATTTTCCTTAGTAGCCGACGGACGTATGGTAAAAACCGACACTGAGGTTGACGGGGTGCTGCTCAAAGCCGGTGATATGGTTCTGCTGCCGCAACTGTTGAGTGGCTTAGACGAACGGGAAAATGCCTGCCCTATGTCGGTAAATTTCCAGCGGGAAAACGTAACCCATACTACTTTCGGCCATGGTGCCCACCACTGTGCTGGCGCCCACTTGGCACGCTTGGAAGTAGTGATCACGCTGCAGGAATGGTTAAAACGCATCCCTGACTTTCAGGTAGCGCCTGGAGCAATTATCAAACACCACGGGGGAGTTGTTGGTTCTGTGGAGTCGCTGCCGTTGGTCTGGTAGTGCAGTCATGACCGCCCTGTAATGCAAAAGCCCCAGCGACTGGGGCTTTTGCTTAATACAAGCAAGCTAGATCGTCAGCGAGCACTCCACTGCGGCTTGCGCTTCTCGCCAAAGGCCCGACGCCCTTCCATTCGATCTTCGCTGAAGGCGTAAGCCTCGATCAATTCAAATCGGGTACTCAAAGCTGCTTCCAGTGGATCTGCCAAACAGCGTAGTACCGCCTCTTTAGCCGCCTGATTCGCCAGTGGCGACGCGCTGGCGATGCGACTTGCCCAAGTCATCGCCGAGTCCAGTAGCGTATCCATTTCGACGACTTCGTTAACTAGGCCGTAATCGAATGCTTTTGCTGCAGTTAGCCGGTCCCCAGTCAGGATCATGCCCATTGCGATCCGGTAGGGCAATTGTCGAATCGCCCGGTGCATGATGCCCGCCTCGCCGATAATGCCCGCTTTAGTTTCCGGCATGCCAAACTGTGCAGTGTCTGCAGCGACAATAACGTCGGCGCACATAGCCAGCTCAAAGCCGCCGCCAAGCACATAGCCCTGGACTGCTGCAACCAGAGGTTTCTTGAGCTTGAGCAGAGGCCCCCCTACACCGGTCAGTCCACCGCCCAATGCCAACCGCCCCGTGTTCTCAGCCTCAGCAGCGATGTCTCCACCGGCGCAAAATGCCTTCTCCCCTTCGGCCGAGAGCACTGCAACCCAGATTTCCGGGTTGTTGTTGATATCGGTCCACGCGTCCAGCAACATCCGATCCATTTCTGCACTGATGGCATTAAGTGATTTCGGCCGGTTAAGGCGCACATGGGCAATATGCCCTTCAACTGTGTATTCCACGTCAGCCATGGTCTTACTCCTTTTCTTTTTGTTGGTTGGGGACAAGCGGAGTGGTGCGAGGCACTCGATACTTACGCAAGGCTTCCTTCATGCCGACCTCGGTAATCCAATGCTTCAGATCGATCACCGGCTGTGACAGATGCAACAAGGCGTCCATCTGCGCCACCTCACCCGCCGCCGCCCGCAAACCGTTGCCCTCGCATGCGCGGTTGATGGCAAGCTTTTTAATTCGAAGCACTGGAGGGGGGATCAAAGCAATGCGCTCGGCCAGGCTGCTGACTGCGTCAATCAGCTGGTCCGCTGGCACGCTGTGGTTGGCCCACCCCCACTCGACAGCAGTTGGTCCATCGATGCTATTACCGGGCACGAAGGCGAGCTCCTTCGCTCGTTTTGGGCCAACCAGCGGTGCCCATAACGGAGCGATATATCCGCCCCCGATTGGTAGTCCTGGCTCGCCGATACGGGCGTCATCGGCAACAATGGTAATGTCGGCATAGACGCACATTTGCGTTGCCCCCGCGATGCAATAGCCATGTACCGCAGCGATTACGGGCTTGGGATGATCCCAGATCGCCAGGTAGCGGTTGACATTGCGCTGCAGACGCTCGCGATCAGCAATAGGATCACTGATAGCAGTCAGCTTACCGACCTGATCCAGGTCGTAGCCCGCAGAGAATCCTGCACCTTCACCGCGGATGGCCAAAACCGGCCCACCCTGGTCTTTCAAGCGCTCCAGCGCATCGGAAAACTCATCAAGCAACTCGTTGGACAGTGCGTTGGCCTTGTCCGGCCTATTCAGCACGATCCAGGTTAAGGGCCCCGCATGCTCGATGCGCAGGGTGCGGTAAGCTGGGATCGATGGCCGGTCCATCATGCACGACCGATTGGCAGGGTCGATTTGACGTGAAAATCCTGGACGCCCGTAGTGCGCAGCTCCCGTCGCTTGAACCGCCATTGGCCGTCCACCTTCACGACCACGTCATGGTATTGACCGAACAGGTAGCCATCCGGACGCTCGCGGGTATAGCGGTGCCACGCATAAAGCACCGAGCACAGCTTGGCCTCGGTGGGACTTACGAAGTCGATGACGGTATTTGAAACGTGATGACTGGTTGCCACGAAGTAAGTCCCTACACCCTCCAGGGTCTTGCAGTAGGCCTCTTTGCCTTCAGCACCAAAGTCCGGCCCATAGATCACTGTGCAGTCCTCCACGAAGAGGTCAGCCAACTGCTGGGTATGGTTCATGTCCAGATGAAAAGCGTATTCGTACAGCAGCCGACGGATAGCCTCGGAGTCAATAAGCTTCTGAATTTGTTCTTGTTTTTCAGCTTGAAGGTCCATTTGCAATCACCTTTTTTGTCAACGTGAGTGTTGATAGTAGGCAGTAATCAACAGACGTGTCAACGCGATCACTCAGACAAAAACTCCCGAATGCGAGCAGATCAACATCAATGTTGACCGCCTGTTTGAGCAGTGGCATTGTTAAGGACAAGATCAATAAAAACAGAACGGCAATCACCACGCGGACTTGCCGATTCGGAGCAGGAGGTTGCATGACAAGTCGTTTTGATTGGTGTGAAGTCACGACCCTTGGCGATTTGCTGGTACGCGGAGCCCAGCAGCATCCCGATCGGGTGGCGGTTGCTTTCACCGATTCCTGCCATACCTATGCCGAGCTGTATCAGGGTGCTGTGACCATCGCACGAGGATTGCATGCCTTGGGCATACAACCTGGCGAGCACGTTGGGCTGATGGCTGCCAACAGCCCGGAGTTCATTGAAGCGCTGTTTGCCATCGCTTTTTTGGGCTGCGTGACGGTACCGCTCAATGCCCGACACAAAGCAACTGAACTCGCCTACATCACCACCAACGCAAACCTGGTTGCAATTTTAACGACCGCCAATGCTGAGGAATATGTCGATTTCACCTCGGTATTTCGCACAGCCTTGCCTGAATTGTCCCAACAAACGGACCCAACATGCCTCGCATTGACCCAGGCTCCGCTGCTACGCAACACGGTTTTACTCCGTGGGGATGACCGTAGTGGATTCCTAGGACGCCCAGCATTCGACGTACTCGCTGGACAGGTCTCCGCCGAGGACATCGAACAGCTTCGGCGCCGCGTTCGCGTGCGCGACATTGCAATCATCATGTACACCTCGGGCACCACCGCCCACCCGAAGGGTTGCATGTTGTCTCACGAAGCGATGACACGCGGCCCGGTCGACCGAGCCAGCACGCGCCTGGCGGTGGCAGAACACGATGTGAGTTGGGGGGCAGGGCCTCTGTTCCATATTGGCTCACTCGCCCCCTTTGTCGGCAGCATCGGCGCAGGCGGAACATACCTGACCGACCATTACTTCGAAGCTGGGCGTGCGCTGAAGCTGCTTGCCGAACACCATGCCACGGTGATCTGGCCTTGGTTCCCCGCGATTGTCCAGGCCTTGATCGACCACCCTGATTTCGATTCAGCAAATTTGAAGAGCATCGAACGCGTAGTACTGATTGGCCCCAAACCCATGGTTGAACGCGTTCAGCGGCTATTCCCGCAAGCAGAGGTTGCTCAAGCTTGCGGCATGACTGAAACCGCTGGCATTTTTGCCCTCAGCAATGTCGACGAGTCACCGCTCAGCAAAGCAACCACTCAAGGTCGGGCGGTGCCGGGTATCGAGGTCAAGATTGCCAGCTTGGATACCGGAGGTGTCGCCGCTCCGGGCGAGGTCGGTGAGATCTTGGTGCGCGGTTACTGCGTCATGGAAGGCTACTACAACGACGAAGCAAAAACCCGGGAAGCTATGGACAGGGAGGGCTGGCTTCACACCGGCGACTTGTATAGCGCCACGGTCGACGGCTCCCTGGTCTTCAGCGGACGCCTGAAGGACATGCTGAAAGTTGGCGGCGAAAACGTCGCGGCCATCGAAATCGAGGCGTTTCTCTGCGAGCACCCAGCGGTCAAACTTGCTGAGGTCGTTGGCTCGCCTGATGACCGTCTGGACGAAGTCCCGATTGCCTTTGTCGAGCTACGTGCTGGGCACGAATTGCAAGCGGCGGAGCTGATCGCTTTCTGTAACGGTCGCATCGCAAGCTTCAAAATTCCCCGTGCAGTGTATTTCATGACGTCGGAGCAGTGGCCCATGTCGGCAACCAAAGTGGATAAGCGTGCGCTACGTGCACTGATCGCAGACGCACACTCCCCACAGTTGCTCGCCCAATCTTCTTGAAATCTACGCAACTACGTTGCAGACAGGACACCTCACATGTTGCCAGTCGACGATATTCTCTCGTTTCAAGAAATTGAACTGCAGGTTAACCAGCTGCTCGACGGCAGTGCTGAAGGGGAACCACTCTCGGCATTGGAATGCGCGCTGATCAATCTGGCGGTGCACGCTTCCCCGGCAACTTTGGACCTTGGCGCAACGGAGCACTATGCGAGCCAAGCTCTGGAAGCAGGGGCAACGGCAGAGCAGGTCCATGAAGTGCTGCTTTTGGTATCTGGCCTAGGCGTCCATACCCTGCTGGTTGGAAGCCCCAGAATCGGGCAAATGCTCAAAGACGCCCAACACTCCAGTATGACCTGCCCACTGGACGATGAACGCCAGGGACTACTGGCTAAGTATGTGGGTGATGATCCGTATTGGAAGTCGATGGAGAAAGAGTTTCCAGGTTTTCTCGATAGTCTGTTGCGGCTATCACCGATAGGTTTTGAAGCCTTTTTCAATTACTGCGCGGTACCGTGGAAAACCGGCGCTCTACGTGCGCTCACCAAGGAGCTGATCTCCCTGGCCGTGGACGCCACGCCTTCACACCGATTCCTGCCTGGCTTACGACTACATGTGCGTAATGCCCTAAAGCTTGGCGCCACACGTACTGTGATACTGCAGGCTTTGGATCTGGCTGGCCGCTCAACGTTTCACCGCGGGGTTCGCTAACCTGACTCCCGCTCGGTTTCGCTACTGAACTTGAAAACAATAAATCCAAACAGCAAGGGAAGACAGCAATGAGCAGACTCGCAGGAAAAGTTGCCTTGGTTACCGGTGCCGGCAAAGGACAAGGTGCAGCCGAGGCACGACTGATGGCCCAGTACGGGGCCAAAGTCATCGCCACAGACATCGACTTCGAAAGTGTCAGCGCAGTGGTGGCCGACATCAACCGGGAATACCCCGGAGCTGCGCTGGCGTTGAAACATGATGTCGCCTCCAAAGCCAGTTGGCTGGCAGTCGTGGAGGCAGCAGTTGATGCCTATGGGCCCATCAACGTCTTGGTCAACAACGCAGGAATTCTTGCACCCGCCACATACGATATCCTTACCTACGAACAGTGGTCGCGCATCATGGACGTGAATGCCTGGAGCCAGTTCGTCGGCATGCAGACTGTGATCCCTCACATGAAAAACGCCGGGATCGGCTCCATTGTCAACATTGCTTCTTTGGCTACGGTGAACGCCTGCGGGCGCTTCACTGCCTACACCGCCAGCAAGGGTGCAGTTGATGCACTTTCCAGAGCCGCAGCCATCGAATTGGCGCCTTTTAACATCCGGGTCAACTCGATCAACCCGGGCGTCATCCATACTGCAATGGTGGATGAGGCGTTTCCAAACCAGGCCGCGATGGATGCAGTCGCGGCCGCCCAACCACTGAAGCGCTTGGGCAAGCCGATTGACGTGGCTTACCTGGTGGTCTATCTGGCCAGCGACGAAGCGTACTTCACCACCGGAACAGCTCAGAACATCGATGGCGGACTGTCCGTGATGGGCGGTGTTTCGCCGCAATTGGAACGGAGTTGACGCGATGGAAAGCAATAGCCCAGAGCGTCCCATCGAACAATTGCTGGTGATCGGTACCGGGTGTGCCGGCGTAGAAACAGCACTGGCTGCGCGCAGCGAGGGGTGGCAGGGAGGTATCACTCTCATCGGTGATGAACACGACTTACCCTATCATCGGCCACCGCTCTCCAAAGGCTACCTCGCCGGCACGACCTCGCGAGACGCGCTCAGCCAGCGAACGCTCGCCACCTTCGAAAACGCTGATATCCACCTGCATCTGGGGGTGAGGATAACAGCAATCGATCGCTGCGCTCGTAGCGTCAGCCTGACCGACGGAACCTGCTTACCCTACGACCGCCTCGTACTCGCTACGGGCGGAAAGCCTCGCACGCTAGGGGGACTCGATCACCAACGCATAGCTAACCTGCATTACCTTCGAACAACCGAACATGCCGATCGCTTGCGAAGCGCTTTAATGCCAGGCCATCGATTGATAGTCATAGGTGGTGGGTACATCGGTTTGGAGGTCGCTGCCACCGCCATCAAAGCCGGATTGGAAGTGACAATACTCGAGTCCGCACCGCGCGTGTTGGCCAGAGTCACGGCTCCAGTGCTCTCGCAGTTTTACGAGGATGTCCATCGTGGGCACGGCGTGAACATTCGCACAAGCGAGCAAATCACCCATTTTGAACTAGACGAAACCTCCATGGCGATTCGAGCGATTCATTGTCTGGACGGCACCCGTCTGCCCGCAGACCTGGTGGTCATTGGTATCGGCCTCGAACCCAATATCGAGTTGGCCGCCACTGCTGGGTTGGAAGTTCAGGATGGCATTGTCGTCAACACTACTATGCAGACTGCGGATGCACGCATTTACGCAGCCGGCGATTGTGCCCGAAGCGTCAGTACGCTTTATGAGCGTAGTGTGCGAGTAGAGTCTGTTCCGAATGCCCTGGAACAAGCGCGAAAAATAGCTGCTCTGCTCAATGGCAAAATTCCCCGTCCAGATGGGCCGCCTTGGTTCTGGTCGGATCAATATGATCTTAGCCTCAAGATGGTTGGATTATCCGCTGGCTATGACCAGCTGGTTATTCGCGGTTCGGTGGTGGACAGGTCCTTTTGCGCTTTTTATTTACAGAATGAGCGCATTCTGGCTGTGGATACAGTAAACCGAGCAGTGGAATTCAACTTGAGCAAACGATTGATTGCCCTGCAGACACCGGTAGATCCCGTACAGCTGGCTGATGACGCCGTACCCTTCAAAGATCTCGTCAACCGATACCTTGCTTCCCTCACACCAACCCAACCGTAACAACAATAACAAAGCGGAGTTAAGAGATGCCCAAAGCCACGTTTGTTCTGCCGGACAATTCCGTGCAGGAAATGGAAGTACCGATTGGCACCAGCTTGATGCAGATTGCCGTATCACAAGGCATGCATGAAATTGTCGGTGACTGTGGTGGCAGTGCCAGTTGCGCAACGTGTCATGTGTATGTCGAGGGCAGCTGGCTTGGCAAATTGACGCCCATGTCTGACAACGAAAACCAAATGCTGGAATGTACATCTGCTCCTCGACAAGCCAACAGCCGGTTAAGCTGCCAAATCATCATGAGTACAGCATTGGACGGTATCGAGGTGACGGTTGCCGAAAGCCAGTGGTGACTCCTGCCTGCAGGGGGCTGCCAGCAGAGCCCCCTTCTCTCATCGCTGCTCGAACCCGTCGAAGAATATCTTGCAGAAAGCTTGCGCCACTGCTTCAGCGCTCTTGCCAGTACCCGGTTTGTACCAGCGATGTGACCAGTTGAACATACCAAACAGAGCATTGGCGGCCAACCCAGGAGAAATATCGCTGCGGAATAGGCCGTCCTCAATACCCTTCTTGAATAATGTAATGACAACTTTCTCGAAGCGCTGAGTCTGGCGCACCATTTCCTGCGCCCATACCGACTCCTGCTCGGCGACTGCGTGCATTTCCTCCTGAATGTAGAGGTACATATACGGGTAGTTTTCATCGTAGGAACGCATCAACAACGTCACCAGTTGCTCGAGCTTTTCCTTGGGGTTGAGTGAGCGCATGCGCATAAGCCGCTCAGCCTCCGTTGTGTTTGCATCAAGGACGCCCTTGATTGCTTCACGGAAAAACTCTTCTTTGTTGTCGACGTAGTAATAGATACTCGCACGATCCATGCCGGCGGCAGCGGCGATCTCGTTGAGCGTGGTTGCTTGATAACCTTTTTCCTTGAACAATACCGCCGCGACCCGGATGAGTTCATCGCGCTTATTCTTATATTCTATGCCCCCTTCTGCCTGGGCAGCTTTACGGCGTCGGGCTATGTTGCTTTTTTGAATCATCGGTCTAGGGGTCCACGTCTGAGATATGGAGTCAATCGATTACTATACGCGTAAGGTCACCCCAATGTAACCATCAGGGCGACCGTCTTGCTTCTGTTGCAGAAAGTGGCCACGACCGGCGCCCGGTAGCTGCTCAACGCGTGAGTTTCGCCCCCTCACTCAAGCAATTGGCGATGTGCTGCAGTTCGTCGATGTATGGTGTGACGCCGACGCCGCTCTCCGGCGCAGGGAAGTCATACAAAGTAAGGACGTACTCGACCTGGCCACTCGAGGCGAACACCGGCACCGAAATCTGCCTGACGTCTTTGTGCACGTCAGGGGTAAACTCCAGCGGATCGTAGGTCAAGTCATGCACCAAGGTGCGAACATCCTGATTGTTGGCGGGGTCCTGCGCTCGCTGGTTCAAGGCCGAAGTGAATGCCCGCTGCGCATCGCTGATCATGCCCAGCGAATATCCCCGCTCGCGGATGATCGCCAGTGCGGCCCTGCATTCATCAAGTCGCTCAGGATGACCGGTGTCTCGCAGCCATTGTGTAACGACCGGCTCACTGCTCCAAGCAGCGAAGATGGATCCCGTTGGCGGCATAAACGGCAAGCGTTGACCAACCAAGGTCGGAATCACGCCTGTCCGAGGTCGGCCAGCACTTGCAGCAATGATTAGCTCATCATCCACTCGCACCGTTGCGACACAGCGAGCATTGATTCGCTCGCACAGTCGTTCCATGTCAGCCCGGGCGCGATCAATACTCCGAAGAGGGCCGGCAATGGTACCGAGTGGATCAGGTGCCACCATCGAAAGCGGCGAGAAACGCCCATAGCCTCCTTGAAAGAACAACAGAGGCAGCCCCGCTGACTCGATCTTCAACTCCTTCACCCTGCCAATGACGATGTAGTGATCCCCCGCCTCGTGCACACAGTCGATATCGCAGTCGATCCAGGCGACGCATTGCTCGATGATCGGGGAGCCATTGGCTGACAGTCGGTATTCCAGGCCCTCGAACTTGTCTTCGGTTTTTGCCGCAAACCGCCTGCACACCGGTTCTTGTTCCGCAGCGAGGATATTCACGCAAAATTTTCCAGACTCTTCAATGCGCGGCCAACTGCTAGAGCTTTTATCCGGCAGGAACGCTACCAGTGGCGGATTCAACGAAACGGAGGTGAACGACCCAACTGCCATGCCGGTGGGTTTGCCTCCTGCTTGTTGGGCGGTCACCACACACACACCCGTTGGATACTGGCCAAGCACTTGGCGAAACCATTTCGCATCATCAGGCCGAAATTGATGGAGTTCTTGAGCTTCTGCCATTTTTGATCTCCTTAGCCGAGAACCACCGACGCATTAATACGCCGCTGCCGGCACTCACTGGTTACGAAAATATTGTTCTCAGCCACTCATCGCCCGCAATCAAATGGGCTCCGCCGTGGTCTGTGCTGACTTTTTTTTTGCCTCGACCGCCACTGGAGGTACGGCCTCACTGGAGGGTTTTAACAAGAAGGTGGCCAAGCTCGGCACCAGGATCAAGGCACCTACCATGTTCCACAGGAACATGAAGGCCAGGAGCACACCCATGTCCGCTTGGAACTTGATCGGCGACCACAGCCAGGTGAACACCGCTGCTGCCAACGTGATACCAATCAGCGCTACCACTTTCCCGGTAAATACCAGTGCCTGAAGGTAGGCATCGCGCACTGTCTTACCCGACCGTGCCTGCGCCAGGTAGACCGTCAACAAGTAGAGTGAGTAGTCGATGCCGATCCCAACACCGAGCGCGATCACCGGCAAGGTGGCAACTTTGACGCCGATGCCGAGAATGACCATCAAGGCTTCCGCCAACACCGATGTCACCGCCAGGGGAATGACCGCTACCAGCACGGCTCGCCAACTGCGGAACGTGATGTAGCACAGTACAATTACGGCCGCGTATACGAGCGCAAGCATCTGATAATTGGCTTTCTCGACGGTGCTATTGGTTGCCGCTTCTATGCCTGCACTACCGGCCGCGAGCAAGAACTGACGATCAGGACCATTGTGCGTTTCGGCAAAAGCCTCCACCGTCGCGACCACGCGACTCAGCGTTTCGGCTTTGTGGTCGGTAAGAAACGCGATGATCGGTGCTACGGTGCGTGTATCGTTGATAAGCTCTGGCACTGCAGTGAAGACATTGTTTATCGTGTCAGAAACCACAAACGTGTCGCGGTTGATCGTTATCCATTTCGGTGATCCCTCGTAACCGGCCGACGTCAGCATCCGGCCTACGCTGGCCGCCGATGACGTCGTTTGTACCCCTGGCACATCCCGCAGTAGTTCTTCCAATCGATCCATCTCAAGGAGCGTTTCGAAGCTGACCAGGCCACCCGGAGGCGTTTTGACAATCACTGCAAATTGATCGCTCGACAATTCGAACTCACTGGTGATGTAGGCATTACTTCGGTTGTACTCAGAATCAGCCCGCAACTCCGGGGCACCTGGGTCGAGGTCACCGATCTTCAACCCCTGAGCCACCACCAACCCTGCAAGCGTCACGGCCAGAGTCACCAGTAACACGAGTTTAGCTTTGCGTGGCTCGGTGAATTGGGCAAACCACAACGGCAACGGATGCTCGCCTGCGCTCATTCTCAACGCCCGCTGTGCAGCACTGGGGCTGACGCCGGTATAGGAAAGAAGCACAGGTAACAGCAATAGATTGCTGAAGATGAGTACTGCAACTCCGATACTGGCCTGGAAGGCCAAATCGCGTATCGCAGGAATGTCGACGATGGCGAGCACGGCAAACCCCACCGCATCGGCCAGCAACGCAGTCAAACCAGCGATAAACAGGCGACGGAATGTATAACGGGCTGCAACGTACCGGTGGGTCCCCTTCCCTACATCCTGCATGATCCCGTTCATTTTCTGCGCGCCATGGGACACACCAATCGCGAAGATCAAAAACGGTACCAATACCGAGAACGGATCGAGCACATATCCCATCAGATGCATCAAGCCTAACTGCCAAGTCACCGCCACCAGCGAGCAGGCGATGACCAATAGTGTGCTTCTGACGCAGCGGGTGTAGGCGTAGATTATGAGTGAAACCAAACCGGCAGCGATGGCAAAGTAACTGAAGACTTTGATCAAGCCATGGATCAAGTCGCCCGCTAGCTTGGCGAAACCAATCACATGGATGTTCACGCCCTTGGCGGAGTATTCCTGCTTGATGGCGTCCAGTTGCTCGCCCAGTGATCGATAGTCAAGCGCCACTCCGCTCGCCCCGTCACGCTCAAGCAACGGCAGAAAGAGCATACTCGAATGCTGGTCATTGGCGACCAATGAGCCAATGATGCCGGCGCGATGAACGTTATCCCGCAAGGCGTTGAGGGCTTCGGGGCTGCCGTCGAATGTTTCAGGCATGACCGGACCACCATCGAATCCTTGCTCAGTGATTTCAGTCCAGCGTACGACAGGCATCCACAACGACTTCATGAACGACCGGTCAACGCCTGGTAACAGAAATAACCTGTCATTAATCTCTTTGAGCATTTCGAGGTAGTGAGGATCGTAGATATCGCCTTTAGGGTTCTCTACCACCACCCTCAGCGCATTACCCAGGCCACGCAGGGCCTCTGCATTGGCCTCGTAGTTTTGTATGAATGGATGGGAGATGGGCATCATTTTCTTG
Source organism: Pseudomonas sp. BN505 (assembly GCF_029873175.1). Taxonomy (NCBI): domain Bacteria; kingdom Pseudomonadati; phylum Pseudomonadota; class Gammaproteobacteria; order Pseudomonadales; family Pseudomonadaceae; genus Pseudomonas; species Pseudomonas sp. BN505. The sequence goes on from NZ_SSOI01000057.1 coordinate 36,301, forward strand.
AAGCTGGCGTTAACCTCCAGTTGCCAGGCCTGGATGAAGAGGAAAACCGTGGTAAGTGCGCACAGCACAACCAACGCGATCCGGTGGTTGAAAACCAACCGCTCCAGAAAGGATCCAGAACGGCCATCAAATTCTTCAACCCGCGGAACAACTGGCATTGCATCATTTTTTGAAATATCCATGGGTGGGTCCGTGATCTGGCGTAAGACATTAACGGGATGACAGGGACGGCAAAGGCTCCAGTCCGATCCCGCGCAAGCCGGCTACCACCACTTGGCTACCTGGTAGCGGAGCTACAGCGGTAAGCCTCATGGCTTTTCGGGCGCTGGCTACCCGCACCTGAGTTGCGCCGGGGTCCGCAAGTAGCAGCTGCCCGGCCGCATTGACCATGACGAACCCTCCCCCATTGGCTAACGCTGCCCCCGAGGCGATCGTAGACGTGGCGGGCAGCACCCCAGCCGACCACGTTTCTCCATGGTCGGTGCTGCGGAAAAACTTGCCACGCAACCCAAACGCCACCAGCACCTCGTCGTTACCGAGCACGGAGAAAAAGCTGCCTTCATAGCCGGTCCGAATGCTTCTAAATTGCCGTGTGTCGCGATCCAGTTTGAAAACATGGCCCTGTTCGCCAACGATTAGCAATTCTGCACCGACGCCATAGATCCCGTTGAGGTTAAGTCCCTCGGGGTTCTCGATACGCTCGTACCAAGGCAGCCAGTGCTTGCCGCCATCCGTGGTAGCAACGATCGAACCGAACGAGCCAACGGCATAACCGACCGACTCGTTTTCAAACCACACGCTCAGATACGGCAGTGATGGGCCGGAGCGGAAGTTGATCTTCAGGCCCTCCACTATCGCTTGCGCTCGCGAGTCGCCTTGATCAGCACGGGCCTGATAGAACGGTACGAACTGGTGCTCGGCAGCGCGGCCGTCGAGTTGCAGGATCCAAGTTTCGCCACCATCCTGACTGTGCAAAATGGTGCCGTCATGCCCTACGGCCCACCCTTTATTGGCCGTAGGAAACATGACCGCAAGCAAGTCACTCTGCACCGGCACCCGCGCCTGACGCCAATGCAGACCATTGTCATCGGAAACGATGACCAAACCGCGCATCCCCACCGCGATCAGCTTTTGACCTGCAGTGGTCACCGCCATCAATGGGCGATCCTGCAAGTGTGTTTGTGATTTCGCCGAGTGATCCAGGGGGTCCTCGAAGGCGACGCTGTTCGAAGGCATTTGCTCCACGGCGAATAAAACGCCTGGCATTAAGCACATCGCAGCGATGAGCAGGCGGGCTGTTATTGCCTTATTTTTTTGCCGAAGAAAATCACGCGGCACGTTGTATCTGTTCATTTGCGGGTACCTGTATTGGGCCAACTGCCAGCGTCCGCCGGCGCGTGCCGACGGCGTTGGCCACTCTCAGCCAAAACACTGCTGAGCCTTACGCGTGTTCAGCGAACACTGCCCGCTGCCACTGCACTGGGCGTGGTTGGAATACGCAGCCCTTCTGACCCTGGGTAATTCTTCACAATCGAATCTTCATCGCCGCCCCACATGTTCACGGCAAAGTAATTACCTTTGATCAGGTCGTTGAAAATCCAGCCCACGTTGTTAGTGCCGCCTATGTTGTAGGCAGGGAATGTTTGCATGTTACCCACCCGCCAGAGGTTACCGCCATCGTCATAAGACTCTGAGGCAACAATGCACCATGAATCTTCATCAATATAAAAGCGGCGTTTCTTGTACGCATGGCGCGCGCCAGCTTTACGATCGGCTTCGACGACCCATACCCGATGCTTTTCCCAACGCAACGCATCGGGATTGACATGCTGTTTACCTAACTGCCCCCGCAGCGGTACGTTATTGGTTATGGTGAACACGTTATAAGGCACGATCATTTCTTTTTTTCCGACCAACTTGAAGTCAAAGCGATCGGTTCGCCCCGTGAACCCCCACAACTCATCCCACGTCAGTACACCGCCATAAGCTGCAATTGGAATGTCATACGCAAATTCGGGCGCTTTACGAACGCGGCGTTGACCTGGTGTATAAAACCAGACCTCCTGCTGCCCTGATGGCAAGTAGTAGTTAAGAAACACTGTCCCTGCCGCGGAAGGTGGCGTGGTCAGTCGCGCGGAGAAACCGGTGGTGGCGTTGAATGTTTCTCCGCGCAATTTGTTATTTGCGTCATACCAAGGACGAAGGTGATACTGATTGGTTTTCGGTAGATCAGTAATACCACCATTAGGGTCAACCAGGAATGCCGAACTCAAATGATGCATGACGGCTGGCGCGTACGACTGCTTATGATTCCAGATGACTTCGTAGCCATTCTTTGGAATTGGGAAGGGAACCCCAGCAAAGGGCAGCCCATCGGGAGCAGCGCCTTTCATGCCATCCCCCATTACTGGGCCGGTCAATTCGACCGTGGTAGCATTTTTAACGGTGTTTTCCTGGATAGCATCGGGGTAACGGACGCTGCGGTGAGTGGGATAGACATCGAGGCGATAGCTTGGAAATTTTCTAAGCATCGCCTTGTTGCCTTCCGTCACCATGTCTTCGTACTTCGACAAGTTCTTTGCGTCGATTGAGTACAGAGGCTTCTCATTGGCGTAAGGATTTGGATAGGTCTTGTTTTTTTCTACGTCGTAGCCCGCGGGCGCCTGCAAGCCACCGGTATAGGCCGGAATTGAGCCGTCTGCATTTCCTGCCATTTCCGAGCCGAACCGCGTAAGGGTAGTGCCAAGCGCTTTCGCCTCGACCTCGGATACCGCCGCCTGAGAAGCATTCGATACGCCAAGGCAGAAAATTGCACACGCCAACGACTTAGGAGGCAATGACCAGTTATTCAACATTCTCGTATACCTATATTTGTTGTTAGAACGAGGCTTTGTTAGAACGAAGTTTTATACGTCAAAGAGACCCAACCCTTATCATTCAAGTTATACGGGCCGTTACCACCGGCATAGCTTTTTCCCGCAGGTGTAGCATCCGCTACAGACTCAAGGTGATCCCAGTAATAGTCCTGATAAGCCAGGGTTAGTGACTGCGTCTGGCGATAGTCTGCACGAATACCAATGGAGTAAACCAACGAATCCTGTGCGTAGAAAGAGCCCGCAGCGTAAGCCGGATTTCCCGCTACACCGTAAGTGACCGAAATCGGCGCGCTGAGATCGATCGAAGGAAAGACTTGTAGCCATTGAGGCGAGAACAAGACGGCAACCGCAACAGCGCTGTTGGTGGCACAGCCCTGCTTGACCCCACCGCCATTACAAGCCGAATACCCCCGCCCCATGTAGTATTGCTTGTTCTCGGTGACCTTATCCAAGTGGGTATAAGTCATCTCGGCCAGTAACACGCCTGTGTCATAGACCGGTGATGTGCCCAATTGTACGAAGGCATTGGCGATGAAGTTAGTAATATCGCCACGCGCACCTTCCCGGTAAGGAAGCGCTAACCCATCCGGGCGAGTAAATGCGCTGGCCAGTGCGGTGTTGGTTCGGTGGTTGAGTTCAAAACCCAGGCTGGTATTACCAATGGTTTTCTCGTAAGAAAAGCCGTAAAGGTTGACGTTTCGTGCGTAGGAAAGGTGTACATTGCCTCCGCCTTGAGGGTTAAATTCCGCCAAGGCCCAAGGCTGGGTCTCGTCAAGCTTACGAAAGTAGAATCCCATATTACCGCCAGCCCACTCTGGCGACCAATCGACCTTCACGCCAAAGTTATTACTGATATCCTTGGGCTCATAAGCCTTACCTGCCGAGAAACCCGGGCCGAACAAAAAGCTGGCATTGTCAGGGCCTTCGTACAACATGTCAGCAGGCGCCAGATACGTTCCTCCTTCCGGAAATCGGTTGGCTGCGTATTCAAAGAAGTACTGCGCACTGACCGATAACTGCGGGCTGAGCTCTGCGGTGACCAGAGCCTGGGCACGTGGTAGGAACAGCTCTTTGACTTCAGAACCTGGCTGGGAGAAACCCTTGATGAAGTCAGTGGGGTGCTGGCCGTAGGAGATGCTCGAAAATCCAAAAAACAGAGCATTGCCCCACTGCTGGGTCAGACGACCAAGCTTGGCATAGACAGGCACCTCACCCACGTCAAAATTACTGAAGACAAACGCATCAAGAAGCTCAGCCCCGCGCATGTGATATTTCTTGGTCCGGGACGAGTAACGATTGTTGTCGTAAGCGGTCGTGTAGGCAGGGTTGGGATTGGTCTCGGCATGATCGTCATAAGCAAAGTCCTTCCACACGGACCCCGAAAGCCTCATCCCCATCCGGTTCTGATAGACAGTCTGAAACTCCACCAAGGCCTGAAGTCGATTGGTGACCATGTCACCTGTGTCGAACTTGTATTCGCCCTGGGCAGTCGATAGCGCGTTTCCGATGTTGTGGTCTCGGCCGTCGACGCGCCAACCCATGTTGTAGGTCAGGGATGTATCCAAATTGGTGATCCAATCCGAGCCCGTGTCAAAGGTGTACGCCTGGACCGAACCCTGAAACACCAGCGAAGAAACTGCCATGGTCACAGCGGCAGCTAATGTATTGCGATTTTCAAACGTGCAGCGCTTTCTTATTTTCATTATTCGCTCCCAAGGATTGCAAGGCACATCCAGCACGAGGCCGAGAGCCCTCCTCGACAACCACAAAGGCCTGCAATGACAGCATTAGGCCTTAAGATCGACGAGACCAATCAACGCTCGAGTTGATCCTAGGCACCAGCCTTCTGAGCTGTCAACTGATTTGTTGAAAGCTATCATCCTGTATCCATACGTGGAATTTCCCCAGCTGAACGCCAGTCAACTTATGCGTTGACTAACGATGCTACCCTGCTCATACTCCAGAAAAAACAAGAGATCTCACCATGTCCGACCTTGAGCTGCGCATACAACGCCTTGAAAGCAAGGCGGCCCTTCAGGACCTCATCGCACGATATTTCGTCGCCTCTGACGATGACGACTTCGCAACACTGGCCACCCTGTTCAGTGAAACCGCCACTTTTCACGCACACGGCCAATCCCCTCTGCTGGGCCCGGAGCGGATTGTCGGGTTCATTCGCGAAGCGCGCACCCACATGGGACTCACCATCCATACGCCGAACTGGACGCTTTTCGAATTCCAGAATGAGGATCACGCCACCGGAAATGTCGGCGCACATCTGGAATTGGCGATGGGAGGGCGCAGCTTGTTTGGTGCCGCTCGCTACCTCGATACCTACGTCCGTGAAAACGGTATCTGGCGCTTCTCGAGCCGCCGTTTCCAAGTGATTCACATTGGGACTTGGGAAGACGTTGGCACATCGCTCACCGAATCGCGCTGCGTACGTTGGCCGGGTGGCGAGCCCCATGGCAGCGAACACCAGTTGAAGTAGAAACCGCCAGGAGTTTCTTATGCCTCTGAGTACATCTAGCGAAATCATCGCCGACATTCGTGCCGGAAGGATGGTGGTGCTGCTTGACGATGAAGACCGCGAAAACGAAGGGGATATCGTGATGGCGGCCGCTTGCGTCACTGACGCAGATATTAACTTCATGGCCCGCTACGGCAGAGGTTTGATCTGCATGCCGCTGAGCCAGAAAAAGAGTCAGCAGCTCGGTCTCGCCCCCATGGTCCGCCACAACCGCTCTGGCCATGGCACTCAGTTTACTAACTCGATTGAAGCGGCCAGCGGAGTTACTACGGGTATCTCCGCTGCAGACCGGGCGCGGACGGTACAGGTCGCTGCCGCGATTGGGGCGACAGCTCGGGATATTGTCCAACCAGGCCATATCTTCCCGTTGATCGCCGAACCTGGTGGCGTACTAATCCGTGCTGGCCATACTGAAGCCGCATGCGACCTGGCCCGCCTAGCCGGTTTTGAAGAGTCAGCCGTCATTTGTGAAATCATGAACGACGATGGCGAAATGGCGCGCCGCCCTGAACTTGAAGTCTTTGCTGACCGCCATGGTCTAAAAATCGGGACGATCGCTGACCTCATCCATTTTCGAGTGGTCAATGAAAGCACGATTGAGCATGTAAACCAGCAAAAGGTCACCACCGATTTCGGTGAGTTCACGCTGCACAGTTATCGCGACACGATCAATGGCAACGTTCATTTCGCCATGACCATGGGCAATCTGTCTACGCAAGTACCGACCCTCGCTCGGGTCCAGCAGTCCTTGTGCGCCCGCGACTCATTGAGCATTCAGGTACCAGGCAGCAGCGGCTGGAATATTCATCGATGCCTGGAGTTCATTGCCGGAGCAGGCAGTGGAGCATTGGTCGTACTGGCTGCGGACGAATCGGCCGATGAAGTGCTCGCAAGCCTTGAGTCGGTAGGCAGCGATGTACCGCATGCCCGGCAACGTAATATTCCCAACCACCGCAGCTCGCTCATGATCGGTGTCGGTTCGCAGATTCTGCGTTCGCTAGGGCTCGGCAAATTGCGCCTGATGGGTAGCCCTATCAAGTATCACGCCATCTCAGGTTTCGACCTGCACGTGGTGGACTACGTTAGCCCACAGGGGCATTCAACGCCGTACCCAGTAGAGGGAGAAATGCGCTATGGAAGCTGATGCCACCCCTCATGGTTTGCGCACCCAGTATTTCGCCGGTTCGCAAAATCTGAGGCTGACAGCCGATGTGGGCGGGCCCATCAATGGCACTCCTGTGATGCTCCTCCACGGCGGCGGTCAGACTCGCCACTCCTGGCGTTCAGCCGCTACTGCCTTAATGGCACGCGGCTACCGAGTGATATGCCCAGATTGTCGAGGACACGGGGACAGCGAACGCTCGCCCACAGGTGACTACTCAACGGATTCGTTGATAGCAGACCTCAAGCAAATTCTTTCCACTCTATCGCGCCCTCCTGTTCTGGTAGGTGCCTCTTTAGGGGGTTCCACCGCGCTGCTGATGACAGGTGAAAGTGACTCACCGATTGCTGAAGCGTTGGTGCTTGTGGACATCGTCCCTCGCATGTCGCCATCAGGGATCCAGCACATTCGCAGTTTCATGCAAAACACCCTCGCAGGCTTTGACTCCCTGGAAGAAGCAGCCGAAGCAGTTTCACGGTTCATCCCGAACAGGCCGAAACCAAGCTCCTTTGAAGGCCTAGCTCGAAATCTGAACCGAGCTACGGATGGACGACTGTATTGGCACTGGGATCCGCGTTTTTTGCAAGACGACAGTCGCTCGCCCAACCCCCAGTTTGCCCAACGTATGGAGTCAGCCGCGCGCAAAGTCAAGGTTCCAACCTTACTGGTTCGTGGTCGGGAGAGCGAAGTTGTAAGCCTCGCTCAGGCACAGGCACTGCTTGACCTGATTCCTCACGCTGACCTGACCAACGTCAGCGGCGCCGGACATATGGTCGCCGGTGACCGTAACGATGCATTCAATAACGCTGTCCTGAGATTCATATCCCAAGCACTGTCGCAGTGACCCGATCAGGCAAGCTTAATCATCTTTTGAATCAGGTGTCGCTATGAAGCCAAAGCTGACCACCACATTCCGCATCGAAGATGTTGACCCAGGCAGGATGTCCGTCAATGTGGCAGTACTGATTGACGTGATTGGCACTACTTCGGTGCTCAGCCATGCACTCGAGCACGGCGCTAGCGCGGTTCACGTGATGCACTCGGAGTTGGATGCCCATCGCAGAGCTCAGCAGTGGTCTAAAGACCCCGACAATACTGAGCCGTTAATCCATTGCAAAGGGTGGGATGAATCGGGCCAGTTTAGGCCCGTGGTTCACGGCCAGCAGTGGGTAATAACCAGTGGGACGTATGCCTTGATACAGCTGGCAGCGAGTGCTCAGTATATGTATGCCGCCTCGCTACTCAACGCATCTGCGGTAGTGGCCCGACTTTTGGCACATGAAGAGCCAAACGTCGACTTCCTCTGCGCAAGCCCTGTTGGAAGGTTGAACCTGATCGACCTCTACACCACGGGTTATTTGATCGAGCAATTGATTAACGCCAGGCCGAATGAATGGGTCCTCAGCGAGAGTTCTCGTATCGCAGTCGCCGTGTACCACGGATATCGTTCATCGATCTGTCGCTGCATCGCCGACAGTCATGGAGGCAGAGCCGGTGACATCCAAATCAGCCGCGATGCTGCTCAGTTTATCGCTCGAATCGATCAACACAGCTGCCTGCCTATCTACAAAGGCGACAACATCTTTGTGGACGACCTTGCGGTTGCCCGGCGCCCCCTCATGCATACGTTGCGTCACTGACACATGACTGCGCTTTACCACCGCCGGTTTAGCTAGCTCTTGCAATAAGGACTCACGATGAATAATCCAGATGTATTCGTTGTCAGCGCCATGCGCACCGCCATCGGCAGTTATGGAGGGTCGCTAAAAAATCTACCGCTATCCGAGCTTGCGACGGTCGCCGTGAGTGCAGCAATAAAGAAAGCGGACATTGACCCCCACCAAGTGGGTCACGTCGTCATGGGAAATGTGATCCCCACTGAGCCCCGTGACGCATACCTCTCGCGGGTAGCGGCGCTCAATGCTGGTGTGCCGAAAGAGGTACCCGCCTTCAATGTGAATCGCCTCTGCGGCTCCGGTCTACAGGCGTTGGTTTCGGCCGCTCAGTGTCTCTGGCTCGGTGACACTGAAGTTGCAATTGCTGCCGGTGCTGAGTCAATGAGCCGCGCACCTTATGTTCAAACGCAAACACGTTGGGGTGCGCGCATGGGGGACATTGAAACCATCGACTATATGCTTGGCATACTGCATGACCCCTTCCAGAAAATGCACATGGGGATAACGGCAGAAAATATTGCCCAGCGTTTTGGCATCAGCAGGGATGAGCAGGACTTGCTGGCGATGGAAAGTCAGCGTCGGGCCCTCCACGCCATCGTGCACGGTCACTTCACCGAGCAAATCATCGCAGTTGAAATTCACGAGCGGCAAGCTGTACGCCAGTTCGCCATCGACGAGCACCCGCGTGACATTTCGCTTGAACAGTTAAGCCGGATGAAGCCGGCGTTTCTCGATCACGGTTCGGTAACACCAGGTAATGCCTCAGGGCTGAACGATGGTGCCGCCGCGCTGTTGCTTGCAACCAGCGCTGCACTGCGGAGTAACAGCGCACTCAAGCCAATGGCGCGCGTGGTTGCCCATGCTCATGCAGGTGTCGAACCTGAGTTTATGGGCCTTGGGCCCATCCCTGCGACCAAGCTGGCACTAAAGCGGGCGGGGCTAAGCATTACCGACATTGACGTAATTGAGTCCAATGAAGCCTTTGCCGCACAGGCGTGTGCTGTCGCCAAAGAGTTGGACTTAGACCCAGCCAAAGTCAATCCCAATGGATCGGGCATTTCATTGGGGCATCCGGTTGGTGCCACTGGGGCAATTATCGCGACCAAAGCGATCCATGAACTGCACCGCACCGGGGGGCGCTATGCCTTGGCAACCATGTGCATTGGTGGTGGGCAAGGTATCGCAGTCATTTTTGAACGGGCATGAGGTTTTAACGATGACGATTGAGCACATCGCAGTGATCGGCGCAGGTACGATGGGCAATGGAATTGCGCAAGTCTGCGCGTTGGCAGGGTATCAGGTAACGTTGATCGACCTGACCCAACAGGCCTTAGACAGTGGCCTTACAACGCTAACCAGCAACCTGGAACGGCAACTTCGCAAGGAGCAGATCAGCGCCGCCGATATGTCTGGTGCGATGCAGCGAATTCGGCTATCCATGGACTACAGTGTGATGCGCTCGACCCAGCTGGTCATCGAAGCAGCCACTGAAAACCTCCCTGTCAAAAAACAGATTCTCAAGCAGATCGAGCAGGTTGTCAGCCCTACGTGCCTGATTGCCACCAACACATCTTCGTTATCAATTACCGAGCTGGCGGCAGTCGTCGATCTCCCTGAGCGTGTCATCGGGATGCATTTTTTCAACCCGGTGCCCGTCATGACCCTAGTTGAAGTCGTGCGCGGCTTACAAACCGCCGACACCACCCATTCGGCCGCTATACGCGTTGTAGAGCGCATTGGCAAGCAAGCCATCTCAGCGCGCAACAGCCCAGGCTTCGCAGTCAATCGCATCCTTTGCCCGATGATCAACGAAGCCGTTTTTGCGCTTCAGGAAGGGCTTGCCACTGCAGAGGAAATCGATCTAGGCATGCGGCTGGGGTGTAACCAGCCTATCGGGCCGTTGGCCTTGGCGGACTTGATCGGGTTGGACACTCTACTCGCTGTAATGCAGAGCTTCCAAGGTGGATTCAACGATCCCAAATACCGCCCTGCTCCTCTGCTCAAAGAAATGGTGGACGCAGGCTACCTAGGCCGCAAGACCGGCAAAGGCTTTTTCTCGTATCACGACATTTGAGCGCTGCAGCGCAAGCCCTCGCACAATAAAAAGGCACACCCTGAATGGGAGAGTAGCAACCATGCATTTTGAAACCCTGCTGTTGGAAACTCATGGGCGTGTTGGTCTCATCACTTTGAACCGCCCCGCTGTACTGAATGCGTTGAGCTCGCAGACTATCGCCGAGATCAATCTGGCGCTGGATGAGTTGGAGCACAATCCGGCAATTGGCTGCATGGTGATCACCGGCTCGAGCAAAGCATTCGCTGCAGGCGCCGATATCAAGGAAATGGCCGATTTCGCCGCCCCACAGGTTTTTTTGGACGATTTCTTTTCCGCCGCAGACCGCATCGCCGCCCGCCGCAAGCCGTTGATCGCTGCCGTGGCAGGCTACGCCCTTGGCGGAGGCTGTGAAGTCGCGCTGATGTGCGATTTTATCTATGCCGCAGAAAATGCACGTTTTGGCTTACCTGAAATCACGCTGGGAGTAATTCCTGGGATCGGCGGAACGCAACGTCTGAGTCGGGCTGTGGGTAAAGCCAAAGCAATGGAGATGTGCATGACCGGGCGGCAGATGAATGCCGCAGAAGCAGAGCAGACAGGGCTGGTCGCTCGTACTTTCCCGGTCGAAACGTTGCTCGAAGAAACTCTGAAAACGGCCAACAAGATCGCTGAGCTTTCGCTGCCGGCAGTGATGATGCTCAAAGAAAGCCTCAACCGGGCCTTCGAGTCATCGCTTTCTGAAGGTGTTCGTTTTGAGCGACGGATGTTCCATTCGACTTTTGCAAACCAGGATCAGAAAGAAGGCATGCGCGCATTCGTTGAGAAACGCCCTGCCCGCTTTAAGCACTGCTGATCATCGGAAAAGTGCTGGTGTGAGTGCGCCTTATTAATCCAATCTCGCCAGCACTCGCAACCAGATCGGCCCTTCAGGTTCAGATGTTCTCAGCACTCGAGCCTAACCACGCACTCCCGTGCTGAATGGCCATTCATGCTCATATCAAGGGATACCTCACATGCATGACCTGGAACTGAGTGAAGATCAACGGATGATTCGCGACATGGCAAAGGCATTTGCGCGCGGCGAAATTGCCCCAAATGCCCAGCGCATGGAAAAGGACGGATGGATACCCGATGACTTGGTAGCCCAGATGGGGGATCTGGGCCTGCTGGGCATGGTTGTGCCAGAACAGTGGGGCGGTACTTACGTTGACTATGTCGCCTATGCCCTTGCGGTGGAAGAAGTCTCTGCAGGTGACGCAGCCACCGGTGCTCTCATGAGCATTCACAATTCCGTAGGATGCGGCCCAATACTCAACTACGGCAGCACGGCACAGAAAGAAACCTGGCTGAATGCGCTGGCGACAGGCAAAGCCATTGGGTGCTTCTGTCTGACCGAACCCCACGCAGGCTCTGAGGCTCACAACCTGCGTACCCGTGCAGAGCTACAAGGTCATCAATGGGTCCTCAATGGAGCCAAGCAATTCGTGAGCAATGGGCGGCGCGCCAAGCTGGCCATCGTTTTTGCTGTCACCGACCCAGAACTTGGCAAAAAGGGGCTATCGGCGTTTCTCGTGCCAACGGATACGCCTGGTTTCGTGGTAGACCGTACTGAACACAAGCTAGGAATTCGCGCTTCTGACACCTGTGCGGTGACTTTGACTGATTGCAGGATTGACCACGGCAACCTGCTTGGGAGCCGAGGTAAAGGTTTGGCCATAGCATTATCGAACCTAGAAGGCGGCAGGATTGGTATAGGTGCACAAGCACTGGGAATTGCCCGTGCAGCCTTTGAAGCAGCCCTGCTCTACGCCCGCGAACGCTCTCAATTCGGTAAAGCCATTGTCGAGCATCAAAGTATTGCCAACATGCTCGCTGACATGCATATGCAAATCAACGCGGCTCGATTACTCGTGTTGCACGCGGCGCGTCTAAAATCTGCCGGCCTTCCGTGCCTGACACAAGCCTCCCAGGCAAAGCTCTTTGCCTCGGAAATGGCCGAGCGGGTTTGCTCTCACGCTGTGCAGATCCATGGAGGCTATGGCTACCTTGAAGACTACCCGGTTGAGCGGTACTACCGCGATGCACGCATCACGCAGATATATGAGGGCTCAAGCGAAATCCAACGCTTGGTGATCGCGCGTGAACTCAGAAACTATTCATTTTGATCATCGCAGCCGTCCCGTGATGTCTACGCAGTGAGGAGACTCCATGAGCATGAAAACGTCGATGTCGGCCATCGTTTGTGCGCAGTATGGTCAACCACACGACCTGCGCCTGGCAACGGTCCAAACGCCCGTGCTGGCTGATAACGAGGTGCGCATCCAGGTCGCGGTTGCAGGTATCAATTTTCCGGACAGCTTGATTATCAAGGGTGAATACCAAGTCAAGCCGCCACTACCTTTCACCCCTGGATTCGAAGTGACTGGCAAGGTCATCGAAACGGGGCCAACCGTTACTAACATAGCCGTAGGTCAACGAGTGATGGCACTAGCGAGCAAAGGCTATGGAGCGTTCGCCGAGGAGGTTGCTGCGAATGCCCACGAGGTAGTCCCCATTCCGGATGGACTGGACTATCACTCTGCGGCAGCGCTGTTTGTCGCCTACGGCACTGCGTTTCATGCCTTGGTCCAGCGCGCGAATCTACAAGCCGGAGAAACGCTTGTTGTGTTGGGAGCCTCAGGTGGCGTCGGGCTCGCTGCGGTTGAGTTAGGCAAAGCCCTGGGAGCGAACGTCATTGCCGTTTGCCGCACACACCAGCGTGCCTTGCCCGCCCAGACAAAGGGGGCAGATCATGTCATCGCTTACGACGACGAAGACATACGCAACGGCGTACTGCAGGCCACTGATGGCCGAGGGGCCGATGTGTGCATCGATATGTTGGGTGGTCAGGCGTTCCATGCTATGTCACGTTCGATGAATTGGGGCGGACGGTTGCTGATTGTCGGCTTTACCAGCGGAGAAATCCCCCAGTTATCAATGAACCTTCCCCTTCTCAAAGGCTATCAAGTCATCGGAGTGTACTGGGGGCAGTTCCTTGCTCGCTCACCCGACCTCAATGAGCAAAACTTCCGAGCGTTGGCCACGTTGATCGACACCGGCAAGATCACGCCTCATATTGCCGGGCGCTACCCACTCACAAGGGTACCTGACGCTCTGACTGCACTCCTCTCGCGAGAGGTAGCGGGAAAGTTACTGATTGATGTAACAGGACAACAGGAGGTCATGCATGCAAGCTGAATTCCAATCATTATTGGACAAGCAACAAATCTATGAAGTGCTCGCGACGTACTGCCGTGGCGTCGATCGCTGTGATATCGAACTGGTCCGTTCCGCCTACCATCCGGACAGCTATGATGATCATGGGTATTGGGCTGGTCCGGGGTGGGAGTTTGCCGACTTCGTTGTACAGCGGCTGATGGAAGCCAACACTGCCACCATGCACTCTCTGGGAAATGTCCTGATCGACATTACTGAAGACGGCATCGCGCGGTCGGAAGCATACGTGACCGTCACGCTGGTACGTCGCAATACCAACCCACCCAAAGCAGATGTCATGGGTGCACGCTATGTTGACAGGCTGTCCAAGCGTGAAGGTTTATGGAAGATTGAAGAGCGCACTGTAGTATTAGACTGGACCAAAGTTGAGACTTGGGATGATACTGCCGCAGCGATTCCACTGGATCAGTTTGCCTGGGGAGAACGTGGTAACAGGCGTGATCCTACCTACGTAATGTTGCGCTTCAGCACGCTGCAAAATTGAATATAGGATGGGGCTTGCCAAGATCTTAAACTAAGCGTTTACCTTCAAGGTTCCTATCATTTCGTATGCAGGAGGTTCAGAAGGCAGACTATTGAGCAACAACATCGATACATTCTACGGCCAAGTGTGCAAGCTCAATTGTTAGCCAATCTTGACAAGCGGGGTATCACGCCAGCAAAAAACGTTCCAACCGCCGTAGATCAGCAAAGGTAAGACCTAGACCGCCCAGCAAAAATAGTTCACTGCTCCCATATACGCGATCAATGACGTCGAACGCAGCCTGCAGATACTCCGCAGATGCAGATTTTATAATAGCCATAACTTCAGGCTCCACTTCCTCACCCAACATAAATGACAAGTCACGGCGGTAGTCATTGGTAAGAAGATAGTCTTGCATGATAGTTTCTCGGGATACTCCGAGTGCCATCAATACCACGGCAATGGCAAAACCGGTACGGTCCTTACCGCTTGTACAGTGGATGAGGGCTGGATAACTATGTTCCTGTAGCAAAACTTGTAAGACTTGAGCAAAATGCTTGCACTGTGTGGTTGGTAAATGCCTATACATCGAGCATAGTGATTCTCGGGCTTGGGCTGCATCAATACTGCGAGAACGCACAGCTTCGAATAAGCATGCAGCACCGTGGGGCAGAAAACCAAGTGCATGAGTCCGCCCGCCCCAGCTCGGCAACAGCCGATTGGGCTTTGCGAGGCGCTCGCTGTTATGTCGCAGATCGATTACAGAACGAAGCCTCAAAGCCTGGATTGCCGACATATCCTTGGCTGTTAGCTCAGCCAGCGAATCAGAACGATATAACACCCCACCTTTGATCTGACGCCCACAAGAAGCCTCATACCCCCCCATATCACGAAAGTTCACAGCACCATCAAGCGCCAACCGACGCGTGACGTAGGTTTTGTCTGAGTTCATGAAGCGACAACCTCTTACAAATGCACCGATGAATGTACACAAGTTCAGGTTTTTTGACATCCCTGAGCTGTGATCGATCACCCCAGTTCAGGGGTGCGGTGCTTACTCAAGCCTTTCAACCATGGCCTGGATCAGCCGTGGTTCGTCTGCTTTCCTAAGTTTTCAGCGTTTCCAGCAGCCACCTTGGCCTGACGAGTGCACGCTGGCAGTATCAAACCAGTGGTGAGATTAATCCAAATCAACTAATTTTTTTCGCAGACTCTCCCACACACTGCGTGGTCGCAAGCGGTTACCAAGACGTTAGCAGGGCCAAGGAAACGGCTGCTGACTCGTGACAGAGATATCGAGTTGCGGTACGAGGACCCAAAGCTTTGCACGCCACGATAAGGTCGGATAAGCCGTATGTTATCTAACCTATTGAGTAGCCTGAGCTAGAAGGTTGCTAGGCACGGTTGAGATCCCCCTCCCGACCCTGTTTTTCAGAGGATGAGGTTGGTTAATCGCGTCGAAACCCGTCGTGAACACAATCAGCAAGCCGAACCAATTAAAAAACCTCAGGTCATTAACCTTGGATCCAAAGGAGCGTATTGAAATCTGTGAGGATTGACAGAGGCTGACAGCCGTTGCCCCTGTCAGTGGTCAGGAGGATTTTCAGCAGGAGGCTGTTAGCTATGGACTCAGTTAGGAGCTGCTATCACCCTATCGATGCCGCCATCCTTTGGTGCGACCTCGCCAACCACACAGCGGAGATATTGCAGGTCGAGATTGCTCATTCCGGTGAGCTATTAAAGCATTTTCCACAGTGGCCCGACCTTCACTTTCATGTAGAACAAATATACGAGGCTGTAGCCTGCGGTGAGCTACCGGCAACCTTCTTAGGAGGTCCGATTACGCCTAACAACCCCTCCGAACGCGTGTATTGGTCTATTCGTCGGCCGGATCTACGGACGTGGTTTGCGCTGAACCACCCTGAAGATAAGCCCGCGTTTCTATTTCCCAAGAACACCGACCACCTTGAGTGCGTGAATCTCAGCGTTTTTTTGGCTGTGCAAGCCGAGCGAGACTTCTACGCGCGCGAATACGAAAAAATGCATCAGGCTTTTGATTCGCTCGTCGAAGAGATGGCTGCCTATAAAAAGCAAGAGCACGAATTGGCATCACAATTCGAGGCGGCTGGGCCTGCATCCGAGGCATCCACCAAGGTGCACCACACGATTATTGGGGCCCTGCTCGCGATCATGCTGGAAAAGTCGAAAAGCGGCCAACCGCGATCAATCTACAAGACCCAGACTGCGGTAGTCGATGCCATCACTACGCTGTTCCCCGGTATTGCTGGGTTGAGCAAACGCACCCTTGATCGGAAATTTGCACAGGCTCGCCGTCTGTTAGCCCAGGCGGTAGAGGCAGAACATCGAATTGCCAGGCAATGACCGCCATTGCCTGGCAATGATTTTCTAAACCAACGGGCCTTCACTGACTGTCACATCCCACTGCGCGCCACATGGCGCTAAGGAGTGACAGAATGCAACCTGCCAGCCCTGCCCCAGCTTCCGCCGATCGCCACATCATGCGCCGCGATGAGGTGGAACAAAAAACCGGCTTCAAACGCTCACACATCTACAACCTGATGAAGGCCGGACTATTCCCGCAATGCCGGCGCATCGGCACCCGTGCGGTCGGTTGGGACTCGCTGGAGATCGAGCAGTGGGTTCAGGATCGCCTGTCTGTTCGGGAGTAGTGCCATGAAAGTCCTTTCGCTGATCTCGACCAAGGGCGGCGCCGGCAAGACCACGGTTGCCGCCAACCTCGGCGGCCTACTTGCCGACGCCGGCTTGCAGGTGCTGCTGCTCGACCTGGACAGTCAACCGACGTTGTCCAGCTACTACGCCCTGTGCGAGTCACGTGAAGCGGGCAGCTACGAACTGATCTCGCAGCGGCTCACGGTTGCCGAGCAGATCATTTCCGTCACCGCTATCCCGCGGCTTGAACTGATCGTTTCCAACGACCGCGCGGGCCACCTGGGCACCGTACTGCTGCACGCGCCCGATGGCCGACTGCGCCTGCGCAACCTGCTACCCGCATTTGCCGATCAGTACGATGTGCTGATCGTCGACACCCAGGGCGCGCGCAGCGTGGTGGTGGAAATGGCCATCCTCGCCTCCGATTGTGCGCTATGCCCGTTGCCACCGGAAATGCTCGCGGCACGCGAACTGCGCCGCGGCACGCTCGGCCTGTTCGAAGAGCTGGAACCCTACCGCTACCTTGGCGTGGACTTGCCCCCGGTGAAACTGCTGCTCAATCAGGTGAACGCCAATCGGCGGGACACCTGCCTGATCATGCAGAGCCTGCGCAACACCTTTGCCGCCGACCCGCATGTCAGCGTCTGCAACACGGTGATTCCCGATCGCGTCGCGTACCTCAATGCCGCGTCATTGGGACTGCCGGTGCATCGGGTCGAGTCGAAAGCCGCCCCTCGATCGCGCAGTCGCTGCGCGGCCGATGTCATGCGGGCACTGGCCAATGAACTGTTCCCTGAGTGGGAGCAGCGACTGGCCCAGACCAGGATCCGTGCGCGCTCTTATCCCAACAGCGTTGCCTCAGTGGAATGCATCACCGGCCGACCAGCTTAGTGCCACGTTCATCCCTCGCTGCCTCACTCACGCGGCCGATCGGAAAGGCCTGGGCAGTCCGTCTGCATTGACAGATCAAGGGCAAGTTCATGAAACCGCCAACCTCCGAAGACATCACGCGCCAGCTCCAGCACGGGCACTTCCCACAGCGGGTAACACAGCTGCCGCCCACCGATCCCGACTGCGATACACCGATGGTCGTGACCCTGGAGCAACTGCGGCCCTACGAGCACAACCCGCGCTTCATCCGTAACCCGTTATACGAGGAATTGAAGGCCTCCATCCGCGACCGCGGCCTGGATCAGCCCCCGTCCATCACACGCAGACCCGGTGAGCCGCAGTTCATCATCCGCAACGGTGGCAACACCCGCCTGAGTATCCTCGGTGAGCTGTGGCAGGAAACCCGCGAGGACCGCTTCTTCCGCATCCACTGCTTGTTTCGCCCCTGGCAGTCGGAACTGCATACGCTGCTGGGCCATCTGGCCGAAAGTGACCTGCACGGCCAACTCACCTTCATCGAGCGTGCACTGGCCGTGGCCAAGTTCCGCGACATGCTGCTGATAGACGGCAGTAGCCTGAGTCAACGCGAACTGGCGGCGCAACTATCCGCCGGCGGCTACCCGATCTCGCAATCGCACATCAGCCGGATGCTGGACACGCTGGAGCACCTGCTGCCGGCTATCCCGCAGACCTTGTACGCCGGCTTAGGCAGACCTTCGATCGAGCGAACCCTTAGCCTGCGTCGACGTGCCGAATCGGTGTGGAATCGATACGTTGCGACACAGTTGGATTTCACCGCGCTATGGTTGGAGGTGCTGTCCACGTTCGACTGCACAACCGCCGAGCTGGACACCGCCGAGCTGCAGGACGAACTGCTCGCACAGATGGCGAAATCCTTGGACCAGTCACCACGCCTGCTGGCGTTGGAGCTGATCCAGGATAGTGGCCAACCATCACGTCAGCCACTTACGTCCGGCATGTCCCTGTCTCCCCCGCTGAGCGTGGGCCAAGACACCGATGCTACTTCCGGCAGTGAGCCTGAATCTCCCACGGGGCTCCACTCACCGGAACCGGCCTGCCCTCTGCAACCCGCTGACAGACAACCCGAACAGGCAGACCAGACGAAGCCTCCCGCCGCCGCCCGAGAACAGGTATATAGTCCAACTCCGCCACCGCCCGCTCGGCCTGCCAATCTCGGCAATGCTGGGCTTCAGTGCTTGCCCGACTCACTGGACACCATCTGGCCGATACCGCCGGCTCTGGAAGACCTGGTGCAACTGCGCCAAGCCTGCGCGCAGCTGGCCAGCGAACTGGCTGGCTACGCCAATGCACCACACATGGTCTGCGCCACGGAAGAAGGCCTGGGTTTCTCGTTGGCGCCCGATACAGCAACGCCTTCGACACCCCACCGCACCGGGATTCAGCTGCTGTTGGGCGCACTGTTGCGCGTGCAGGATGACGTTGCTTGGGAGCAACGGCAGCAACTTCCGGCAGCGCTGTTCGGCCAACTGCTGCTGGGTGCCTACGACCTGCCACTGATCGAGCGCCCACCGCTCGCGATCGGGATTGAGCGGCTCCCCGATCCTCAATTGGCGCAACTGTTTTCACTTATCCGGCTCTCTCGACGCCTGATCGAACTCACGCTGTCGTCCACCCGCTGACCCCCGGAGGTGCCGCATGAGCACGTCGTTCAATTTGCTGAACCACGCCATGTTGAACCAGGTCCTGCATGAGCTGCGCCATGGCCGGCTGCAACGGTGCAAGGCCTTGGGCCTCGGCGACGAGGACATCGAGGTGCTCCAGTCGCTGCCGCCCACCACCTTGTCCCACCTGGCGCATACCACGATCGCCTGGGTCGAGATCAAGGTCGACACCACGGTGCTGCGTCGCCTGATCGCCCAGGCCGAACGCGACGAACTGAACGAGCGGCTGATCAACCGTGCCCTCAAGCTTGGGGCGAGCTCGAACATCATGTACCGCTGCTTCGGCCTCGACCACTCCGACACGGCGTTGCGTCGGCGAATCCTGAAGATCGAGACCCATCGCGGCCGCCCTGTCCAGCTCAGCGAAGCCCAGGAACATGCCGTGTGGAACCGTTGGCGCCAGTTGCGAGCTGAAGATCCGGACAGCGAGCCGCTGGACGCGATGATGATGCTGGCCGAGGAACAACAGATCAGCCTGACCCTGATTTGGCAGCAGATCGAGCTATACGGAGGTATCCCATGCTGAACTTCTACACCGTGGACTGGGCTGATGTGGTGCGCCAGAGCATGGTCACGCTCAAGCGTTGTCTGGAGCAGGCCGAACAAGCCAGGGCCGCCCGTGCGCTGGCTGAGGGGCCATGCTTCGTGTACTACGGCAGCCACGATCCGTTACCGCGGGGATTGCTGCAGGATCGCCGGCTCACACCCGTGGAGCGCAATCTCTGGTTGGTGCTGCGCTGGTTGATCACCGAACGGCAAATGCGTACCCCACGGTATCAGGACCTTCAGCCGTACCTGGCGACCAGCCCCTGTGGTGCGCAGGCTTCACGCGAGACCATCGCCCGCGCGCTGAACGTGCTGCGCGCTACCCGCTGGCTCAGCCTGAGCGAACGATATCGCGATTCGCAGGGTTGCCTGCGCGGCTGTGTCTACGTACTGCACGACGCGCCGCTGTCACCCGCACAAGCCATCGACCAAGATGCCGGTTACCTGCCCCTGATCTGCCAAAACCTGTCCCATGCCACCAAAGGCGTGCGCGATCTCGCTCAACACCTCCTCCAGGAGCTACGGGCGGATCCAGAGGTGACTGACGAGGCCTTGGCCATGATGGCTTCGCTCCCCGCATCAGGCGCTCAACAGGCCTTGCCGCTGCAGGACGACAGCCATGCCGAGCATTCCGAACGAGGCGAGGCGTACAGCGTTCGGTTTGCCACAGCGTCCTCGACCGATTCCGAACCCAGCGCGAATGTCCCGGCTCCGGCTGCCGTTCGGATTCCAGCGCACGACCGTACCGTACAAAAACAAAGCAAAAAAAGTACAGTACCGCCCGCCTCGGCCAGTGGCAGCGCCGCTTGGCCAGAGGGTCTGCAGTTGAGCCCGACTGAACAGCGCCGGGCAGTCCAGGCGCTGCGCCAGCTCGAGCCCGAACAGCGACAAGCGGTGATCAATGAAGCAGCCGTTCGCTGCAGCCGCGGCGACATTCGCAAGCCGATTGCATATCTGTTGGGGCTGATCAAGCGGGCGTGCCAAGGGGACTTCACCCTGTGGGCCGCCCGTAGCGATGCCCCGCTAGCACCGCGCAAGCGCATTCGCCCGCCAGAGCCAGCTGATGAGCGCTCACGGGAGTCCGGAAGCCGGGTGGCCTCGCCGCTGGCCAAGGCGTACCTAGAGCAGCTCAAGCTTCGCTGCGGTGTCGTGAGCGGGGCAACGTAACAGCGCGCTGAGTCTTCCAGGTCTCCAACGTTCAGCGGACCGCAATGGATTTGATCACAGTGGCATCACTCCAGTGACGTCTTCTAGCCAGACACAATCGCTCGAGGAGTGTGATCTGCGTGATGGGTGTAAGGTCGCAGCTTTGACCAATGCCAAGATGAAATAGTTAGCTGCGTTGGCACTCAGCGGATTTGATCACAGTGGCATCAATGTGAGGACCTTCGAGAGTAGGGGCAATGTGAGCCCATCGCGTTCACATTGATCACTGCCAGGTTGCCCGAGAGCGCAGATCGTCGGCGTCATTCCGACGGCGAGGATCTGGCAATGGTCGACCACTACCAGCTCAACCTGGGTTCACTGCGCAGCAGCATCACCCTCACCCTGCACACGCATCACGCAGCACGACTGTGGCAAGGCCGTGCCGCACGCGAAGGCGTGTTCGGCATCATGGGTATGGCGGGCTACATCAGCGTGACCAACCTGCTCAAGCAGGCGAGCAGTCAGGACGACCCCTTCGCCGACTGGTTCATGCTGCAACTCGAAGACAAGGTACTGCAGGCCAAGGCCGAGCTGCTGACATTGACCGAGCAAGTCAAACTGGTCGAACGGGATTTACCCACCCAGGTCAGCGTTGGCGACAACCTGAACATCCACCCTGTCACCCTGCCCTTGTTCATCGGCAGCCAGCTGGGGTTTCTCGCCGTCTACCTGCTGACCGACTACGACAGCCTGGTGCGTCGCGTGCTGCTCGCCCACCACACCGCGCTGATCGGCCGGGTCGACATGGAACACTGGATCGATCGTGGCGCCCACCTGCTGCGCAGTCTGTTCAGCATGGCGCAGCAGTATCGACTGGCCGGGGTCAGCCGGGATGACATGGCCGCCAACAACGCCCGCGCCCGCGAGGCCATCGACAAGTTCGGCACCCCACCTCAGGACATTCTCGAAGGTACGCGACGCTCGCAATTTGCGCCGCCCATCGTGCGCGCCGCCAAGCCCGCACTGCCCGCTGAGACCGATCAACTTGATGACGACGTGGAACCTTCGCCCGGCGCCCCCGCCGAAGGCGGTGCAGCATGACCCTGGCCGAAGCGATCGCCCATTGCCTGTCATCCGAGGCCTATCGCGAGTTTGAACACAGTGCCTCTCTAAAAGGCCTTTTAAAGCCTTTTAAGGGTAAGGGGGAGCTGTTCCAGTACGCCGAGACAATCAAACAGCTGCGCGGCGAACTCGAGACGCTGATGGCCGCGATGCTGGCGATCATGGCGCAGCCACCCTTCTCGTTACTCGAGTTGCGACTGAGTGTCCAGCACAGCTCCCAGGGCGCATGCTTCCTCCGCTGGCGCAGCCCGGACTTCAAGCGCATGGGCGTGGAGGTCTGGGAGCAGGTGATGGCGCATCCGTTGCTGCAGCCGGAGTTGCGCCAGGCGCTGTACCAGCTGGAGGCCAACCGGATCGTCCTCAACCTGCAGATGAGCAGCCTGAACTCGCTCTATCGCCAGGTCCTCATGGGCGCCCTCAAGCTCGCGTATGCCGATGACGTCCTTTTCGATACCACCACCGAGGAGAAACACCCATGAGCACGTTCTTTGTTGGCGAAGGCAATATCGGCAGTCCCCCTGAGTTTCAGGAGTTCAACAACAACCCGGACGAGCCAAAGCGGCTGCTGCGGTTGAATGTCTATTTCGACAATCCGGTACCGCGCGAGGGCGGCTATGAAGATCGCGGCGGCTATTGGGCGCCGGTCGAGCTCTGGCACCGCGATGCCGAACACTGGAGCACCTTGTACCAGAAAGGTATGCGCGTCCTGGTCATGGGCCGAACGGTCAAGGATGAGTGGGAAGACAGCGAGGACAATGCCCGGGTGACATTCAAGGTTGAGGCGCGGCACATCGGCATCCTGCCGCATCGTCTGGCCGGCGTATCCATGCGCGAAAAGGCCAGTGACAGTGGGGGCAGCAGCCGCAAGCCGGCCGGCAAGAAAACCACCCGCAAGTCGACCTGAGCGGGTGGACGTCAGTGGAACCGTGCCCTTCAGCGCGATACTGCTCAGTCGCGGGGCCCCACGCGGCGGGCGACGCCATGCAGGTCGTCCCCCTCGATCAACCCTTTGACCTCCGCCAGGTACTGGTCCAGGGCAAGGAACGCCCGCCAGTGCGCGGGCGCTTCCTTGACCCACGCGATCAACCTGGCCCTCGCCGCCTGATCGTCCGGTTCCTGATGGGTAGCCATGAACAACTCGCAGGCCTTGATCGCTAACGCATCCGCTTCATGCTGCTCACGTTCGTCCAATCCGCTATCTCCGTGTGACGGTCAGGTCACCGTACTCTCATTGGGTGATACGCCCTGATAGGTCGATAGTCAACCGTTCAGGGCGTTCATATCTTCGGGTGGCTGGTCAACCAAACGGGTTGAATTGGAGAGCCGCCCCGTTGCCAGTCAAAGAGCCTAGCCCACAACACATCGGCCGCCAGTTGGCCAAGTACCGCCGTGCCCAGGGCTTTACCCAGGCGCAAGTCGGTGAGCGCCTCGAGATCGGTACCGAAGCGGTGTCGCGCATGGAGCGTGGCAAGGTCGAGCTGACCGTGCCCAAGCTGCTGCAGTTGGCGGATATGTATGGATGTCCGGCCGATGAATTGCTGCTGGCCATCAGTCCTCGGCCACAGGACCAGGGGCAAAAGATTGCCCCACTGATCAAGGACCTTGGCGAGACGGACAAGCAATTTGCCTTGGACCTTCTGCAGACCGTGACCGCGCACCTCTCGCAACGGTAAGTCGCTCGCCGCTGGTGGTTACATCGATATGATCTCGACCAGTTCAGCTTTTCCCTAGCGCTCCCCTGTCACGCGACCACCCTGTCGGTACCTGACCGAGAGGGCCACGTCATGCGCCTCTACATTTGCGAAAAACCGTCCCAAGCCCGCGATATCGCTCGCGTGCTGCAGGCCCATCGTCACGGCGATGGCTGCCTGCAGGGCACGGGGGTGACCGTAACCTGGTGCGTGGGGCACTTGCTGGAGACCGCGCCGCCAGAAACCTATGGTCAACAGTTCAAGCGCTGGTCATTGGAGCACCTGCCGATCATCCCGCAGCACTGGCAACTGGTGGCGAAGCCCAAGGTGGCGGCGCAGCTGAAGGCGATCAGCCGGCTGCTGCAGAACTGCACCGAGGTGGTGATTGCCACCGATGCCGACCGCGAGGGCGAGATGATTGCCCGGGAGATCCTCGAACGCTGCCAGTATCAGGGGCCGATACTGCGCCTGTGGCTGTCCGCCCTCGACGACGCCTCGATCCGCCGGGCCCTGGCGGCGTTGCGGCCGGGTGAGCAAACCCTGCCGCTGTACCACGGTGCCCTCGCCCGGTCACGGGCCGATTGGCTGGTTGGCATCAACCTAAGTCGATTGTTCACCCTGCTCGGTCGCCGCGCCGGCTTCGACGGTACACTGCCCGTGGGCCGTGTACAGACACCGACCCTGCGCCTGGTGGTTGAACGTGACCGCGCCATCGCCAGCTTTGTCGCCCGGCCGTTCTGGACCATGGACGTTGTGCTGCGGGATGACGGGGCTGAGTTTGAGGCACGCTGGCAGCCACCTGCTGCACACTGCGATGATACCGGTCGCTGCGTTGATCAGGTGGCGGCCGAGCGGGCTGCCCGGCGCCTGGCAGCTGCGCGTTCAGCACACGTCGAGCGGGTCGACGTTGAACGCGTGACGGAGGGGCCGCCCTTGCCGTTCGACCTGGGCACGCTGCAGGAGGTCTGTTCGGCCAAACTCGGCCTGGGCGCGCAGGAAACCCTCAGTGTGGCGCAGGCACTGTACGAAACCCACAAAGTCACCACCTACCCTCGCAGCGATTGTGGCTACCTACCCGAGAGCATGCTGGACGAGGTACCGCGTGTACTAAAGGCCTTGGCCGCAGCCGACCCGATGCTTGGCCAGCGCTTCAAGGAACTCGATCCGACACGGCGGTCCCGCGCCTGGAACAGCAGCAAGGTCACCGCCCACCACGGCATCATCCCCACCGCCGTGGTGATCCCCCTGGATCAGTTGTCCGAGCGCGAGCGCGCCGTGTACACCCTGATCCGCGCCCGCTACCTGGCGCAGTTTCTGCCTCAACACGAATACCTGAAGACCCAGGTGCAGTTGCGCAGCCAGGCCGATCAGTTGCTGGCCCGCGGCAAGCAGATCCAGGTACGTGGCTGGAAGGCCGTGATCGACGAAGCCGACGCCAGCGAACCGACCGAGCAAACGCAGCGGCTCCCCACCTTGCAGGAAGGTGCGTCGGTTGGTGTGCGAGACGCCAAGGTCAACACGCAGCGCACCCAGCCGCCCAAACCCTACACCGAGGGCACACTGGTCAAGGCGATGAAAACCATCGCCAACCAGGTGGCCGACGTGCGCCTCAAGCAAACGTTGAAAGACAGCATTGGCATCGGCACCGAGGCCACCCGCGCCGCGATCATCCAGGGCCTGATCGATCACGGCTACTTGACCAAGAAAAAGCGCAGCCTAGCGGCCTCTGCGGCCGCCCACACGTTGATCGAGGCCGTTCCGCGTGAGGTGGCTGATCCGGTGATGACTGCGGTATGGGAACAGGCGCTGGCACGGATCGAGACCGGTCAGCTGAGTGTCGAGGCGTTTCTCGCCAAGCAATCGGCCTGGCTCACCCAGGTGGTGCGCAGCCAGGCCTCGTTGGACCTGCAGCTACCCCGTTCGAAAGGTCCAGCCTGCCCCGTGTGCCGAAGCCCCATGCGCCAGCGCAAAGGCCGCACCGGCAACTTCTGGTCCTGTGTGCGCTACCCCGACTGCAAGGGTACCAAGCCGTTGAAGGCCAGCGCGGCGCCCGCCAAACCGAAGCGTTCCTGACTGCTTGACGCTGGGGGCCGTCCCTGATGTAGTGAACAGGCCCCTCGCCGTTTGGCGACCCCAGGCCGATTCGCTCCGGGCAGCTCGGCCAGACTCGTTGAGTTCGGAGCCTCTTTCACCGCGCTGTATCGCTGTTCCAGATGTCCAAGGTTCTCGAGACGGATGACCCGTGCGACCTGCTGCAGGCTGCAGGGGTCATCCGCCTCGGCGACGATGCTCAGTGCCGGTGCCCGCCGGCGAAAAAACGGGCGCCGTTTGTGCGCGGATGCGTGCCAGTTATCCCGACCCAGGCCACGACAAGGGTCGGTTGATCAGGGTGACGCGACAGCTGAAGTGAAGCGATGACTTCGCTGTCAATGGGCCGGATCAAGGGTGGCCTCTCTGTTCCTAGCCCGACGACCGTTGGGCTATTTTTTTACGCGTTTGTGTCCACTGCGCTCCACTCATGTCCACACCTCTGAACCCAGTCAAAACCGCTGTTGACGAGCGCTGCGCACCGTTCTATAGATGAACTGCACCGCGCTGTCGTTGACAGCACCAGGTAGCCGGAACCTGCAAGGCTACGCTCTCTCCAGAGTGGTTCCTCCCAAAGTGCGACTAGCGTTCGGCGGCTCGCACGGTTATCGCTCCCCGCGATGATGAGCGCTCTTACACCACTGCTGTTGCACCTGACCTTCCCTTGCGGACTCACCCCCGCCAGGGCCGGTGAATATCCGCGTTTCTCGCAAACAGGAGATTCACCATGACCACGGCAAACACTGCTGCCCCCAGTACCTACTTCAACCTGCACACCCAAGGCATTGGTTACTTGAACCGCGTGCGTGAGGTGCCAGTGCGGCGAGGCCAGCCCTTTATGGCCTGCGACATTGCCGCCTTGCACGGTGCGTCGGATGACGTCGAGTACACCCGCTTCGACTGCAAGGTCGCTGGCGGTGAAGCCGAACGGCTGATCCGCGAACACCTCGAGGATGTCCGTGCCGAACGCAAGGTGCTGATCGCGTTTCGCATTGGCGACCTTTGGGTCGACGCCTTCACCTACGAGAAAGGTGAGCGCAAAGGCCAACCCGGTGCCAGCCTCAAAGGTCGGCTGATCTTCATCGAGTGGATCAAGGTCAACGGTCAGCTCACCTACAAAGCGCCAGATCGGCAGGATGCTTCCTCGGCAGAACTGCCGTCCGAAGCGGCAGAAGAGCATGCGCCGAATCCTTCACACAGTGCCGATCAGGCTCAGGACCAGGCCACGCAGCCTGCCTGAGACGGATGCTCCACCACAGAGGCGCTCGCATGAGCGCCTTTTCTTATCCCCGGAGGTTGCCATGGAGAGTTACTGGCTCTGTGAGGATTGCCTGCATGCCGTGGCCTACGACGACTTTAGCGCGCTGTCGCTGTACTACAGCGAGGTCGAAGTCGACCAGCGAATTGCGCAGATGCGTATCGAGCTGCAGGCGCTAATGCCGCTCAGCGCCGATTTCGATCCGCACACCGGCGTCGGCATCGACCCCTTCTCCACTCGCCCCTGCGAAGCCTGCCATTCCCCGTTGCACGGCACCCGTCATCGTTTCACCCGCCTGTGACCGCCTGATCCCACACACCGGAGGCCTCCTCCCGGAGCGCTTCTGCACACGAGGCTCTGCTCATGAACACGCCCTTGACCCTGGTCGAGCCCCTCGACCCCGCCCTGACCCAGCGCGCCCACGAAGATGCGTTGATCAACGAAGCTCTGCAGCTGCTGGACCAACGCTATTTCCAGCGCGGCGAAGTACTCATCACGCC
>NZ_SSOI01000058.1:0-5840 GCF_029873175.1 Pseudomonas sp. BN505
GCCACCGCCTGCAACTGGGCGAGCATGCCGCGCAGGTCGTTGGGCGCGTGTTCGCCGTCGATCAGCAGCCAGTCGAAACCGGCATTGGCCGCCAGCTCGGCGCAGTAGGCATCGGCCAGGCCGAGCCACAGGCCGATTTGCGGTTCACCGCTGTGCAGGCGTCGCTTGAAGTGGTTGATGGGCATGTCCATGAGCAGGTCCTTAAACGAAGCGGCAGGCGATGGAGCCGAGCATGTCGTAGTCGACGTGGAAGGTGTCACCTGGGCGAGCGGCGACCGGGCGGGTGAACGAACCCCCAAGGATGATCTGGCCGGGCTGCAAGGTGACGTCGTACGGCGCCAGTTTGTTGGCCAGCCAGGCAACGCCTTTGGCCGGGTGGTTGAGCACGGCAGCGCTGACCCCGGATTCCTCGATCACGCCATTGCGGTAGAGCACCGCCGGCACTTTGCGCAGGTCGATTTCGGTGGGGCGCACGGCCCGCCCGCCCATCACCACGCCGGCATTGGCGGCGTTGTCGGAGATGGTGTCGAACACCTTGCGGGTGGCCTGGGTTTGCGGGTCCACCTGCTGGATGCGCGCGTCAATGATTTCCAGCGCCGGGATCACCCACTCGGTGGCGTCCAGCACATCAAACACGGTGATGTTCGGGCCCTTCAGCGGCTTGCCGAGGATGAACGCCAACTCCACTTCAACCCGCGGCACGATGAAGCGCTCGAAGGGGATGTCGCTGCCTTCGTCGAACAGCATGTCGTCGAGCAAGGCGCCGTAGTCGGGCTCGGTGATGTTCGACGATACCTGCATGGCGCGCGAGGTCAGGCCGATCTTGTGGCCCACCAGCTTGCGCCCGGCGGCGATCTTTTTTGCCACCCAGGCGCGCTGGATGGCGTAGGCGTCTTCGATGGTGATTGCCGGTTGCTCCAGCGAGAACTGGCGCACTTGCTCGCGGGAGCGTTCGGCCTGGTCGAGGCGGTCGGCGGCGTGCTGGATGAAAGCGTTGTCTAGCATGGGGGCGGTCTCTTGATTCAAGGGTTGACGATGGCAGCCTGGGTGCGCAGCACCAGCAGGCCGCCCAGGGCGATGAAGACGGCGAGTACGTACAGGGCAAGGCTGGCGCTGTGGGTGGTGTCGCGCACCCAGCCGATGAAGTAGGGCGTGAAGAACGAGGCGATGCTGCCCAGCGAGCTGATCAGGGCAATGCCGGCGGCCTGGGTACGAGCGTTGAGGAACGCCGGCGGCAGTTGCCAGAACATCGGCAGCGCAGCGCTGGCGCCCATGCCGGCCAGCACCAGGCCGGCCATTACCGGCAGCGCCTGCTCGGGGGCAATGGCCGCAATAGCGATGCCGATGGCAGCCATCAGCAGCGGTACGCACAGGTGCCAGCGGCGTTCGCGTTGGCGGTCGCTGGAGCGGCCGCACGCCAGCATGAACACGCAGCCGGCCACGTACGGCACAGCGCTGAGCAGGCCGACACTGGCGTCGCTGGCCACACCGGCACTGTGAATCAGGCTGGGCATCCAGAACGCAAGGGTATTCACCGCCAGCATCACCGCGCAATACACGGCCACCAACAGCCACAGCGCACGGCTTGCGAAAATGGCGCCGAACGAGGTTACGGGCTTGCGCTGTTCTTCCTCACCGAATTGCGCGCGCAGCGTGGCTTTCTGCTGCTCATCCAGCCAGCTCACCCGCTCGAAGTGCTCCGGCAAAACGGCCAGTACCACCAGGCCCAGCAACACCACCGGCGCCCCTTCGAGCAGGAACATCCACTGCCAGCCACGCAGCCCGCCCGTGTCGTGCATGAAGGCCAGTATGGCCCCGGACACTGGCCCGCCGACCACTCCGGCCAACGGCACGGCAATGGCGAACAGCGCGGTGACCTGGGCGCGGCGCCCGGCCGGGTACCAGCGGTTGAGGTAAACCAGAATGCCCGGGAAGAACCCGGCCTCGGCCGCGCCCAGGGCAAAGCGCAACAGGTAGAACGCGCTGCTGCTTTCGATCAGCAGCATGCTGGTCGACAACAGCCCCCACACCACCATCAGGCAGGCGATCCAGCGGCGTGGGCCAACGCGGTCGAGCATCAGGTTGCTGGGGACGCCGAACAGCGCATAGGCAATGAAGAACAGCCCGGCACCCAGGCCATAGACCGTGTCGGACAAATGCAGGTCCTGGCTCATCTGCATCTTGGCGAAGCCAATGTTGATGCGGTCCAGGTGGGCGAACAGGTAGCACACCAGCAGCAGCGGCATCAGCCGCCAGGTGACTGCCCGATGGGTACTGTCGGCCCGTTCAACGTGTGCCTCGCGCGGCGAGGCTTGTTCGAGTGTGCTCATGTTTTTGTACTTATTCTGTAATGAGTCGGGGAGGGCGTGGTTTGAGCCGGCGCGCTAGCGGTTGAACAGTGGGTGCAAGGTGCTGTGCTTGGCGTCGTAGACCTGGGCGGTGCTGTGGTCGATCTGCACGGTGATGCCGATCGGGCGCTGTTGCAGCAGTGGGTCCAGGCGCGCTTTCAACACTGCCAGCAAGCTGTCGCCCACTGTTTTGTGCACCTCGGCGCTACGGCCGGTAGCCATGCGCAGGTTGGCGTACAGAAAGCCGTATTCGCCTTTGCCGTCGGCCACCGCGCAATGGGCGGCGGGGTAGGCCAGCACGCGTGTACCGCCAGTGGGGAACACGGCTTTGCCTTCGGCATCGCGCTGTTCGAGCATGGTGTCGGCCAGGGCGCGGCACAGGCCGGGGATGTCGGCGTCGGTTTCCAGGTCGGGGGTATAGAGCAGAACCAGGTGTGGCATGGGGGCCTCCTCGGTGAGGGGCGGCTGGCCACCCGCCAGGGCGACCAGCCGCGAACGGGTGGGTTACAGGCGGCTGGTGGGCACCACGGCGGCCGGGTTGGCGGCCTGGGCAGCGGGGATGGCACCACCGTCCTGCGGGGTGACCGGGAAGATCGCGTTGATCTGGCCGGTGCCGGAAGAGCCGAAGTAGGGCGTGACCACTTCGGCCTTGCCGTCGTAATCGGACCAGCCCAGCGCACCCAGCAGCATTGCCGTGTCGTGCATGAAGCCTTCACCGTGGCCTTTGGCGGCGTACTCCGGCAGCATCCCGCAGAACGCTTCCCACTCGCCGTCCTGCCACATTTGCACCACACGGTGGTCGAGGGTTTCGAGGAACGGGCTCCACACCTTGGTGGCAAAGTCCGGCGCCTGGCCGTTCTGCGCGAAGCGGTGCGACAGCGAGCCGCTGGCCAGGAACGCCACGGTGCCGTCGTAGTGGTCTTCTACTGCCTTGCGCATGGCCCAGCCCAGGCGGGCACTGTCGGCCAGGTAGTGCGAGGTGCACAGTGCCGAGACCGAGACCACTTTGAAGTGCTGGTCCTGGTTCATGTAGCGCATGGGCACCAGGGTGCCGTATTCCGGGGCGAGGGTGGTGGCGTGGTGGGCCATGGTTTCGACGTTGAAGCGGTTGCACTCCTCGGCCAGCAGCTTGCCCAGCTCGGGATTGCCGGGGAATGCGTAGGGCATGTTGCTGATGAAGTGCGGCAGTTCGTTGCTGGTGTACACGCCCTCGAAATGCGGCCCGCACAGCACGTGGTAGTTGGCGTTGACCAGCCAGTGCGTGTCGAACACGACGATGGTGTCCACGCCCAGCTCACGGCAACGGCGGCTGATTTCGTGATGCCCGTCGATGGCCGCCTGGCGAAAGCCTTGGCGCGGGCCTGGCAGTTCGGACATGTACATGGACGGTACATGGGTAATCTTGGCAGTGAGAGCGAGTTTGCCCATGGGGGTCTCCGATAAGACGCTGTTGTTGTTTTGGGGCTGACCCGGTCCCTTGTAGGAGCGGCCTTGTGCCGCGATGGGGCGCACAGCGGCCCCGGCGATATCTGCGGCGAGGCTGAAATCCAGGGGCCGCTGCGCGCCCCATCGCGGCACAAGGCCGCTCCTACACGGGCGGTGTAAACCGCACAGAGGGTTAGATGCCCCAGCGAGGAATGTGGTGATTACCCATGGAAATACACACGTTCTTGATCTCTGCAAAGACCTCGAAGCTGTACTGCCCGCCCTCACGCCCGGTACCGGAACCTTTCACGCCGCCGAACGGCTGGCGCAGGTCGCGTACGTTCTGGCTGTTGATGAACACCATGCCGGCCTCGATGCCACGGGCCAGGCGATGGGCTTTGCCGATGTCCTGGGTCCAGATGTACGAGGCCAGGCCATACTCGGTGTCGTTGGCCAGTTGCAGCGCCTCGGCTTCGTCCTTGAACGGGATCAGGCACACCACCGGGCCAAAGATTTCTTCCTGGGCAATGCGCATCTTGTTGTTCACGTCGGCGAATACGGTGGGCTGGATGAACTGCCCCTTGGCCAGGTGCGCAGGCAGGTTGGCCGGGCGCTCCAGGCCCCCGGCGACCAGGCGTGCACCTTCTTCGATGCCAATGCGGATGTACCCGGTGACCTTGTCATAGTGCTGCTGGGTGATCATCGAACCGACCTGGGTTTTCGGGTCGGTCGGGTCACCTACGATCAGGCGCTTGGCGCGCGCCGCAAACTCTGCGACAAACTGCGGGTACACGCTTTCCTGGATGAAGATGCGGCTGCCGGCGGTGCAGCGCTCGCCGTTCAGCGAGAAGATGGTGAACAGCGCGGCGTCCAGCGCACGCTCAAGGTCTGCGTCTTCGAAGATCAGCACGGGCGACTTGCCGCCCAGTTCCATCGAGTACTTTTTAAGGCCTGCGGTCTGCATGATCTTCTTGCCGGTGGCGGTACCGCCGGTGAAGGAAATGGCGCGCACATCGGGGTGGCGGACCAGGGCATCGCCGGCGGTAGCGCCGTAACCCTGGATCACGTTCAGCACCCCGTTGGGGATGCCGGCTTCTACCGCCAGGCGGCCCAGTTCGTTGGCGGTCAGCGGCGACAGCTCGCTCATCTTCAGCACGGCGGTGTTGCCCAGCGCCAGGCACGGCGCAGTCTTCCAGGTAGCCGTCATGAACGGCACGTTCCATGGGCTTACCAGGCCGCACACACCCACCGGCTGGTACAGGGTGTAGTTGAGCATCTGGTCGTCGACCGGGTAGGTATGGCCGTCCATGCGCGTGCACACTTCGGCGAAGAAGTCGAAGTTGTGCGAGGCACGCGGGATCAGCACGTTCTTGGTCTGGTGGATCGGCAGGCCGGTGTCGAGGGTTTCCAGCTCGGCGAGTTTCGGCACGTTCTGCTCAATCAGCTCACCCAGCTTGCGCATCAGCCGGGCACGTTCCTTGGCCGGGGTGTTGGCCCACTTGGGGAAGGCTTCCTTGGCCGCAGCCACAGCCTGGGCCACTTCCTCGGCGCCGCCGCTGGCGACTTCGCAGATGGCGTCGCCGGTGGCCGGGTTGTAGTTGACGAAGGTGTCTTTGCTCTCGACCTCACGGCCGTTGATCCAGTGCTTGATCATGCTGCTCATGCCTTGTTGTTCTTGAAGAAGTCAGCTTCGCTGACGATACGGTTGACCAGGCGACCGACGCCTTCCACTTCCACCACCACTTCGTCACCCGGCACCACATCGGCCAGGCCTTCTGGCGTGCCGGTGGCGATCATGTCGCCCGGTTGCAGGGTCATGAAGCTGGAGAAGTATTCGATGAGGTGCGGGATGTCGAAGATCATGTCCGCGGTGGTGCCTTCCTGCTTCAGCTCACCGTTGATCCAGGTGCGCAGCTTCAGGTTGCTGACGTCTGGCACATCGGCCGCATCGACGATCCACGGGCCGACCGGGGTGGTGGCGTCGCGGTTTTTTACCCGCAGGTTGGGGCGGTAGTAGTTTTCCAGGTAGTCGCGGATGGCGTAGTCGTTGCACACGGTGTAGCCGGC